>CBFIBI010000017.1:0-40227 GCA_965660725.1 Opitutales bacterium
AGTGTTAGTATCGATTTCATACTTGTAAATATGGGATCAAAACTAAAAATTCCATTTAACTTATGCATTGATGAACATTGGTGAATTTGTAATCAATTAAGGTCAATTGGGTTCAAACTGATTAAAATTAATCATTCAAGTAAATATAATGTTAATGTGGTTAAAATTGTGATTTAAAGGCATCCGCAAACAACTTGAATATCAACCTGAAATTTCTTTCAACTAATAAAAGTAGCATACCCCAAAATATTTCTTTTAGGGTGTAATTTATTATCGATTAATTCGTATGGATATCCCGTTTCCTCGAGAGTACCCAGAATATCCCTTAGCATTTACACCAACACCATTCATATTCATACTTCCTGAGTAAGGATTAATAAAAACAGGAGCTGGACCACGAGGTAAGATAAGTAATGAATTTTGTTCAGAGTCTTTACCCATTATGACAACCCTCTGTGGTTGTTGATAAAGAATTGGGCCACTCACGCTAGCTAAACCATACAAATTTCCTGTTGGAACTATCGTTACTCCAGTTGATTGCGTTAATGTGCGACCTGTTCGAAATGATATGCTCGCACGCCAGTTTTTTTCTATTAAGTCAAAGTTTATACTTATCGCATTAAATCGACCATATGCCTGATCCAATTTATTGTATCCGTCCACCCATGCGAGAAAGGGAGTGGCACCGTTTCCGATAATTACGGGAGCCAAGCCTGGCCGATATAGGATAGTTTGTCCATAGCCAATCCCGCCACTATTTAAAATTTTAAGGTACATTTGAAGATGGCCGGGGTATTCTTTTCCAACATACAGATAGTTTTCTTTGGTTCCCTCTAACCATTTTAAAATGTAAACTTGGTCTTTGGCACTGAAGGAGGAAAGTTTGCTGTTAAAACTTTTCCCATCGATTCGAATAATGCTAACTATTTTAGATTTTTCATCATAGGAAGTGATTGATGCCTCGATTTTACGAACGCCATCTGAACTTGTAAATGTGTGCGCCTGCGAGATTGTGGTAAGTGCAAAAAGTAATATTACATGCTTTAAAAAGGGCATCAATAAATATGATAGTCTTAAACTCTCTCATTGGTCAAATAGCAAGGTGGTATTTTTTGCTTGTACGCATCCAAGGTAAGTTTACTAATTTTTTCAGAATCCCAATTTATATTTAACAATCAGTCATGAAACTTGGAACATTCCTTCTCTTTTTATTCTCGCTTTCTGCAGGAATCTTTAACTTATTTTGTAAAGAATTACCCTTTGGGTCCAAGCCCAATATTATACTTATGATCACAGATGACCAAGGGTATGGTCCAATTGGAAAGCATGGTAATAGGTGGATTAAAACTCCTAATTTGGATAAGCTACACGATCAAAGCACCCGCTTTGAAAGGTTTTTGGTCAGTCCAACCTGTTCCCCTACTCGAGCTGCTCTTATGTCGGGACGCCATCCCATGAAAAATGGAATCACTCATACTATTTTGGAGAGGGAAAGGATGGCATTAAGCACGGTGACCCTCCCTCAGGTGTTATCGAAGGCGGGCTATGTTTCTGGGATATTTGGAAAGTGGCACTTAGGCGACGAGGAACCCTACCAACCACACAAGCGCGGTTTTGACGAAGCCTTTATCCATGGAGCAGGTGGAATTGGACAGAGATTTAATTGCTCATGTGCAGATGTTCCAGGTAACAAGTACTTTGATCCAATAATCCGTCACAATGGTATTTTTGTCAAGACAGCCGGTTATTGCACAGATTTGTTCTTCACGGCTGGAATGGGGTGGATAAAAAAGATGAAAGATAAAGACAAACCATTCTTTGCTTATATTACAACGAATGCTCCTCACGGTCCTTTTATCGCTCCACCTAAAAATGCTAAGCGATTTAGGGATCTTGGTTTCTCCGAAAGAGATGCCGGTTTTTATGGAATGATTGAGAATATTGACGAAAATATGGGTCGATTAATGCAAAAACTCGATGAATGGAAATTGAGTAAAGACACGGTTCTTATTTTTATGTCCGACAATGGATCGGTTGGTGGAATGGTACGAGAAGGTGCCAAACTTGGAAAATCTAAGGAAGGCGAGCCTATTGAAGGTTTCAATGCGGGGATGAAGGGTGCTAAAGGTTCGGCAGATGAGGGTGGAGTTCGTGTGCCTTTTTTTGTTCGTTGGCCAGGAAAATTTGCAACAGATACAGTGGTTAAAAGGATTTCCGCTCATATCGACCTTCTGCCTACACTTGCGGATATTGCAGGAATTGATGAGTTGCCCGCAGGTCAAGTTGAAGGATGTAGTCTTGTTCCCCTTCTCAAAAATCCCGAAGCCAAGTGGCAGGACCGCTACCTTTTTACCCAAGTTGCCCGATGGAAAACTGGAGTAGAGCCAACGGATAATATGTGGAAGCGTTTTGCCGTTAGAAATGATCGTTATCGTCTTGTAGAGAATAAACTTTACGACATGAAGAAGGATCCTTCACAGCTTATTGATATTGCGGAAAAAAAACCAAAAGTTGTAAAGTCAATGCGAAAAGCTTATGAGAAATTCTGGGTAGAAACTCGGCCTCTGATGGTTAATGAAAAAGCTCGAATGTCTGCCACTCAACCTTTTCATGTTCTTTATGCTAAACAATTAAAAGATGGTGGTATATTGAAATGGTCAGCTCCTGATCTCTGATCCGAAATTTTCAGAAACTAAATTAACAAATTACATAACATATTCTCTACATGTAAATTGCTTGCAAGATTTCAGGGCAAGTGATATTGTAAAAACTTTTTTCCAATCAAGTACCCTCTTAAATATGTCAGAATTAAGTGATTTAACCATCGAAGTTTCAGATCGTGAGCAGACTGGACGACAAGCGTGCAAGAAATTACGTGCTTCAGGACGAATTCCTGCTATTCTTTACGGTAAAGATGTAAACAAACCATTTTCATTAGATGATCGTTCAATGAGGATGTTGTTACGCAAAGCTTCAGGAACCTCATCTTTGCTTCGTTTGCTGGGAAATAAAGGAGAAGATGAGCTCGTCCTTATTAAAGATATGCAAATGGATCCGATCAAAAATTCTATTTTACATATTGATTTCATACAAGTTAATCGAGGTGAAGATTTGCAAACTAAAGTACCATTGACGATAATTGGAGAAGCTGAAGGTGTAAAGACCTCCGGTGGTATTCTGGAAGTACTAACGAATGAAGTTGAAATTCGTTGTCGTCCAAGTAGCCTTCCCTCTCAGATTGAGTTAGACATTTCCTCGCTCGCCTTAGGAGAGAATTTACAAATTAAAGATCTTCCAAAACTGGATGGAATTACTTACATCAGTG
Organism: Opitutales bacterium; assembly: GCA_965660725.1. Taxonomy (GTDB): domain Bacteria; phylum Verrucomicrobiota; class Verrucomicrobiia; order Opitutales; family Seribacteraceae; genus Seribacter. Next base: position 3,326 of record CBFIBI010000017.1, read on the forward strand.
AGCCAGACGGGATGTTAGTTTCTTGCGTTGGTAGTGCTGGTGGTCGTTCTGATGCAGATGATGAAAATGCTGAAGCATCTGATGAAAATATCGAGTCTACTGACCAAGTTAGCGAAGCTTCAGAATCGAGTGAAGATTCTGCATCTTAAAATTTCATGAATTGTGGTAGAATTTGTAGTTGTTGGACTTGGGAATCCAGGTTTAAAATACTGGAAAACCCGTCACAACATTGGCTTTTGGTTTCTTGATTCCATTGCAGAAGCAAACAATCTAAGTTTTAAATTTAGGAAAGATTTCCACGCTAATTACATGACGATGTCTCATAAAGAATCAAAAATTCTATTTATAAAACCCACCACCTACATGAACGATAGTGGTCGGTTTCTTACTAAGATTTTGTCATATTTTAAGTGTTCTTCTAACAACATCATTCTTGTGCATGATGATCTTACTCTTCCAACAGCTGGTTTAAAAATATCTAAGAATCGAGGTGCGGGGGGGCACAATGGGGTTGCAAGCGTTATTTCCTTTCTTGGCAATTCTATCATTCGCTTTCGGATTGGAATCGGCAAGAATACAAATGCTTCCAAAAAACTTTCTGATTTCGTACTTTCCGAATTTTCCGATACTGAATATCATCTCTTCGAGTCCAATAAAACTACTTTTTTTAATGCTTTGTTTTCTTTATTCGAAAACGGACTTGAATCTACCATGAACAGGTTTAACAAAGCTCAATCTATTTAAATTTATGAACAAAAGAAACTATCTAGCTACAATTGTATATGATTCCCGCGGTTCAGACGGGTCATCTGATGAAATGATTCCTAAGCTGAGCGAGATTATTCGTCAAATTGACGGGGAAGTTTTGAAAGTTGACAACCAAGGATCACATGAATTTTCATATCCTCAGAGTAAAGATATGAATTCGGGCACATTTCTTCAATTCGAGATTGAATCTGATCCTGAAATGCCAAAGCGCTTAAAAGAAAAATTAAAATTAGAGAAAAAGGTTGATCGTATCCTTATTGAACGTAGATAATTGATCTTTATTTTTACCATTAGATAATGGCTTCCCTTAACAAAGTTTTACTTATTGGAAATTTGACTCGTGATCCTGATGTCAGGATGATGTCAAATGGTAGACCGGTTTGTAATTTTGGTATTGCATTAAATCGTTCTTACAAGGATTCAGAGGGCAACAGAAAAGACGAAACAACATTCGTTGATGTAGAATGCTTCGGCCCAAGAGCTGAAGCTGTCGGTCGTTTCTTTACAAAGGGTCGTGCTATTTTTGTCGAAGGGCGGCTAAAGCTTGATCAATGGGAGTCTAAGGAAGGTGAAAAACGAAGTGCAATCCGTGTTGTTTTGGATAATTTTGAATTCGTTGACTCAAAACAAGATTCCACTACCAATCAGTCCCGAAACATTCAATCAACGTCTTCATCTGCTGATATAACTCAATCTCCTGCTAATCAGGATTCACAACTCAATCAAGAAGAAGACTTGGATGACGATGTTCCATTTTGAATCACCCCTATTAACCTATCCTTTATTATGGCTAACACTGAAGTATTATTAATTGAACACATAAACAACCTTGGCGCTGAAGGAGATGTTGTAAAAGTCCGACCTGGTTTTGCCCGGAATTATTTATTACCAAGAAAAAAAGCTGTTCCTCTTAACTTGGCTAACAAGAAGAGGTTGGATGCACTTAAGGTTGCACGTGCAGCTAGAGAAACTGAGGAATTACAAAATTCACAAGAAATTGCTTCCAAGTTAAAGGAGGCTAAAATTGCAGTCGCTGTAAAAACAGGTGCTGGAGGCAAGCTCTTTGGCTCTGTCACAGTTAATCATATTATTGAAAAACTTCGAGAGGCAGGGTTTAGTATTGATAAAAAACATATCAGTTCTTTTTCACCAATTAAAACTTTAGGTAAAACAACTGTATTATTATCTTTGCACAAGGATGTAACGGCAGAGGTTGATGTTGAGGTTGTTTCTGAAAATCCAATAGAAGAAAGCGATTAAGTAGATATTCATAAATCTACTTGGGAAAGAACGAATGTCACCCCTAGGATCCTCCTCTTCTAAAGAAAAATCTTCACCTAGGTTTGAAGATGCTGGTTTTAAAAATAATTCTTCGGTTAAAGAAACTATAGAGGGTAAACCTCTACCAAGTAATCTAGATGCGGAGCAAGGATTGCTTGCCGCTTGTATATTGGATGGCAGTGGTGAAATCATGGGCAGGTGTGCAGAACAGGCAATTAGTGCAGATCATTTCTATCACTTTAATCATCAAATAATTTTTGAAGCACTTTTAGATTTAAATCGGGAAAACAAAGCATCCGACGAAATTTTATTAGCGGAAAAATTAGAATCAAAATCACAACTTGATCAAATCGGAGGCCAATCTGCTTTATTCGAACTAACCTCTCGAATTGATACAACTGCTCATGCTACCTATTGGTTGGAAATTGTAAAAGAAAAAGCACTGTTAAGACGTTGTATTTATGTTGCTTTTGAGATTATTGATGGAGCGAATAACCTCCAAGGTGAGGTTGACGACTTTCTTTCAGGAATGGAGCAAAGAGTTTGTGAGTTAGGGGATGATCAAAACACAAAAACTTCTGTACACTTTAAGGAACCCATTCAAAAGGCAATGGGAGAAATCCAAAAAATGCTTTCTAAAGAAGATGCTGACGGACTACTTACGGGATACAAAGACTTAGATAATTTGACAAATGGACTAAAAGCCGCGGAGATGGTTGTTATAGCCGCTAGGCCATCTGTTGGAAAAACAAGTCTAGCTATGAACATTGTGGAGAACATCGCGTTCTCTCATAAATACAAAGAGAAGCCCAAAAACACTTTGGTATTTAGTTTAGAAATGAGTGCGCCTTCCCTCGCTATGCGGCTTATTTGTGGAAGAGCCAAGGTAAATATGAACGATCTAAGAAAAGGTTTTGTTGCAAAAAACTATGCAACCAAACTTAACGAAATAAGTCAGGAATTTCAACAAGCACCCATATGGGTGGATGATACCAGTGGATTGACCATAAATCAGATTCGAGCTAAGGCAAGGCGTGTAAAATCTAGAAATGGTTTATCTTTAATTGTTATTGATTATCTTCAATTAATATCGGGTGATCGGTTTTCGCCATCTCGAGAAAATGAAATCTCAATTATTTCGAGAGGGCTCAAAGCAATGGCTAAAGAATTGGAGGTGCCTGTTATTGTATTGAGTCAATTGAACAGAGATTCTGAAAAAGAAAAAAGAGAGCCAAGACTATCTGATCTTAGAGAATCTGGATCAATTGAACAGGATGCTGATATTGTTATGTTACTTGGAAAGCTCAGGAAAGGAGAAGACATTCGCGAAAGTGATACTTCGCAGACTGTAGAAAATGAAAATGCAACAGACAATTTTGAACCGATTAAACTTATTCTTGCCAAACAAAGAAATGGCCCGACTGGTTATGTAAACCTTGCTTTTGTCAGAAAATACACAAGATTCGAAAGCATGAAAAACGATCCCCGTCTGAATTAATACTATGAAATTTATACGCAAGTTGTTTCCCTGCTTCTTTTTCTGCTTTGGTTTAGTTCTATTATGGTCGCAAATTCAACCAGAAGGACAAACGATTTCATCCATTACTATCCAGTTGGAAGGCCCAAAAACAATCGGGGAATCATTTATCTTACAAAATTTACAAATAGAAACAGGAATTCCTTACAAGTCAGCAGCTATTGATAAGTCCATAACGAATTTAATGTCTACCGGAGCAGTTGATGATGTAAAAGTCTTTCTTGATCCTGATAAAGGTTCATCAACCGAGGTAGCAATAGTATTTAAAATATACACTAAAGCCAGGGTGGGAAAAATTATTTTTGAAGGTAATGATAAGCTGTCTAAAAAGAAATTAGAAAAATCAATTCAGGTAAGCGTTGGAGAATTATTAGACGAAGCAGAAATTAATGCTGACCAAAGAGAATTGGAAAAACTATATTTGGAAAAGGGATATTGGAATTCTCGTATAGATAGTCAAATCATTCAAAAAGATGGTGATAGAAGTGTTACAGTCATTTTCAAAATTGTTGAAAATGAAAAACGAAAAATTAGTAAAATCTCGTTTATCGGAAACGAAAATATATCAGAAAAGAAATTGTTAAAAGAAATGGAGACAGCTTCTTGGAAGTTTTGGAGATTTTGGTCGAAAAGGTCTAAATATCGTCCGAGTATTTTGGAGGAAGATTTGAATAAACTAAGAATCGCTTATCGTGATGAGGGTTTTCTTGATGTTTCAATCCAGCAAAGCGATGTTAAAATTACGCCAATAGGTGGTAGGTCACTTGATGTTATTGTTGATATAAAAGAAGGTCCTAGATCCTATTTCGGGGAGGTTACAATTGCAGGTAACTCCGTTATAACTACAGAAGAACTTAAAATATTAGACGGCAGAGGCGATAAAGAATTAAAAACTGGTGAACCTTATTCCCCTACTCTTCTTGCTGAAGAGAGAAATCGATTGAGAAAGAAATACGGTGAACAAGGCTACCTCGATGCACGTGTAATCTCTACTCGAAAACCAAATCTTAAGACCAACCAAATAGATTTACATTTCGAAATTACGGAAAATAACAAATTTTCTGTTAATTCGATTCAAGTCCGTGGTAATGATAAGACAAAGACAATTGCAATTGTAAGAGAACTTGCTCTTGCACCTGGAGAAACATTCGACCTTCTTAGGATGGAAACAAGTGAAGCTCGACTTAAGAATACAAGATTATTTGAAAAGGTTACTTTAGACGATGAGCCAATAGCTTCGCAAGACCCAGAGCTTCAGGCAAGTAGAAGAAATTTGGTCGTTAATGTTGAAGAGGGCAGGACCGGCCATGTATCATTTGGAGTTGGTTTTAGCACACTTGAGAAAGCGATGATGTTTGCCGAATTTAGGCAGGGAAACTTTGATATAATGAGGTGGAGAAGTCCACATAGATTACAAGGTGATGGTCAAAAGTTTCGTTTGCGATTGAAATTGGGTTCACGTAGTAACGAAGCTAGACTTGCCCTTGAAGAACCTTGGTTTATGAACAGGCGTGTTGCTGCTGGGTTTGAATTATTTAGAGAAAAATCGGACTATTACAGTTCATATTATGACGAAATGCGAGCTGGTTTTGAGATATATTTTAGAAAGAGATTATTTGAGCTCGTTGAAGGGCGCCTTTTTTACCGGTTGGAAGATGTCAAAATTGACGATGTTAGCGTGAATGCACCATCTTTTATTAAAAATGAAGACCTTCTTATTTCAAAGGTAGGTTTGAGTTTAACAAGGGATACGAGAAACAGTATTTTATTTCCATCTGAAGGCAGCATTGTGAGTGTGAGGAAAGAATTTGCTGGTGGTCCATTTGGCGGGGACGCTGATTACGGGAGGTTTGAGTTACAAGGAGCAAAGTTCTTCGAGACTTTTGACCCTATGGATCAGGTTATTTCAATTTTAGGAAGAACTGGAACCTTGGGTCGTTTTGATGGGAAGGATACTGATGTACCTTTTTTTGAAAAATTCTTTCTTGGTGGACCCTACAATTTAAGAGGGTGGGATTATCGTGAAGCGGGTCCACAAACTTTAAAAGAACCTACTGGTGGAAATTCATACAGTTACCTGAGTGCAGAATATACTTTTAAAATTGCTGATCCACTTAGATTTGCGTTTTTTTATGATGGTGGATTTCTGAGAACTGGAGACTTCAAATTTTTTCCCGGCGATGACCAACAGGGTTGGCATGATAATTGGGGACTTGGTGTACGTATAATGGTTATGGGTATGCCTTTAAGGTTAGACTTAGGCATCCCTATTACTGATCCAGTAGGAACTGGTGGTTCACCTCAATTCCATTTTTCAGGGGGCACGAGATTCTAACATCAATATCACACAATAAATAATTCAAAAATGGCTATTATCCACAAAATCATTCTACCTGTATTCTTTTTTCTTTTCACCACATACATTTTTGCTCAAAAAATAGCAGTCGTTGATGTGCAGAAAGTTTTTGATGGTTATCAAAAAGTAAAGGAAGCCAGAGAAAGGCTTGATAAATCAAAGAAAATAGCGATGGAGGAACTAGAGATTTTTCGAGCTGAAATGGAAAAAATTGTTAAAGAGCTTAAAGAAATGGAAGAGAAGATAAAAAATCCTAATATTGACAGTGCTGATCTAAGAAAAAAATATCAGGAAAAAGTAGAGAAAGCTAAAATTAAGCAAGACGATATGGTCTCCTACGACAAGCGGGCAAAAGCCACGATTGCACAAAGACAAAGGAACTTACTTGTTGAGCATCTTGAGGACATAAGGGGTGCAGTCAAAAAAGTAGCTGATGTTAAAAAATTTGATATGATTTTGAATTCTTCCGAAACACAGCTTGGCGTTTTTTTTGTTGGTGAAAAATATGATGTAACTGAGGATGTTATAGTTACATTAAACGCAAGTTCTTCCAAATAATAATTTTTTGGCAGGCTCTTAATATTGAGTCTAATGGATATCCAAATTCCACTAACCAAACTCTTAGAGGCACTTCCAAAATCTAAGAAAATAGGTAAGTGTGATATTGAGTATTTTAGTGGAATCGCTGCTTTACAAAATGCCAAACAAGGAGACATTTCTTTCCTCGGAAATGCAAAATACAAAGATTTCGTTTCGAGTTCAAATGCTTCTATTATATTGTTGCCCCGTGATTACATTGGAGAACCTAAAAAAAACCAAATATATATTTTTTTAGATCATCCTTCCGAAGGCTTGGCCAAGTTATCTAAACTTTTAGAAGATAAACTTTTTCCAAAACCATTACCGGGTATTCATCCAACTGCATGGATTGACCCAACTGCAACCATTGGAGACGGTGTTTATGTTGGTCCGTTCAGTTTTGTCGGCAAGAATGTCAAAATTGGTTCTCGATCTATTATTGAATCTCATTGCCATATTGGAGAATCGTGCATTTTGAGAAATGAATGTCGGTTGTTTCCTGGTGTTAAACTGTTATCGTATTGTGAGTTAGGAAATCGAGTTATTTTAAATGCTGGTGTTGTTATCGGTTCTGAGGGATACGGTTTTGAGCAAGTTGATGGAGTGCATGAAAAAATCCCACATTTGGGAAGAGTAGTAATTGAGAATGATGTTGAGATTGGTGCTAACACATCCATTGATCGAGCAAGAATTGAAGAAACAAAAATTGGTGAAGGAACTAAAATTGATAATCTTGTTCAAATTGGACATAATGTTCAAATTGGAAAGAATTGCCTGATTGTGGCCCAAGTTGGAATTGCTGGAAGCGTCCAATTTGGTGATGACATTGTTGTTGGTGGACAAGCAGGTTTTTCCGGGCATATCAAAGTTGGTTCTGGTGCAAAAATAGCTGGCCAATCCGGGATTACAAAAGATGTTAAACCAGGAGAATTTTTAAAAGGAAATCCTGCTCTTTCATATCAATTATCTCAAAAAATATCAATTTTACAAAAAAGATTACCCGAATTATTCAAAAGATTTGATGGTCGCAATAGAAATAATTAATTAAAAGATATGCACGATTACAAACAGTTAAAAATCTTTTCTGGAAACTCTAATAAGCCTCTTGCTAAAGCTATTTGTAAATATTTAGATGTTCCCCTTGGAGATGCTGTTGTAACTTCGTTTCCAGACAATGAGAGCTTTGTTAGGTTTAATGAAAACATTCGTGGTATGGATGTGTTCCTCGTGCAATCAACCTGCTCGCCTGCTAACCATAATGTTATGGAGTTACTAATTATGATAGATGCCGCAAAACGGGCATCTGCGGCAAGAGTTACTGCTGTTATACCTTTTTTTGGTTATTCTAGACAAGATAGAAAAGATCAACCCCGGGTACCGATTACTTCTAAATTAGTTGCTAATTTATTAGTTGCCGCGGGTGCTAATCGAATTTTGACTATGGATTTACACGCACAGCAAATTCAAGGTTTCTTTGATATTCCTGTTGATCATTTGTACGCATCTCCTGTCTTTTTTGAGGAATTAAAATTAAGAGACCCTGATAATATGACTGTTTTCTCTCCTGATGTTGGCGGTATGAAAATGGCTAATGCTTATGCTGAAGTTCTTGGTTGCCCACTTGGTTTTGTCGCTAAAAGAAGAACTGGTGCAAGCACTGTAGAGGCGATGAATCTTGTTGGAGAGGTTGAGGGTAGAGAAATTCTCATAATTGATGATATGACAGAAACAGCAGGGACCCTTACGGCAGCAGCAAAAATCCTTAAGGATCGTGGTGCAAAAAAAGTAAGTGCAGTGGTTAGTCACGGAGTTTTAAATGATACTGGTAAAGAACGATTACGGGGAGAAATTCTTGATGAGTTGATTACCACTGATACTGTCGATATGCAGATTGATGATCTACCAATTAAAAAATTAAGTGTAGCCCCATTATTAGGTGAAGCGATTCGTCGTACAAATACAGATAGCAGTATATCCAGTCTATTTCAGATCAAAGGGTTTTAGTTAAGAAATTTGTATAACTAAAATTAAACAATAATTTAGATCACTTTCGCTAAGAAGTAATGAAGTTCTTTATTATACTTTTAAATTTTTCGATATTTTTATTACTCAACGCAGATAATAATACTGTTAGCTTAAAAATTGACCGTTCAAAACTGGATCGAACCAATACTAATGCTCCAAACAGCTATTCAATGGCTTTAAAGCATTCAACACCAGCCGTTGTCGCTGTAACAACCCAGCAAATGGTGCGAAGATTATATCCTGGGCAATCCTCAAATCCACGTGAAGAATTTTTGAGGCGATATTTCGGAATGCCAAGTGCTAAAAATCCACGCATAGAAGAAGAGATGGTTCCAGCTGGAATTGGATCTGGTGTTATTGTTAGCCCAGAAGGTCACACGATAACAAATGCTCATGTTATAACTGATCCAAGAAGTGGAGAATTGGTTCAGGAAGTTATTATACAATTATCTGACAAAAAGGAATATAAAGCAAATATCATAGGCTTTGATCGATCTACAGACATCGCTGTTCTTAAAATTGATTCTTCAGAGCCTCTTCCATTTGTATCTCTTGGAGATAGTGATGATTTGGAAGTTGGCGATGTAGTGTTTGCAGCTGGTAATCCTTTAGGTATCGGGATGACTGTGACAATGGGAATAATATCTGCCACTCAAAGAAGTGAGTTAGGAGTTTTAGATGAGGCTGGTTCGTATGAAAACTTCATACAAACAGATGCTTCTATTAACAGGGGTAATTCGGGTGGTGCACTTTTGGATGTTAAAGGGAGATTAATAGGCATAAACACAGCTATTATTTCACAAACGGGGTCAAGTATCGGAATTGGTTTAACAATTCCTGTTAACATGGTAATTAAAGTGTTAACAGATTTCGTTGAGAAAGGTGGATTAAGACGAGGCTTTTTGGGTGTTGAATTAAGAAATGCTGATTCGACCGAACTAGGTGCGATTGTTGCTGCCGTTGTGCCAGGGAGTGCCGCGGATCTTGCTGGTATAAAATTTAACGACCGTATTATAAAAGTGGGTACCCGTAAGGTCGATTCAGTAAACCAATCTAGATTAGCTATTTCTCAGACTGCACCTGGAACAAGGGTTCCAATTGAATTAATAAGAAATGGTAAAAAAATAACAGTTTTTGTTACATTAGAACTTATGGGTGGTACGAATCGGATGTCAATGCCAGGGGTAACGCTTGAATCATTAACACCTCAAAATCGTCAAAAATACCAAATACCTGCTAATACACATGGTGTTGTTGTTACTGAATCAACGGGTGAAGCTCAAACATTTAAAGAAGGCGTTGTTATAGTCGAGATTAACGGTTTTAAAGTAAATTCTGTTCGCGATGTTGAGGAACAGATTAAAAGGGGAAGCAACAGACTTTATGTTTGGTATAGAAGCAAGTACAGATTTATTGCGTACCGTGTGCCATAAAGAATTAAAATTTAACTACCCGGTTTAGTTGCAGGTATATTGATTAGTTCTTGTGGGATTTGGTCTGGCGAATAAGTTGGAAAATCAAGCCTCAAGAGAGCTTGAAATGGTGTTCCAAAGTTTAACTTTACAGAACTCCTATCTACAAGTGAGGTCACTGCTAATACATTACATTTCGTCTTATTTATTATTTTAAGAGCTTCCTTAACTCGCCCACCCTTTGTTACTACATCTTCAACCAATAATACTTTGTCAGATGATGAAAGGGAGAAATTTCTTCGCAATGCTAATCGATCATTAATTTTTTCAAGAAATAAAAACCTGCAATTTAATTGTCTTGCTACTTCTTGTCCGATTACTAACCCACCCATAGCAGGAGAGATAATAACATTTGGTTTTTCTACATCTAATTTTTTAATTAGTAACTCCGCTAGGCGTGTTACTTTATTCATATACTGACAAACCTGTGCACATTGAAAAAAATGCCCACTATGCATACCAGAACGTAAGATAAAATGACCCGTTAAGAGAGCTTTTGAGTCTTTGAAAATAGATAAGACCTCTTTGTCTATATTTTCTGTCATTATAAATTCAAAAATAAATATAATTATTTGGATGTAATCTTAGTGTCCTGCCAACCAAGGTTAATTTTGGGTCCCATGTTATTAAGTTTGCCTGAAACTGAATTAAGTTCGAGTTGTTGTTCTTCAATGATTTTTTCCATTTCTGTTTTTGCATTCAGCAGAAGTACATTTATTTCAGTGAATCTTTTAGATGCGGAGAAACTTTCAATTTTAGATCGATAAACAGCACCGTCATTATCAAATTTATTTTTACATTTTATGCAGCAAAAACCGATTTTTCGACCTTCAAATGTTGAATTAGCAGATTCGTTAACCGATTTATTGGAAACAGGACATTTTTGATTTATTGGATTTATATCCAAGGTATTTGCATTTTCTTTAGTTACTTTACGTTCAAGCTCAGCAATATTTTTTTTTCGCTCACTAACAATCTTTTCTATTTTTTTTTGAATATCTTCCTTTTGCATAAGCAGAGATTTATACTCATTTTTTTCCACAAAGTATTTTTTAAGTGAATCCGCACCTTGCTGTGTAAAATTAGTTTTCCACAGAAATAACTTTTTTATGCTACTTAAATCTTTTAGGTTAGCGACAGATTCATCAGAAACCTCTGTTCCATATAGGTTTAGATATTCTAGCTGGGATAATTTTGAGATATGAATTGTTGCTTTGCTTGTTATCGATGTGTTTTCAAGATGAAGTCGTTGTAGTAGCTTAAAGTTTGAGACAATCTTAAGTCCTTCATCAGTGATTCCCGTTCTCGCTAAATTTAGCCAAAGCAGTTGGTTGGAAAGGGGTAATAGTTTTTTCAAATGGTTATCATTAAAATTTTTGCCAAGGTATGAGGCATTAACATAAATAGCATTAGTATTTTGTGCGATTGGCATTGCTAAGACACCAAGCTTATGTAGCGCCTCTAAATCGTTGGGATTTGCAGGTGAGACATCGGGGAGTTTTGGCTGGAGTGCAATTGTTTTAGAAATTATCTTTTTAGGCATGTTTTCAAAAACATGTAGAGCCGCTTTTTTGGTTAATTGATCTAGGTCCGAAACGAGAAGGTCGAATGATGCTCCAAGATTTATCCATGCCTGCATTACGGCAAGTTCTTCTTCGGTGACAGGATTGTAATGTTCTTTATCCTCCAATGGAGGCATTGCTTCATCGTCTTCGTTTGGCAAAGTAATTCGAAAAATCAATTCACTACTTTCAGCATCCCCGGAGATGACTATATCCTCACCGGCACCAGATCCTCCTTTAAGAAAGTCTAATTTAGTGTGTAATCTTAGTTTTCCTTTATTTTTTTTAGCACCATGACATTCTAGACATTTAGCTTCGAATACAGGTTGGATGATGCTATCGTAGACTTTTTTTGAGAGCTTTTGATCTTCAGCATTTAATTGTGAGGAAATTAGTAATGGAATAAACAGAAATGTAAAATGAAGGATTTTCATAATTCAGTTGGGTAAATTTTAAATATAATTATTATGTATGTGCATTATTCATATTAAGCAAGTGGAACAATAAAATGATGGTTATAAAATTTGATTGGAGCAAGGAGCTTTGGCTAGCGTTGTTTTTTGTGTGTATTGGGTTTACTGTTTGGCCATTAATGATTTACTACTTATCTCAATATTTAGGAATTGATTTTTTTAGAGAATTACCATTACGCGTTTGGGCTGAGCAGATAGTTTACGGTCCGCTATCATTCCTAAATTTACGTTCTTTATTGAGTTTACTTTTTTTACTTTCACCCTATCTTTTTGCAAACCTAATTCGCTTGCTTCTTCTATGGTCTAGGCAGCGTCCATAGATGGTTGCGATATTAGGTTATTCTGATGTTTGCAAAAATTTGCATAGGAACCACTCATATTGATTAATTGTTCATGATTTCCCTTTTCAATTATTTTTCCCTTATTTAGAAAAATTATCTGATCGGCGTTTCTAATTGTGCTCAATCTATGTGCAATGATAAGAGTTGTACGATCTTTTACTAATTGATTTAGTGAAAGTTGAATTTGCCACTCTGTCTCAACATCAACGCTAGATGTTGCTTCATCTAAAATCATTATAGGAGGTGATTTTAAAATTGCACGTGCTAATGTTAGCCTTTGCTTTTCTCCCATACTAAGCCTTACACCCCTTTCTCCTATCAGAGTGTTTAAACCTACTGGCAATTTTTTTACAAAGCTCCATGCCCGAGCTGTTTTTAAAGAAGTAATTATTTCCTCTTCGGTCGCATTCGGTGCTGCAAGAAGCAGGTTTTCTTGTACAGTTGTATCAAATAAAAATGGATCTTGTGATACCAATCCAATATTGCTACGCAAATTTTTCAGGGAAAAATCTTTAACATTAATTCCACCTATGGAAACAAATCCAGAGTCCACATCATAGTATCTTAGAACCAAGTTTGCAATCGTGGTTTTACCTGATCCGGTTGGACCTACTAATGCAGTAGTTGTACCATTTTTTAATGAAAAAGTTAAATTTTGTACAATTGGTTCTCTCTCATCATAAGAAAATGTAACATCGGAAAAATTTATAGAATAATTACTCTTTGGAAAGATTGAAGGATTAATCGGACTTTTTATTTCAATCTTTTGATCTAAGATTTCAAAAACTCGTTCACCCGATGCTTTTCCAGCGGCAACCATATTGTTTATTGAAACCAGTTGCCTGACAGGTTCATAGAACATATTTGCATATAAAAGAAATGCAAAAAATTGCCCCGTCGTAAATGAAGGATCTGTCTCTAATAAATAAGCACCCATGCCTACAACTGCTAAAATGCCTAATGAGGAAGTAAAGCTAGCACTTGGACCTTGAATAGACCATCTGTACATAGCTTTAAGGGAGCTAGCCTCTAATTTTTTACTACTTTCGAAGAATCTTTTCTTTTCTCTATCTTGAAGATCAAAAGAATGAATTAATCTGTTTCCCTGAATATCTTCCACCAAGAGAGAATTGAGCTCCCCTGAAGCTTCTCGAACAGCTTTCCAGTTTTTCTTTGAGATCTTCGAATAACGAAAGGCCATTATTACTAAAAAAGGAAGAGGGATAAAAACTAAAGCGGCTAATCTTGGCTCTTGTGTAAACATCATGATTGTGACTCCGATTAAGGTCAAAATGGAAATTATACCTTGCTCGGTTCCGTCCAATATAGCTCGTTCGACATTTTGTACATCTTCAACAACTCGTGATGCAATATCACCGCTTTTTCTCCGATCGTAGAAATTTATTGGTAAACTTAATAGTTTATCATGAAGAGATTTTCTAATTTTTAGAATTACTTTTTGCTCTAATTTATTGTTAACTCGAATACGCAAACAGTTGAAAACTTCTTTGGCAAAGAAAAGTGTTCCGATCATTAATATGCCATAAAAAAAGTTCGATGAATTATTGATACCCTCCTCAAAAATTTGATCTAGCACTTTTTGGATCGCAGATGGAACTAAAACCGATAATATGGTCATCACAAATGCCAATGATAGTGTTAGGAAGAAAAGGATTTTGTGCTCAAAAATATATTTTGAAATCCGTGTTATGACTTTTTTGTTTTTGCTTTGTTTCATCTTTGATGTTGAAGAATAGAGACAAACCAATTTTTTGCATTTTGACAAACATTGACGAGAATTATGATCAGGGTCCTACAGGAGCGATTCTGCGTGACCTACCATCACCTTATGTTGCTCATCCTTTGGGTTTACTTCATTTGCCGCGTTTTATCGCTAAGATAAGAAAATATTTAAGCAATGAATTGCCTAAGAGTTATCAAAGAAATTTTACAAAAGGATTTGACGGTTTTCTGTGTCTACACCTTGGCGTAGATCCAAAAGAAATAATAGCATGTGTGGAACAGTCTGATTCAGATGAAAAACTGAATTTAAAATTAAAAGAATTACTACCGGAAGATCTAAATGCTCACGTTTGGAATCGTAAGGTAGTTCAGATGGGTATGTCAGACATGGCTAAAGAAAAATTGGAAGAAATTAAGTCAGATTTAGGAGCTGGTAATCGTTTAGATTTAAGATCCTTTGCCGATATTATAGACTTCGACGAAGGACGACTCTTATAGAACAACTAGACTCTTTTTACCGATAATAATGTAAGATCGTCGCGGTCTGAGGTAACAGAAGAAAAGTTCTCCAAATGGCTTAATAAAGATGAGTTAAACTCAAAAGGCGTTCTGTTTTGAGAAGAACTTAGTACATTACATAGACGATCTAACCCAAATTCTTCATTGTTTCGATTTTGTGATTCAGTAACGCCATCTGTGTAAAGTACGAGTATATCTCCTTTTTCAAATACACAGGTTCGATCTTCAATAATTTCCTCAAATAGTTCAGATGGAACCATGCCCACAGCCATCCCACTACCCTTAAGTGTATCAATTGTAAATTTATCTTCAGTTAGTCTGCCTAGGAGACCAGGTTCATGGCCAGCCCTAGCGTATGTGATTGTATTAGCTTGAGTATCAATAATTGCCAGTAAAAGAGTAATAAACATATCTTCTCGAATTCTCTCTTCAAGATCATGATTAAGTTCGATCAGAATCTCTTTTGGTGATTTATTTCTTCTGACATAATGCCTAAGGTTTGTTTGACAGAGTGCCATGAGCAATGATGCAGGGACTCCTTTTCCTGACACATCTGCAACCGAAACTGCAAATTTAGTGGCGGAAATTTTATAAAAATCATAAAAATCCCCACTTACCTGAGAAGAAGGAATATATTGAGTATCAATTTCCAGTCCTTTAAATGCAGGTGATTCGTTTGCTAAGAAGAGTTCTTGCACATCTTTTGCCAAGGTTAGATCTGTATCCATTCTAGTTTTTTCTAGGCGTAAATTCATTGCATCTGAATTTTTAATTGCTAGTGCTGACTGTTCTGCAAGAGAATTTACAAGGGACAAATCGGTATCACTAAATGGCAATCCATTTGCAGGGTTAGCAACTACAAGCACGCCTAGAATTTGATCGTCGTGAATTAGAGGTGAATAAATTAACGATCGAAGTATAAGAGACGGGTCATCATGTCTAGTAACCCTAGGATCATTCTGAGCGTTAGGTACGAAAACTGGTTTGCCGGTTTTGGCAACTTCTCCAATAATTCCTTCACCATCCTCCAGAACCTCAGTAGCTAAAATCCTTTCAAGAAACCTAGCTCTTGTATTTTCTGATTTATCTAATGCAGCTTTTAATTTTCTTTGAGGAGGAAAAAGCCCTTCGGTTGCAATACTTCGAAGTTTGCCATTCTCCAATTTTTCATAAACACAAGCACTAATCGCACCAGTAGTAATAACTGCAGTGTGTGCAATTCTTTGGTATAAATCTTTTTTGGCAACCCCCTCTCCTATGGCAACAGCGAGGTTATGCATAAAGTTGACAACGATTTCTTTTTCTTGCTGTAACCGTGTTTTTTGATCTTTGAGAATAGAGGCAGCAACCCGGGCTCTTTTTCTAGAAAAATGCCATATAATAATTCCAAGCGAAAATCCTAAAAGAAAATAAATGTATGAATTCATTTAGACCAGCGTTATCTGGAATCTTCAACTTTTTGCTCCATAAAATTTATAACATCCCGAAATATTCTTGAATTTTTCTCGTTTAATTCGAGTAGAGTTTTGTGAGCATTGTAAATTTCTTGCTGGCATTCCTTTTCATCTTGGATTTTAATTTTCATAAGCTCAAGATCATCTTTGCTAGAAACAAATGATGAGCTTACATTTGCAATTTTGTGAATGCCTAAATTTTGTACAGTTTCTAAATTTCGCCCAATTAAGTTCACTAAATTGAGACTTCCTCCATCATTAGAGTTTTTTAATTTCAACGCCAATCCAACCAGAATTCCTAGAAAAGTGCTGTCGGCACCAGAACAGTTTTGGAAGTCTATGACAAAAGTCAATTTTCCATCCTCTACCATATCTTTTAAGAATGATCGTAAAGGGGCACAATTTAAATAGCACGCACGATCTTTGATGGATACATAAACCTCATCATTTGTTGCGCAAACTTGGTATGTATTAACTTTGTTCACGCATAAAAATAAATGATAAAAATAAAAAAGTTAGGTTTTAAAAGGACAAGCCATGTTAATTAAAAATCAAATTCTGTTAATAGGCAAATCACAAGAAAACTAATGAAAATATTCAAAGTCATCTAAAAGATTTTATTGAAGAGCGTTTTTTATTGCATCGAAATCGGGCAATTGCTTTGGGTCATCAGAAGACCAGGAAAATGAAATTTCCCCATTTTTCGAAATTACAAAAGCAGAGCGTTTAGAAACACCTTTAAAGCCAATAAAATCTTCGTACAAGACACCATATGCTGAAGAAACTTCCTTGTTAAAGTCACTCAGCAGTGGAAAGTTTAATTTTTCTTTGAGGGCCATCGCTTCTTGTGCAAAAGGACTATCAACGCTAATTCCATAGACCTTGGCATTTAGTTGATTATACGAGGCTATGTCGTCACGAACGGTACAAGCTTCTTCAGTACACACACCTGTAAAGGCAAATGGGAAAAAAAGTAATATCACAGATGATTCATTTTGATGGTCTGAAAGAGATATATCCGAGAGGCCTTCTGGTGTTTTAGTTTTAAGAGTAAAATTTGGGGCTTTTGTACCTTGTGCTAATGTCATTTTGGTTGTGGTTTGAATGTTAAAAAAGAATAATAATTAGCTAACGGAGTTAACATCGAAAGCAAGTTGAATTCGATAAGATTTAAAAAGAATTAAAATTCTACGCTCGATGAAAGACATTTTCTTATTATTGTCTAGATTTTTAAATATTTAAAAATGAGCATAGAGAATCTTTTATTCAATACGGAAAAAATAATTGGTGAGAAGCAGTTCAAGGATAATATCTTATCGGGTAAAAAGCTAAGAATTAAGTTCGGGGTTGATCCTACTCGCCCAGATTTAACTTTCGGGCATCTAGTAGTTTTTAATAAACTAAAGCAGTTTCAGGATGCAGGGCATGAAGCGATACTTTTAATAGGCGATTATACTGCTCGCATTGGAGACCCGAGTGGTCGTTCAGATCTTAGGCCTGAATTATCGGAAGATGAGGTTACTGAGAATGCAAAAACATATTTGGATCAAGCTTTTAAAATAATTGATCCTGACAAAACCACTGTCCGCAGAAATAGCGAATGGTTTTGTAAAATGAATTTTGCTGAATCTCTTTCATTGGCAAGAAAATTTACAGTTGCCCGAATGCTCGAGAGGGATGATTTTGAACAGCGATATAAAAATAATTTACCCATCTCAATGGTAGAGTTTATGTATCCTTTAATTCAGGGATATGATTCGATTATGCTTCGTTCAGATGTAGAGATAGGTGGTTCTGATCAATTATTTAATATGTTGGTTGGAAGAACACTGCAGAAAGATGATGGGATAACCCCTCAAACTGTAATTACTTTACCTTTGTTGGTTGGATTAGATGGAAAAAAGAAAATGTCCAAAAGCTATGGCAATTATATTGCCTTTAATGATTCCTCGAAAGATATGTTTGGTAAAGTGATGTCAGTTTCTGATGAAACTATGTGGGATTACTATCGATTATTGCTTCTCAATGATGATCCTACAATTCAGTCTTTAATGCAGGATCATCCAATGGAAAAGAAAAAAGAATTAGCAAAAGAATTAACTGCATTATTTTACGGATATGATGTTGCTAATAACGAAAAAACATCATTTTCAAATGTTTTTACGGATGGAGAGAATCCCGAAAAGATGGATATTTTCTCAATTTCTGGTAACAAGAATACATACGAAGCTCCCACTTTATTAAATGTACTTCATGAGTCCAAAAAATTTGAATCAAAAGGACAAATTAGACGACTAATTAAACAAGGTGCAATTAAATTAGATGGTGAAAAAATTGATGATTCTGAAAAAGAAATAAGTTTCGAGAGCAATGAGAAAGAAAAGATTATTAAAGCCGGCAAAAAAATATTTTTGAAAGTTACTCCCTAGATAATACTTTTTTTAAAAATGGTGCAGTTGGGCTTTGTGGATTAGAAAGAATTTGAGTAACACTGCCGCTGTAAATTAATTCTCCACCTTGATCACCGCCTTCAGGGCCAAGTTCAATTAAATAATCTGCTTCAGCAATCAAGTCTGAGTCGTGTTCAATCACAATAACTGTATTATTTTCATCTACTAATTTATGAAGTAATAATATTAGTTTTCTGCAATCAGCAGTATGTAGTCCAATTGTAGGCTCTTCTAGAATGAAAAGTGTGGGTTTTGCACGACCTAATTTTTTATATTTATGTTTATCGATTCCCTTTGATAACTCAGATGCAAGTTTAAGTCTTTGTGCTTCTCCGCCTGAAAGTGTGGGTGAAATTTGACCCAGCTTTATGTAGCCAAGGCCAGTTTCGACCATTATTGAAAATGTTTCATGAAGAAAGTGGTCAAAATGGAAAAATTCAGCAGCCTGATCAAATGTTAAATTTAGAATTTCCGAGATATTTTTAGAATGCCAGTTTAAATTTAGAATTTCCTCCCTGTATCTCTTGCCATTACATTCTGAACACTCGATGTATGAATTTGGTAGAAAATTCATTTCAACTTTGATTCTGCCTGCACCTTTGCACAATTCGCATCTTCCACCTTTTACATTAAATGAAAAATGACTTGGTAAAAATCCTTTTGCTTTTGCTTCAGGCAAAGACGAAATCATTGTCCTAATTCTATCCCATACGCCAAGGTATGTTGCTGGAGTCGATCGCGGAGTCTTTCCAATTGGGCTTTGGGTAACTTCAACCACTTTGCCAAAGATATTACCATTTATTAGATTACCACTTGTTAATTTTATCTTTTTTGATTTTTGATTTATTGCTTCTTTAACTGCCTTATATAAAAAGCCTCGAACTAAGCTTGACTTACCTGAACCGGAAACTCCGCAGCAAACACATAATCGAGTGCTTGGTATTTCCACAGAAATGTTTTTGAGGTTTCTGAAATTAATCCGATTAAGTTTAATCCAAGGTTCTTTCTTCTTTGGTATTTCCCTCCATTTCCCCCTTATTGGATGGGTCATTCCTTCCTTAAGATACTTAGCCGTTTCAGATAGATTCGACTTCATAATGTCTTTGGGTTTCCCAGAGACGATAATTTCTCCGCCATGTTCACCGGCTCCAGGGCCAATATCAATTAGGTAATCTGCCTGCGAGATAGTTTCTGGATCATGTTCTACAACAAGTAAAGAATTTCCTTTTGTCTGCAGATTACGAAGTGATTCAATAAGTTTATTGTTATCTTTTGGATGAAGCCCAATGGATGGTTCATCAAGTATATAGAGGACTCCCGATAAATTCGAACCGAGTTGTGATGCAAGTCTTATTCTTTGTGCCTCTCCTCCGGATAATGATGATGTTTCTCGGTCTAAAGATAAATAATTAAGTCCTACATTATTCATGAAAGATAGTCTTTCTATCACCTCTGGAATTATAGCATTGGCGACTGACATTGATCTTTTATTTAATTTTATATTCTTGAAAAACAAAATTACTTCTGGAGGAGTTAATTTCAAAATATCAGGAAGAGAAAATGCCTTTCCATTGGAAGATTTTATGACAACATTCCTTCCTATTGAGTTAAGTCTTTGACCGTCGCAATCAGAGCAAATTTCACCATCTTCCATTTGCCACCATTTTCCCTTTGCTGGAAGATCATCTTTCATCCAATCATATATTCTGCCATATCCTCGACAGGTCATGCACCAACCTCTTGATGAATTCCAAGAAAGTGAACTTGGCTCCAACTCTGGGTACGATTCTCCTGTTTCACTATCAACTCTTTCTGTGGAATACCATTTGAGAAAACTTTCATTTTTAGATGAAATGAGAAACCGACCATTTCCAATCTCCAAAGCCTTTTTTATCCAATTCATTAGAGATTTTTCTGCAGGAAATTCATCCCAAGTAGTCAGTAGTACTTCAATGTTGTGCAACTTATAGCGCTCTAAGCCAACAAAATCTTCAATTTTGATAATATTTCCATCGCATCTTACAAAATTGTATCCCTTTTCTAATGCCCAATTTACAATCGGCTTATGGTGGCCTTTTCTGTTTGTAACAAGAGGTGCAAATAAAAGGAACGGATATTTGAAGCTTGGTTCTTTTGTGAACAGATCATTTTGTAATTCTGAATAAATTTGACCTTTATTTGCATTCGAGAGTGGTCTGCCGTTATGAATGCTAAGTTGTATTCCAATTCTTGCATATAAGAGCCTGAGAAATTGTGCAATTTCGGTAATCGATCCAACCGTTGACTTTTTATTTCCTTTGTGACCCCTCTGTTCGATTGCCACAGTTGGTGAGATACCGGAAATACTATCTATTTCCGGCTTCCCAACTTGTTGAATAAATTGCCTTGCGTATGATGACATGGATTCCATGAATCTTCTTTGTCCTTCTGCAAAAATGACCTGAAACGCTAAGGAGGACTTTCCTGAACCTGATGGACCAGTAACGACAACAAATTTACCTTTAGGAATTTCAAGGGTAAAATTCTTTAAGTTATTTTCTCTAGCACCCTTTATCTTAAGTTTACAAATTTCATTTATTTCCCTGACACTTTTTTTAGATTTCGTTTTAAAAATCTTAGGTTTAGCGGTTTTTAAAATCCGAGCAGTCGGGGTCTTTAAAAGAGCAATCTTTTGAGGAGGACCTTCAGCAATTATTTTCCCGCCATTTTTTCCTGCTCCTGGACCCATTTCGCATACCCAGTCAGACTGTGCAATAACATGATCATGATGCTCAATCATAATTAAGCTGTGCCCATTATCTAAAATAGCCCTAAGGCTTAACATTAAATGTTCAATATCTTCAAGGTGCAGGCCTGTAGTAGGCTCATCTATAATAATTAAGGAAGGTGCTCCCCCTTTTTTAATTACTGACATATATTTCACCAGTTTTAAACGTTGGGACTCTCCACCTGAGAGCGTATTTAATGGTTGGCCTAATGTTAAATATCCAAGACCAACATCTTTTAACGAAGAAAGTTTTCGAAAAGTTTTTGGCAGATTTTTAAATCTCTCTATTGCACTGTCTACGGTAAGATTAAGCGTTTCTAAAATGTTTAAACCATCAAGCTTAACTGAAAGTAATTCACTATTAAATCTTTTGCCGTCACATTCTGTGCAGGGAATCTGAATATCAGATAGAAATTGCATTTCCACCGACTCATAACCCAACCCACCGCAAACACTGCATCTTCCGTTTCCAGTATTGAATGAAAAGTCACTGCTGACAAAACCAAGTTTTTTAGCTGATTCTGTCCGCCCAAAGGCTTCTTTTATTGGATTCCATGCATCGGTGTAAAGAACAGGGTTCGACCTCGGAGTGCGTACCACAGAACTTTGATCGATTAAAACGATTTCCTCGAAATCAATATCTGATGTAACATTACTTTTTTTCCCGCGGTTTTGTAAACCCTTGTAGATTATATCATGCACAAGGGTTGATTTACCTGAACCAGAAACTCCAGCGATACAAACCATACCGGTTAACGGTAATTTAACCGACAATCTCTGAATGTTGTACTTAGATGCAGATTTTACAGTAAGATGAGGTGAATTTTTTAAATTTGTATATGTCTTCTTTTTTAAAAAATAATTCACTCGATTTTTGGAAATCCACTTTCCGGTGACTGAATCTTTTGATTTTAGTAGTTCTTCTACACTTCCCTGAAAAGAGATTTCACCTCCTTTGGTACCAGGTAAAGGGCCTATTTCATACACCTTGTCTGCAGATTTTATAATCTGTTCATCATGTTCGACGATGCATACACAATTACCTGCGTCAGCAAGGGCACGTAGAATTGATACAAGTTTTTTAATATCAGTACCGTGTAAACCTATGGTCGGTTCGTCTAATGCAAATAGCGTATCTGTTAAAGAAGCACCCAGGCATGCAGTTAGATTTACTCTCTGAGTTTCTCCACCACTCAAACTTTTTGAAGCTCGATTGAGGCTTAGGTATCCAAGTCCAACATCTTGTAGGTAACCCAAGCGTGTAATGATATTTTCGATAGCAAGATCAGATTTTGGGTTTCCAGATAATTCAAATTCCTTAAGCTTCTTTAAAAGATCATCGATCGATAATTGATAAAGTTCTGGCAGACTCATAGAATGCCATTTCCAAAAATTAGATTCCTTTTTTAAGCGATGTCCTTTGCATTTATCGCATAGAAAGTAATCCCTGTATTTTGAGAGAAAAACCCGAACATGCATTTTATAGGTTTTCTTGTCTAGCCAGTTAAAAAAGGATTCAATACCATACCAATTAGATTTGTCATCTTGGTAATTAGAGTCTCCCTTCCAAATAAAATTTGTGATTTCTTCAGATAGTCGATTCCACGGAAGGTCAGTTGGAATGCCTTGTTTTTTACATGCTTTTAAGAGATCTTCTTTGCAATAACCATACACTTTTCCAGAGAATGGCTTTACTGCACCATCTTCTATTGAAAGACTTTTGTCTGGCACAACTGAATCAGGATTGATTTTGATAATTCTTCCAAAGCCTTTACAATCGGGGCATGCTCCAATAGGGGAATTAAATGAAAAGGTTGAAGGGTTGGCTGTACAGTATTTTTTACCGCTGACGGGCGAGCGTATTCCTTCATAAAGCAGAAGTTTTTTTTCACCGTTTGCATCACGAACTTCACCCATACCATGACCTTGTTTAATTGAAAGCGATATTGCTTCATTGATACGTGACTTGTACTTAACACTCGGGCTAATTCGGTCGACAACAATAAAAATTTCCTGCTCCTCCCAATTTTGTTCAATAATATTTTCTAAGAGAAAATATTTTTTTTTAAAAAACCCGCGTGAATGACCCGCTTTAATCAAAAATGAAATGAATTCTTTTGGGGATAAAGAACAAGGTTTTTGTGCCCAAAATCCAATGATAAG
Organism: Opitutales bacterium; assembly: GCA_965660725.1. Taxonomy (GTDB): domain Bacteria; phylum Verrucomicrobiota; class Verrucomicrobiia; order Opitutales; family Seribacteraceae; genus Seribacter. The sequence continues at coordinate 26,816 of CBFIBI010000017.1, forward strand.
AGTTTTGTTTTTTAGACCAATAACCTTATTTGTAAGTGATTCACATGTTTCATAAATTAGAATTTCTTCAGATTCGGGATCGACAAATTTTGCTACTTGCGAAAACCACACCTTAAAGTAGTCGCATAGCTCAGTCATTGTACCAACGGTCGACCTGGAATTCTTTACTGTATTTTTTTGCTCAACAGCAATGGAGGGCCTAACATTTTTTATTGATTTTACATTGGGCTTTTTCAGAGTTTCTAGAAACTGCCTTACATATGGGCTAAAGGTTTCAACATATTTTCTTTGTCCCTCTGCATGAAGAACATCGAATAGAAGTGTTGATTTTCCAGCACCGCTTAATCCAGTAAAAACCACAAGAGTTCCAGGTAACAATTCAAGGTTTACACTTTTAAGATTATTTTCACTGGCACCTTCAACCTTAATAGGAGGGATAAAATTAGCCATTATGTTTATCTACACCTAAGATGTTAGCAGGCAAACTTAATAGTGAAATGGCGTCCCGTAGGGGATTCGAACCCCTGTTGCCGGGATGAAAACCCGGTGTCCTGACCTGACTAGACGAACGGGACAGAACTTCACATAATGTTAGAATTCCAAAATTTCGCAAGATCAAATGAAACGAAAGTTAATAATGTGAAGGTTTGACTTTAATCATCCGTACTCTATCATGGAGATTTTTTCTAATGAAACCTACCTACAATCCATCCAAATTACGCAGAGCTAGAAAATTTGGTTTTCGAAAACGCAATCAGACCAGCACAGGACGCAAGGTTCTAAGAAATAGACGACGGAAAGGAAGAGCTTCCTTAACCGCATCCGTTCCGCGTAGATTTCGATAACTTTTATAATTTCGCCTTTTGAAATTAAAGAGCGGGAGTTATTTGCAATCAATGAGATTGCGAAAATCTTGGGAGTTTTTATCTGTCAAAAAGAATGGTCTCAGACAAAAAAATCGCTTTTTTTGGCTTCAGTCCACAACTAATGCTGAATCAGACGACTTACCTAAACTAGGTATCATTGCTTCCCGTCGATTCGGATGTGCTGTCAAGAGAAATAAAGCTAAAAGAATTATCCGAGAAATATTTCGTATTAACAGGTCACACTTCCCAAAAGGTTCGAGAATAGTTCTAATTCCCAGAACAGCTATACTTTCAGTACCTTATCGGGAGGTTGAATCTCAATTAATCTCAGCAATTTCTAAAAATACTTTCAATTCATGAAAAATATTATAATAGGCATCGGCATGCTGATACTTGCTTTCTATCTCCTTTGGTATCAGGGTAAGCAACAACAAGAACTTTACGAACAACAAAATGCAGAAGAAATCTCATCGAGATCATCTTTTGTATCAGAACAAAATCAAAATAGTAGTTTTGAAATAACTCCAGCAATCAATCCTGAAATTTCAGATGACGAAAACTCGACTTCAGCCCAATTGCCGATAATCGAGGACACCCTTTCCTTTAGAGAACATTTAATTGAAGGATTAGAAAATGACTATTCGTCTCTAATATTTACAAATGACTCTGGTGGGGTTCGCGAAGTCAAGCTGAAGGAATTTTCGAGACTAAGTCGCGATTACAATATGTCCCATATCGATGACCCGATGTTGGCATTGTCTTTTACTGATGAAAATGGAAATAAATTGGCAGGTTCATTATCTAAGCCCAGACAATATAAAATTGTTGAATCAAATCAAGATTCAGTTGTTTTCGAATGGGAATTACCCAATCAATTTAAGATTAAGAGATTTTACACTAGGGATTCAAATAGTACCTATGTTTTTAACCATAAAACTGTTTTAACAAACTTAAGTTCAAGTCCCCTGGCTATTGATCGAGTAAAACTGGAACTTGGTAACGCTTTTAGGATGAATCGTCTTTATAATCCATTTGATAATGCAGCCACATACTTAAACGTTGGATATTTCAATTCAGGCATGCCATTAGCAGAGGGTTGTTCTTGTGCTGAGTGCAGTGGGAGAATCGATGGTGAGCAGGACGAGTTTTTTCAACTTAATGAAATGGGTCCTACTGGTACAATGGAAACGAGAAAATTGTCAAAAGCCATGTGGGCATGTGTTAATAACCAATTTTTTGTTAACTTAGTGAGGCCAGTAAACGAACTTTCTAACACTTGGGTTGGTGGTAGTTCAGTTTCAATCAAAAATGTAGATGGTGAAGATATTGAGGGTGTAAGTGGGACGATATCTTTTCCTTTAGGAATACTAAGACCAAACGAATCCAAAGAATTATTATTTCAAATTTATGCCGGACCAAAAGATTATGCCGGATTATCGGCTCTTGGGTATGAGCAGAAAAAAGTAATGCAATTTGGCGTTTTTTGGTGGGTCTCTGAGCCATTAAGCTGGGCTTTAAATAAGTTATATGAAATTTTTAAAAGCTATGGACTAGCCATTATTATTCTGACAATATTAGTCAAGCTGTTGCTATGGCCCTTGACTGCACAGGCAACAAGGTCTCAGAAGAAAATGCAATCCTTGCAAGGACCCATGTCAAAACTTCGAGAAAAACACAAAGGCAATTCTCAAAAATTAAATCAGGAAATGATGAAGTTCTACAAGGAGCATAAGGTTAATCCTTTCGCTGGTTGTTGGCCGATTCTTATCCAAATACCGATTTTCTTAGGCATGTTTTGGATGCTACGCTCTGCCGCAGAATTATATGGCCAAGATTTTTTATGGGCTAATGACTTATCTGAACAGGATCATGTCGCTAAAGTACAGGGGTTTTCCCTAAATGTTTTACCTATTTTAATGGTTATTACTCAATGGTTTCAAATGAAATTAAACCCCATCCAAATGGGACCAGAATTAAGTGATGCACAGCGAATTAATGCAAAGATGATGAGATTCATGCCATTCATGTTTTTGGTATTTTTGTATTTTTTCTCTTCTGCACTCGTACTTTATTGGACGGTTCAAAACTTAATGACCATTTTGCAAACCTTAATTACTAAAAACAAGGAAGTTCCCACAAACGAAGTTTTGAGTAAACATGAAAACTCAGAAGAGAGTGAAGATTCAGACTCTGAAAAAGAAACAATTACTGAAAAAGAAAAAAAATATAGAAATCTTCTTGGACTAAAGAGTAGAGGACCTATAGATCCGAAACGTTTAGAAAATAATTATGCTGATCGAGCTAACAATTATTCAGATTCAAAATTACAACTTATGAATGCAGGAAAGAAGAAACAAGCCCTCGATAAAAAAGAAAGACTTGAACAAGCATATCAATTTCTCTTGGATTCATTGAAGAAGTAAAATTGACAAACTGAACCCTTAATCTTTCACTAGTATTAATGTCTGGACATAGTAAATGGGCAACTACGAAGAGGCACAAAGCTGCGGTTGATGCAAAGCGCGGAAAGATTTTCAGTGTAATCAGTAAAGAAATTACATTAGCTGCAAGGGATAGCGGAAAAGATCCTGAATTTAATCCAAGGCTAAGAACTTTAATTACGAAGGCCAAGCAAGCTAATATGCCAGCTGATAATATCGATCGTGCTGTCAAAAAAGGGACAGGCGAACTGGGTGGAATTATCATTGAGGAACTTTTGTACGAAGGTTATGGCCCGGGCGGAGTTGGCATAATTGTTGAAGTAACTACAGATAATAAAAATCGATCTGCTTCAGAAGTAAGAAGTACTTTTACAAAAGGCGGAGGAAATCTGGCTGGTGCAGGAGCTCTTGCATTTAATTTTAAACGCAAAGGACAAATTCTAATTGCGAAAGAAAAAATTGATGAAGATTATTTAACAGAACTTGCTCTGGATAGTGACGCAGAAGATGTGCTTGTTGAGGAAGAGCATTTTGAAGTGATTTGCGAGACGGCTAATTATGATGCTATTGTCGAAGCTTTATCAAATGCAGCAGTCGTGCCTGATTCATCAGAACTTGCATATCTTCCAAATAATTTGGTCGAAGTTAAGGATGATGAGATTGCACGAAAGATCTTTAAACTGGTAGATAATTTGGAAGAATTAGAGGATGTTAAAGCAGTCCATTGCAATTATGACATAAATGACGCTTTGCTAGAATCAATTTCTCAATAGTATCCAAAAGTAAAGGTGGGCGTTATTTTGCTCATTCAAATATGAGCTCTTATAAAGACAAGTCACAACAATCTACAGAAGGTGCACTCGGTTTCGTTTCTCCACAGTATTTTGTTTATGAAGAAAATTTCATCATGGAATTTGGGATACTTGAAGGATTTCAGATATGTTATGAAACTTATGGCAAACTAAACGAAGATAAATCAAATGTTGTTTTAATTTGTCATGCCCTGACTGGTGACCATCATGTAGCCGGGATTCATTTGAGTGATAAGAGGAAGGGCTGGTGGGACCATGCAGTTGGCCCAGGTAAAGTAATTGACACTAATAAATTTTTTGTAGTTTGTTCGAATTGTCTTGGTGCCTGCCAAGGCTCTACTGGACCAAAATCAATAAATCCAAAAACAGGTGAGCCATATGGCATGTCATTCCCTGAACTAACTATTTTGGATATGGTTCGTGCCCAAAAATTACTATTAGATCACTTAAGTATACCCTATTTATATTCCGTAGTAGGTGGAAGCATGGGAGGCATGCAAGCTTTGCAGTGGGCGGTTGCATTTCCATCATTTGTTCAACGGGCAATGATAATAGCAGCAACGGCACAGCATAGTGCTCAAACAATTGCATTTAATGAAGTGGGCCGTACATCAATTAAGAGTGATCCGAAATGGAATAAGGGAAATTATACTGAAAAGAATCGCCCTGAATTAGGTTTAGCAGTTGCAAGAATGATGGCACATATTACCTACCTTTCTGATGAGGTGATGTCACAAAAATTTGGTCGTCATCAAATGGAAGGAGTCGATGTTCTAAGCGATGATAAGAGTGAAAAAAAATTTGCAGTTGAAAGTTACCTTCATCATCAAGGGTTAAAATTTGTTGATCGTTTTGATGCAAACACATATCTGAAATTAACCAAGGCTTTAGACAGATTTGATTTAGTTGGTAAAAGTGGCTTGGTTAGGTCATTAAAAAATGTAATTTCAAAAGTTATGGTAGTTGGATTCACATCAGACTGGCTATACACTCCGAAACAAAATAAACTGATTGCTGAATCTTTGCAAATATTAGGAAAAGACGCTTCGTATTTGGAAATCGATCATGAATATGGTCATGACTCATTTTTGTTACAATCTCCTCAATTTCTTCGTTTAATAAAATTATTTTTAGAAGGTGCTAATCAAGAAGAAATTAATCGTCAATTATTGAGTAAGTCTAGGTCAGCAGTTAGTCGCTCCGATGTTAAAAAAGAAGCTGATTTAAAAGTCATTGGAGATTGGGTAAATTTTAATGAGAAAGTATTGGACCTTGGTTGTGGTAGAGGGATTCTCTTAGAGCATTTAAGAGAATCAAAGAATGTAATTGGTTTGGGAGTTGATTTTGATTCCGCCAAAGCTGCAGCCTGTGTATCTAGGGGAGTTCCAGTATATCAAGGCGATATTCGTAAAGCATTGTCGATGTTGAACGATAGTTCTTTTGATTGGGTAGTTTTTTCGAGGATGGTTGAGGAATTACCAGAGCCAGGAAAAATCATTTTAGAAGCACTTAGGGTGGGAAAAAGAGTAGCTGTGAGTTTTGTTAACCATGGTTATTGGAAAAACAGATATCATTTTTTAAAGTACGGGGTCCGCATCAAAAATGATGTATACAAGGAAAGTTGGCAAAGCAGTTTTCCGCGTAATCACTTTTCAATCTCCGAGTTTGACGAGTTTTGTTCAGACGCAAAAAAGTACAGTATCGACTTTAAAGTAGGTAGAAAAGTTTTTCATCGAGGGAATTGGAAATCCACCTGTAATATGATACCAAATCTGCGTGCGGGCTTGGCTATTTATGAACTTGTACGCAGCTAACAATTTCAATTTTTATGTACGATTCCAGCGGACTGCTGATACATAGCCCCATATAAGACCTGTAATTAATCCCCCTGCATGTGCCCAGTTCGCTATTCCCGGAATAATATTAGCAAAACAAAGCAAAAACCAACCGATCATAATAATTGCAGTGGTTTGATGGATAAAAAGTCCGTCTCCAGGGTCAAGTCGGCTTTTGATCCAGACATACCCAAATAATCCGTATACAACACCCGACATTCCACCAAAGATTGGACTTGCCAACATTACCTCTGCAAAGTTTGAGATAACGGCGGTAGAAAGTACGAATATTGTAAGAAATGTTGATCCTTTTCTTTTTTCAATTTGGCTACCTAGCTCGTAAAGCCAATACATGTTAAAAAATATATGAAGAAGTCCAAAATGTAGAAAAATGGGTGTTATTATTCTCCAAATTTCACCACTAAAGATCTCAGATAGAGTACCATCATCTTTTGTGGAAATAAGAAAAGCTTTAACAATATCAGTATTTTTACCCATAGCGGAAATGAGGAAAACTGCAACTGATATAATGATTAATGTGAGTGATATCATTCCAGGGCTTTTTTCTTGTCTCTTCCATGATTCTGACAAGTTGTGAGTTTTAAATCTACTTTTCTGGATACTAGCTTTTTTCTTAATTGGATTTTCTGATGTACTATTATTCAAAGAATTAAACTTATTATTTTTTGGATCTTTTTTGAATTCTTCATACGAGGAAATTGCGATATTTAGTTTTTCTTCATCCAGTACCCAAATCGTCCATTCGTTTTTTTCATCTTCTTCAAAAGTAGATTCTATTCCTTCACTCTGGAGAAAATTCCAAAATTTGAGTGCAGTTTTTTCTTCTTTAAAACTTGCTATATTTCGCATAATTATAATTTAGGTGTTAATTTTTAGGACAGATTTATGTGATTTATTATCACAATCTTAATTAGTACCTTAGGGTAGATTAGTAAGTTCTATTTGGATTTTACCTGACTGATTGTATTTAGCCTTTACAGCATCAACTTTCAACTCACTAAGCATTCGTTCCTCTACTAACCTATGAGTTAATTTTTTGAGCCGCTCTAGCTGAGGGTCGTCTGGTAGAAAGTGTTTGTAGCTAGGCACAAATGAACTCTGTTTCTCATTAATTTGATTTTCAATTAATTTATTTTGCAGATTCTTTTTATTTTCTAAAGACTTTTGTAAAATCGATTTTTTAACTTCAATTAATGATTCTGATGAAACTGATTTCAACAAAGTTACAGCATCATTTTGGCGATTGAGTTCCAAAAGTGTTTTCGCCCTGCACAGTTTAAGGTATTCTTTTTCAATCTTAGTTATTTTGGGAAAGTTCTTTTCAATGTTCTCCCAAACTTCTAGTGATTTTGTTTTATTTGAATCTTTATAATCAAAAAAACTTTGGGCATATCTTAATCGAAAATCAAAATTTTCAGGATTTAAAAGACTTGCTTCCTTGAATGACAGATGCATGAAACTTTGTGCTGAATTTTTTGCTAGAATTCCATGATGTATAAGTTCATTTTCAAACAAAAACAGAAAGTTACCTAAATGAAAGTGATAAACTGCTTCTTTTGGCTCTAGCTCTATTGTTAAAATAAAGTAAGGAAAGGCTTCTACCGGTCGACCCTGTTCTACCAAATAATTTGCTATTTGTTGTTTAACGACGGCAAGTCTTGGATTGATCTTATCTGCCTCAATAAAAAGTTCGATGGCATGGTCCTCCTGCCCTACTCTTCTTAAATATTTGCCGTATAATATTCTCGCATTTGTATCACTGGGATTATGATTTATGTGCTTTTCATAGGATGCTATGATATCTTGAGCTTTTCTAGTCATTTCATTTTCATTACTTACACGAAGTATTGAATCACTAAAAAACTCTTGTTGTTTTTTAATGATTTTCGCTAATTGAAGATCTGAGAGTGAAACCGTATACTCTTTACATATAACATCTATTTTAAAAAGTAAAAATAGAGTGATTACTGCAGGAATTGGTAATCTGATATTATGGAAAAACAAATTCAAACTTTTATAATCATCTATAAAAACTCTTTTTTCAAGCTTGGAAGACTAATTAAAGTATTTAACATAAACATTATGTATAAACTTTTTATTTTAACGTTATGTGCATACTTAAGTTTTCAATTTCCTCTGAGATCTGAAAACATTAAATGGAATAAGAATATTACATATCAGGAAATTATAAACCATGCCCAGAATGGTTCACCTTACTTTCAAGGTTTGTTAGGAATTTTTCTAAGATCGGGTGAAGCAGGTTCATCAATTAATATTAATTTATCAAAAAAATGGTCAAAGGTGGCGGAAGCAAATGACCATCCCTTCGGTTCCTACAATTTAGCAAATATAGCTATGATCGAAGGCGATCTTGTTCAAGCAACTACATTGTACCAAGACGCAGCTTTCAGATTACAACGTCTTGCGTCTGATGGTGATCCTGTCGCTATGTACTGTATGGGTGAAATAGATTTTCAAGTAATTCCTACTAATGTAAAGAGGGCATTAGATCTATTTATTCGCTCTGCTGAAGCAGGGTATCCACAGGCACAAGCGACGATTGGTGCTTTATATTTAAGAGGCTTACCGAATTTACTTAAAAGGGATACTGAGGAAGGTATAAAGCTATTATCCAAAGCTGTAAGAGCCGAATCACTAACTGCAAGGTATAATTTGGGTATGGCATATTATAATGGTGATGGGGTTCCTAAGAATGCTTTAAAAGCTTCACAGTGGTTACAAATGGCAGTGAAGCAAAACTTTTCGGAAGCACAATATTCTTTGGGATTATTATTAATTGAAGGAGCTGAAGGCGTTACTAAGAATACCATTGAAGGCCTCCGTCTTCTGACTAAAGCATCTAATCAGAATCACCAATTTGCTACAGAATACCTAAGAAAACGAGGTAATTTACCAAATTTGAATTCAGATCCTTCACTAAATAATAGTTTAGCCATTGGAGATGAACATAGTGCACCCGATGACATGACTCGTTTGAAACTAGCGAGAAATTTTTTTACTGGAGTTGGTGAGGAGCATAATTATTTAAAAGCCTTCGAACTTTTTTTCCCACTTGCACAAGGAGGTAACGCAGAAGCAGCTCGTTTTGTTGGAATTATGAAATTGAGCGGAAAAGGAACTGACAAGAATTTAAAGATAGCGAAAGAATGGCTATCTGTTGCTGCTCAAAAAGGTGATAAACCTGCACAAAAATTATTGGACTCGTATAAGTCTTTATTCTTATCTCATTAGGCAATAGTAAATTTGTTATCACAGTCGGTTAGATTTTGCTCATTTAAAGATATTAAGACTGATTATTTGTGGTGGAAGTGAACCCACAATGTTTAGAGTTGAACATTTTTTATCATATATCAAATTTCAGTGATGGATGGATTTACCAAACTGCCAATTTACACTGGCTTTCATAAGATTAAAAGTGCTTTAGAAAGTGCTTCTAATTTAATCTTGAAATCTCCTACCGGATCAGGGAAATCATTAGGGCTTCCCTTATTATTGTTAAAAGAAAATCTCATAGAAGGCCAAATATTAGTTGTGCAACCCAGAAGGATTGCAGCCAGATTGTTAGCATCGCAGGCATGCAAACTAATGGGAGTTAAAATTGGTCAAGACATAGGTTATCAAGTACGTTTTGAAAAAGCTTCATCACAGAACACAAAATTAGTCTATTTGACTGACGGAATTTTGTTCAGAAAACTTCTTGATGATAAACTACTCTCTAGAGTGGGATTAATTATTTTCGATGAATTTCACGAACGAACTTTGCAAATGGACACTTCGCTTGCATTACTTAAAGAGGTCCAAGAAATGGAACGACCATCACTTCGATTGATCATTGCATCAGCTACCCTCAATACCGGTTTCTTAAGTAATTATTTAACAAACTGTAAGTGTATTGAACTTGATACTCGAATGTATCCAGTTGAAATAGATTATCGTCCTTTGAAAAAGGGGGAGTTTCTTTGGAAAAAAGTATCTCAAGAAGTTAAAAGATGTGCATCATTTTATTCAGGTGATATTTTGATATTTGTATCAGGTATTTTTGAAATTTCTAAAATAATTTTTGAGCTTCAAACAGTTACATGGACTAAAGATTTTGATGTAACTGCATTGCACGGTGATATGAAAGTTGAAGATCAGGATCGTGCACTAGAAAAAAGAAATAAGCGTAAAATAATAGTAAGCACAAATATTGCTGAGACATCATTGACAATAGAGGGAGTTCAAATTGTTATCGATTCGGGTGTAGCGAAAAAATTTAGTTTTGATTCAGTTAGAGGTATAAATGTTCTGTTGCCCTCACCAATAAGTAAAAATGCAGCTGACCAAAGGGCAGGAAGAGCAGGAAGAATAGCAGACGGTTATTGTGTTAGATTGTGGAATAAAAAAGATCACATGTATCGTGCAGATAATGAAAAACCTCAAATTCTTTCGCTAGAATTATCAGGAATTTATTTAAATTTGTGCCTGCTGGATAAAAACCCTTATAAATTCCCCTGGCTCGAGCCTCCTACTAAAAATAGCTTAGATAGAGCACGAGAAACATTGGTTTCAATTGATGCGTTAAACTTAATGGGTCAAATTACCGAGAAAGGAGCGAAAGTTTGCCGATTTCCGCTGCCTCCCCCAAAAGGTATGGCGTTATTAAAGGCAAAAGAATTAGATTGTTTTGCTGGTTTGGCCTTGGTGTTTGCATTAATGGAAGAGAGGAGTCATGTAATCAGAAAAGCATTTGACTTTCAGGCAATTGATAAATTTTTGAGCAGATATGAAAACAACGAAGAAAAAGATAATCTACAAAGCGATTTAAGAATTCTTTTGGGGTCTTGGCTGTATGCAAAACAAAATGATTTTTCTCTGGAAATTTGCAGAAAATTAGGAATTCATGCTCAACGATGTCGTGATATTCAAAAATCATTTTTTCAACTTTGTGAAATTGCCGAAGAAAAAAATCCAGAGTTTAAATATCCTGACATACGAACTTTAGCAGAAGTTTTACTTCTGGTGTTCCCTGATCATTTGGCACGATTAAAAAATCGAGCTTCGATGCTCTATGAAAGTCTTAATGGCGAGACTTTTCACCTTAGCAAATATTCCGATGTGAAGAGTGCAAAATGGGTTCTCCCTTTGCTGATCACTGAAAAGACAGTAAAGACAAAAGTTTTATTACAAATGGAATTTGTTACTGAGATTTGTGAAAGCGTAATCAGAAAAATTTTTCATGACAGGATAAAGCAAAGAAACACAGTTCGTTTTGATTTAATATTACGGAAGGTTTTCAGAAAAGAATATGATGAATTGGGTAAAATCAAATTCAATGTAAAGGAAACTGAAAGTAATGAAAAATCCGATATAAAGAATGCTTACGTGGAAGCACTTATGAGTGGAGATTTGAATCTAAAGAACTGGAATAATCAAGTGGACAGTTTTTTGGCAAGAATTTCATTTATAACAGAAAATTATGATGTCTTTCCAATAAATGCATTTGATGAAGATTATAGATCTAACCTTTTTGAAGAAATATGTTCTAATACTAAAACATGGAAAGAAATCAAAAATAGTGAAGTACTTCCAGCTTTGAAAAAATTATATTCCAAAGAGGAGCTAGAGCTTTTAGATACTTTGGTGCCTGATTATATAACCATAAATAAACAAAGAAAACCTTACAAAATATACTATGATAAAACTTCAGCCCGCGTTCGGGTAAAGATACAAGATTTATATGATTTAAAAAAACATCCGAAAATCGTTCTTGAACAGTATAGTCTTATTATTGAATTGCTTGCCCCAAATAATAGGTGCGTTCAAGTGACAGATAAGATCAGTGAATTTTGGTCTGGTTCGTATATTGACATGAAAAAAGAATTAGCCGGAAGGTATCCAAAGCATGAATGGATTTAAGTTATTTGATTTGTTCAAATTTAAGATAAAAACTTTATTTTGGAGATTTGGGTTAAGAGTCAAATTATACAATACCAAAGATATAGGAGATTTTGGTGAAGACATAGCAAAGCAATATTTAAAAAAACTAGGTTTTAAAATATTGTCTACTAATTGGAGGAGCAGAAGAGATAAGCGAAATGAAATTGATTTGGTCTGTTCAGATATGGACTGTCTTGTTTTTATTGAGGTTAAAACAAGGTCGTCTAACTCATTGTGTAAAGGATATGAGTCAATAAACTTTAGAAAGCGGAAAGCTTTACAAAAAACATTCAAAGATTATTTAAAGGAAAATCAGAATGAGTTTATGAATTACCGGTTTGATGTAATAGAAATAGACCTTAATGTTAATGGGAAACTTGATTCTGAGGTTTTTCATCATGAAAACATTGCTATTTTCGATCACTGCTTACATTAAGTTATTTTTGCAATGACACCAAATTCGACAACTAGGAAAGATATTTCCACAAAAAAAACGCCACCGACCATTATAGTAATTTTTGGAGCATCGGGAGATTTAACGGCAAGAAAATTAGTACCAGCTATTTTTAATTTGTCTAAGGATGGGCTTTTACCCAATAAATGTTTTCTTATTGGTTATGGTAGATCACCTATCACCGACGAGGTTTTTAAGGATGAACTTAAAAATGCTTTAGACTCCTTCTCCCGTAGGAGCATAGAAGATTCTACATGGAAATCCTTGGAGGAGAATCTTTTCTTTCATCCTGGTCCGTATGATGATCTTCAAAGTTTTATTAAGTTGAAAGAGAAAATATCATCTTTAGAAAAAAACATTGGGTGTACTGCTCAATGCTTGTTTTATATTTCCACACCACCAGGAGTCTTCCTTCCTATTTTAGAAAATTTAGGTGAAAGCGGTTTAGCCCGCAGAAACAGAGGAAGCACAACCGCTTCAAAGGTAATTATTGAAAAACCGTTCGGGCATGATCTTAAATCTGCACACGAGCTTAATCTTGTAATTAATAAACGGTTCGATGAATCTCAAGTTTTTAGAATCGATCATTATTTAGGAAAAGAAACTGTACAAAGCCTACTTGTTCAAAGGTTTGCCAATTCTATTTTTGAACCAGTTTGGAATAGAAATTATGTATCGAGCATTCAAATCACAGTCTCTGAGGACTTGGGAGTTGGATCTCGCGGAGGTTATTACGATCGTAGCGGTGCACTGCGTGATATGATACAAAACCATGTAATGCAATTACTTGCTTTGACCGCGATGGAACCTCCATCTTCTTTGGATCCAGAGTCTATTCGTGATGAAAAAGTTAAAGCATTAAAGGCATTAAAACCTCTCGATCTTGACGGTGATAGCCCTGAAGTGATAAGAGCATCATATGCAGCGGGTTTAGTCGCAGGGCTACCCGCAAAAGCTTATTTGGAGGAGGAAGGAATACCCAAAGAGTCAGTTACTGAAACATATGCTGCATTACGACTATACCTTGATAATTGGAGATGGAA
>CBFIBI010000018.1:0-39273 GCA_965660725.1 Opitutales bacterium
TCCAGCCTTAGTTACGGAACTCCAGATACTAACATGACGGCAACCGCCAGTTCCGGATTGCCCATAACCTATATCAGCTCGGATACAAATGTGGTTGATGTGAATGGAACTTACTTAAAGATAGTCGGTGCTGGTACTGCAACAGTTTCGGCTTCTCAGGGAGGAAATGGACAATATTCTGCTGCCCCGACTGTTGATAAAAATATGACGGTCAGCAAAGCGAACCAAACTATTGTGGCTGCAAACAATGCTACTACCCTACCTGACTTAACCAAAGACTCGGGAGACTTTGAATTTAGCCCAGGTTCAAAGTCAGTTAAAACTGGAACTACTACTAGTACTGGTCTGGCTGTTAGCTATGCGAGTTCAAATACCAATGTCATACTTGTTACAAGCTCAGGTACGCGTCTTAAACCCGTTGGGGGAGGAACATCAACTATCACCGTTACTCAGGCTGGAGATTCTGGGTATAATGCTGCTTCTTCAAAAACATTTACTGTTACGGTTACAGAGTACAGTCCCTACAGTGATTCGTTACCCGGAATGTTGTTTTGGTTAAACGGTTACGATATCAACGGGGATGGTTCTCCTGATACAAACACTGACTTTACAAGTATTGGAGGAAAAGTTCAGCCTGATGGCTGGGCTGATGTCTCTGGAAACTCAGTCTCCTTCAGTCAGTCATCAACTTCATTGCAACCAGTACGAGTCGTACAGGGAGGAAAACCAGGTCTGGCCTTTGGTTCAACTCTTGGTAACTCGGGTGCATATCTTACCGGAACGGTTCCTTCAATTGTGAATGGTAATGTTGGGTATACTTTGGTAATTGCTGCAAAAACAAGTGGGACAAGTGGCGACAGATTCTTCCATTTTGGTGCGACATCAGGTGCTGCCGGACAGGTCATAGGCTTGGGTAAAAATGGTGGCTTCTACTTTAATGGTGGAGGCGAACAGACTTTCAGCGGCGTGAACTTTGGTGGAAATGTACAGGTGGGTGCTTTCCGCAGGAAAGCGGGTTCAACTTACGCAGACAGTGAATTTATGTTCAATGGTGCGAATCAGATTGGTACTGCAATCTCAGGTACGAGCACACCATCTATACCTGCAAGTGGCAGGGATATGCTGCTTGGTGCAGGTCGAAATTCAAGTGGTGCTATTTCCAGTCAGCTTAGTAATGCTGTCCTTCATGAAGTGATGCTCTTTGAGGGCGATCTCAATGATTTTGCAGTCCGAAGACTGGAAGGTTATCTGGCTTACAAGTGGGGTTCAAACTCACGCCTAACCAATGGGCATCCATTTGGTTCAAGCCGTCCACAATTTGGAGGCTCACAGTCTATTACAGTTGCCGCAACGAATGTTCCTCTTGATGCTACGGATAGTAATAAACCTTTCATGTCCACATTCGATGATGCGTTTATCTTAGAAGGTGCATACGCTACCTCTGGTTTGAATATCGTCTACGAAACAAATGATACCTCTGTTCTTGCGGTTAATTCAAGTGGTAAGCTAAACCCAGTTGGAACTGGTGCGGTTCGCGTCACCTTGAAGCAACCAGGAGACAGTCATTTCTCAGCTGCTTCGAATGAGACATTCGATATGAAGATTATTAGCGAGCGTCCTCAAACTATTACCTTTACCACAGTTAATGAGACCAGGATCGACCAGAAATTAGATCTGAATGCGACCTCATCGGCTGGGTTGGCAGTTTCATTTTCAATAACTGCTGGTAACAGCATTGCCAGCTTGTCCAATAATAAGCTAACCTTCTCTGGTACCGGTTCAGTGACCGTACGAGCAAGTCAAGCTGGAGATTCCACCTACGCGGCGGCCGTTCCCATTGATCGGACTTTCCTTGTTAAGCGACCTCTTAATCTTGTTTTTGACGCGATCGGAGATATGGGAAGAAATCAGCAATTCTCTGTAAAGGCGGTTGTGCTTGACGGAATTACGAACCAACCGGTTCAGGTAACTCCGACTTATTCAATCGTGTCAGGGCCAGCCACAATTAGTGGAAGTCAGGTAACATGTGGAAATTCAACTGGTGTGGTTACAATCCGTGCAGTTGCCACTGGTGCAGCATTTTTCACCACTACCGAATCAACCACATTTAATGTGACTCTTAAGAACGGTCAAACAATCCTCTTTAAGCAGGGAGAAAAAGGTGGCCTACGGGACCTTCCACTATCTCGTGTGTTCATCCCACTTGGTAAAATGGCTAATGCCAGTTCCAATTTGGCGGTTTCATTTACGCTAAGTTCAAATCCGAATAACGTTATGCAGATTGTTGGTACTGGACAAAATTCCATGCTTGTTTTCTCAAAGAACTTTACCGGTTTTGGTGGAGCAGATTTTCTCACTGTTGCAATACAAGCCTCGCAAGCTGGTAATACCTCTTATAACGCTGCAGCTAATGTAACTCGTGAGATAAAAATTAAGAAGCCAGGTAAAAAAGCATTTTTCGAACAGAGGAGAATGGACCCCCGTTATGAAATGGAAAGGAATAAATTTGCAAAGAGGTTGGCTACTAAAAAAGACCTCAAGGGCCTTATCGATTTAAATAATGATGGTGTCACGAATATAGAAGATGCTAAGTTAATGTTTGATTCAGATGATGTTGATTCAGATGGAGATGGAGTAAATAACTTCATGGAACGTGCATTTGGTGGTGATTCCTTGGGTAGTGATGCAAAGAGCTTTCTGCCTCGTGCAATCAATAAAAAAGATGGAAAGCAAAGAATTACATTCCTTAAGTATCAAGCACAGTATAATCAGGAAGGAATCGAATATATTGTTGAAACAAGTAAAGACTTAAGAACGTGGACCACATCTGGCGTGACTCAAGTTGATTTAAATGGCCCCGGGAACCCGGGTAATGGGGTTGACGCTGGAGCAGGTATGGAACGAGTTCAGTACGAGACTACGACTACTTCAAAAGATGCAGGTGGTAAACAATTTCTGCGCGTTCGAGTACGAGGCAAATAGAGTTCATGATTAACACGCTTATCAATAATTTAATCTGCTGCTGATTATTGTTCTTCTTTTTCCTTTCTCTCTTTTTGAGATATTAGCGATTGAGTTATTTTGTAGGATTAATACTTTTCTTTTTTGTATTAATTTTCTCTTCTATGCTAAATATTAGTGATGTTTAAGTTTCTAACTTTTATTGACCTATATATTTTTTTTATTATTTTAAAAAACTAGTTTTATCTTTTCTTTTTTTCGTTTTTTACCTTGAAGAAAATGGAGCTAGCACGTTGAATAATCATTGATCTTCCTTTATATTTAAATCCTTAATGATTGCCCGTAGTTTCGCACGACTCTTAGCCCTGTGTATCTGGTTTATTTGCCAGTTTTCATATGGTGTCGTAAAAGAGTCTGAACTGCTTGCCCGGTGGAGCTTTGATGAAGGCAATGGAACCAAGTCATTGGAAAAAAGTGGGTCGGGAGTAAATGATGCTGTTCTTGAGGGTGCTGGATGGGCAACTGGAGTTAATGCTATGTCTCAGGGGAGTTTGGATATTAGCAGTGGAAATGGCTATGCGCGTGTGCCCGCCCACCCGAATTTACAGGCAAGAGTTGGTTTTTCTCATATGATATGGTTTAAAAGCAACGGTTTAGCGAGTGAGTACTCGCAAGTTTTATCAAAAAGAGACGGGACTCTATCTCCTTATTTTGTTCAAATTGAGCAAGGCGGTGCGGGTGTAAAGTCCTTGTTGCGTTTTTATGCTACCTATTTTGATAACGGAACTTTTAACATAAACCCTTACCAATGGCATTTTCTAGCTACTACTTTTGATGGTGAGAGATTTAAGACTTATCTGGATGGTGTCTTAAGAGGTTCTTTATTTAAAACCGATCCTGTATTTGTAGAAAATGGAGATTTAGGTATTGGAGGATCACCGGATGGAAGTAATTTGTTTAAAGGATGGATCGATGATGTTCGATTATACAAAATTGCACTTAGTGCCGGGGATATAGAAAACGCATACGGCAATGGCTTTGGTGATTTTGGACCATTGGTAGACGTAAATGTTGACTTAGCAAGCAATTCTTCTCCCATTCAAGTTGTTGTAACATTTAGAGATTCTGCCAACAATGCGGTGGGCGTTTCTGATTTTAATGCGAGTGATGAAAATGGGTCCGCAGATGTTCGATTAAGCGGGGGCTCAATTGTTAATTTTGCCCGCGTGAATGATAGCAATTCAACCTATCGATTTGAAATTATCCCAGATCGCAACCCTCAAAGATTATTTCTCACATTTAGTGCAGGTGCTGCTGTAGATAGTTTGGGTGATTATTCTCAAAAAAAGACCGTTGTTATTTCTTACAATGACCGAGTTACCAGATCATCGAATCTTGTTGGTTGGTGGACTTTTGATGACAAGAATAACTCCTTGATAAATGATAAATCTGGCGGGAATGCACATGCGAGGCTTTTTGGAACTGCAGACGTGGATTTTAATGTGTCAAAGTTTGGAGCGGGATCTTTGTTTCTTGATGGTAGTAGCAGTTGGGCAGAGATACGATCTCTTACTGAGCCAACCAAGACTACCAGACAGAATGATTTAATTGGGTGGTGGAAGTTTGATGAAGGAAGCGGAACCAGTACCCGCAATTCAGTAACAGGCCAGAATTCTGGATCTCTTGATGGCGGTTCTTTATTTTCTACGACAGAAAAGACATTCGGTAATTCAGCTCTTCATCTTCCGATAAATCAAAGTGGTGCGAGGGTAACGCTTACCCCTGCTTTAGATTTAGGCGGAACAAGCACAGTGGCGACTTTTACAGTTTCGGCATGGTTTCGCAATCTTGCACCCACGGGAGCTTGGCGAACTTTATCCCGGGGAACAACGAATGGGCATCACTTAATTGTGCAAAATAATTCTAACAATGTTGGAGTATTTGCCAACGGTAACGGAGATTGGAGGGATTCCGGAGAGTTTGATCTAGAAGCGGATGGTTTATGGCACCAGATTGTGGCGGTTTCTAATGGTTTAACGACAAAATTTTATCTTAATGGTTCTTATCAGGGAGATTCCGATCGGCCGACTGGAGATAATATTCTTTCGATTGGGAATAATTCAAGTGGAGGCCAAAGGTTTGCTGAGTATTTAGATGATTTTCGGGTTTATGGTATTGCACTCACCGATTTCGAGGTTGAAATGCTCTATCGCGAGGCAGAAGGTTCTTCTTTGAATGTCGGAGAAGGGAGTTATACCGTGTCTGCATGGGTTAAGCCAACTGAACTCAAGGCAACTCCAGAATATAACTTCGCAATTGGTTGGTATGAAGGTGGAGGTGGTGAATATATGCAGGCTAAACTTGGACAGGGTTCCACGACGAATTATAATTCACTTAATTTACTGAATCCTGGAGATGCTCTTCAGTCTTCAGTCATGCCGGGTGGGGTTACCGAAAGGCTATTTGACGGATCGTACAACAATAATCAACTGGATGATATTGATGGAAAAGGTTTCAAGTTTGGTGAAACGGTACCTGATAACCAGATTAACCGTACTGCAGACGCTAACTTTTCAGTACTAACAGCCTTTCCTACAAGTGGTCCACCGCCTAACGCGATCTTATGGGAACAGGGAGGTGCAGGAACTGGTGCATTTGTTGGTTTTAATAATGGCTTTCTCAGATTTAGAGCCGGAAACGGGGCATCTGCTCATATTGCACCAGCTTCATCAACCGATAACATGGCATTACTTGATATTCCATACCTTGATCTTGTAAATAAGGGATATGCAGATGGTAAATTACACCACTTAAGATGGGATGTCAGGTTGAACCCAGGTCGTGTTCGTATTTGGATTGGCGACGAATTAATTGGTGAATCAAATACTACTGGTGCTGTTGCTTTGGGCAACTGGTCAGGTGGAGACAACGGAGGCTTCGGGAAACAGGAAAATTCCATTTGCGTAGGCGAACCTTCCAGCCCTTGGCCCTATGCTGTAGGTTCATCTTTACTCTATCATTATGGAAATGGTTTTTTGGTGAAGCAGGACTATGTCTATCAGGACATAAATTTTGGGATTCCAATAGATTTTGACGGAGCATCCACGGACGCAAGGTCAAAGTCTACTGGACTTGGTAAATTTGGTACTGGCTTAGGGACTGGTGTGGATCAAATTGGTGGTCTTTGGTTTGGTAAATTAAGGGTTGGCAACACAGGATTTCTGCGAACTGGAAACATAACATTTGCTACAAGAAGTGATGATGGAAGCGTTGTATGGGTTGATTTGGACGAGGACGGTGATTTTTCCAAGACAGGATTGAATGGCAGTGAGTTGGTGGTTGATAATAAAGGCAATCATGGGCAGAGAAATCGTTTTGGTACTCAATTCTTAGGACGAAAATCTCCTATCCTTATGCGAGCCGGGATAATTACGCACAAAGGGGTTGCACTAGGCTCCGATGGGTTCCCGATTTCTTGGCATGCGACCTGGGAGAACGAGTTAAGTGCGTTATCTGATACCTCCTTGAAGCTGGGCGAATGGAATCATGTGGTAATGGTTGTAGATCGAGAAACTGGTAGACTAAAGCAATATTTAAACGGTCAGCTGACTGCTGAAAACTTTTATGCTGCCGGAAAACAAGGTGAGGTATCTTTGGGGGATTGGTTTATTGGCGGAATGCCTACTCAGAATGATCGCTTCTCTGGTTATCTTGATGATGCTAGAGTTTATTCCGTTGCACTAAGTGATGATGATATCTTCAAAATATACAATAATCAAAGTGGTGATTTGGGATTGGTGGCTGATTTTAATGCTCCTAGTATTACGGATGATACAAATATTTCAATTAATCTGAGGTTTCTTCAATTTGAAGAGCCTGTTGCGGTCACCGGTCTTCTACAAAGTGATTTAAATGTAACCGGTGCCAGTGTGTTGAATTTTGTTGATAGTGGTGATGGTAATTTTTCGTTTAATTTGATTCCGCTTCCCAATTCAACTGAGATTCACATTTCTCTAAATAATGGAGCAGGACAATATAATTCCGAAAATACTTTACCTGCGAATCTTGCGATACAGTTAGTTCCTCCGGTGTCAGGTAAGTCAGACATAATAAGCTGGTGGTGGCTTGATGAGGGCAAAGGTGGAGTAGCCACTGATAGTATCAGTGGTTATCAAGGAAGTGTAAACGGTGGTGCATCCTGGTCGCTGGAATCAAGTTATGGCACATCTCTTGCCTTCCAAAATGTCGGAGATTATGCAAACCTTGGCGTACCTGCAAGCGGATGGAGTGATGATCAATTCAGTTTAAACTTTTGGTTTCGTCGAACTGAAGAAAGTTTCAGTTGGTCTGCCCAGCAAATGTCCAATGTTATGCTAAGTTTGGCAAACGATGAAAATTGTTCTTTTCAATTAGGTACCAAAGGAGCAAGTGTAGAACTTTATCTTGCGACCGTTGGAAAAACCACAAGAACTACTATTTCATCTGATGTAAAAGATGGTGCATGGCATTACTTAACCATTTCATATAATTCCTCCGCCTCAACAGGAAACGAGTTGGAAATTTATTTGGATGGATCCCTAATTGGTTCAACCAGTGTTTATGCAGGCAGTATTGTTCGGGAGGCAGCTATGAAATGGTATCTGGGTTTGGCAAAACCTAGCGTTCCTGCAGATGGTCGATTTATTGGCTATCTTGATGATATCAGGTTTTTTAATAAAAGTACAAACCTGATTGAGCATCAGACTTTCTATAACAACGGCAAAGGTGATTTAAAACTTTCTGTAGTTGCGTCCTACCCTACTGCATCGCATTCCAATCCATTAACTGTTGATCTTAATTTTACCCGTTATGGAATGCCTTGGGTCATTGATTTTAATGAAAGTTTGCTCGTTTTAAATAATGCAGTCTTGAATGACATCAATACCACAACAGGTGCAAATATTCGTTTAGAGCTTAATGCCACATTAGATCCCTGTATTATTGGAGTTACATTACCGGAGGGAATTGCTCGAGATTCTTCTTTGACTGGAAACTCATTGCTCACATTTAATATAGGTTTTGGCCGACCTGTAACCCGCTTGGAGAACTTAGTGGCGTGGTGGGATTTTGATGAGGGTAATGGTACCACCGTTACAGATTACATGAATGGCTTTGTTGGGAATTTCATTAATAGTAATGATGGAAATGTTACTTTTGAAAGTGTTAATTCGAAGTTTGGTTATGCATTACGATTCCCAAAAAATGCTTGGGTGAGCACTAATGCATTTCCTGCAACTATGGGAGTATCCAATCGTAACCCGAGGACGATCTCATTTTGGATGTACGCGGAAGATCATGGTGGAAATAATAACAGGGATACTCAAACTGGAATTTATGGAATGGGTCAAAGAAGCAGTGCTGGTGGCCTTAACAGAATGTGGGGTATGCGTGGATTATGGGATACTGCAAATTACCGAAGGATTTTCTCTCAACATTGGGGCTGGGATCCACAGGTATACATTTCTGAAGGCGTAAAAAATAAATGGGTACATATTGTTCACCAGTACACCGGTACCAATGTTAAAGCTTATGTGAATGGTACCTTACGAAATAACTGGGCGAGGAATGAGATTTTAACAGGGAATATTTTTCCTCTACAGTTCGGGAGATTCACCGATGAGACTCGTAGTGATCGTACTTTTAAAGGATTACTTGACGATTTTAGGGTATACAACGCCTCCTTAAATTCAGATGATATTGCTCGATTATACAGTAATGGGCATGGCGATTTTGATATAACGACCTCCTTCGAAGTTGATCTTGTAGTGGAAGGAAACCCGAGTTCTGGTCGCGTCCTATTCCTTAGAGGTGGAAAACCAGTGGATGTTAATGATTTTAATTCAACTCAAGGAGATTTGTCGATATCCGGTGGCAGTATTGTTCCTGGTTCAATCAATAGGGAAAGCACGGGAGTTTACTCATTTGAGTTTTTTATAGATGAGGAAGATACAGTATCTCAAATTTCGATAAGTAATGGGTCGGTGTATGATGAATATAACCAAACGAATGTAGCTCCATTTAATCAACCCGGAGGTCATTCAATTTCCACGCGTAAAATGTACCGTGCCGTGACTCGCGGAGAAAACTTAGTTGCTTGGTGGCCATTCGATACTGATGTCATAAGTAGTAACCTGGCGATAAGTAAAACTTTGGGAATGCAGGAGGTCACTCTTTATGACGCAAGCATTTCTTCCTTCGGTAGATTTGGTCGTGGGGTTCGTTTTCGTAAGGATCAACCTGATGCTCGAATGCGAGTGGGAAATAATGGTATTACTTTAGGAAGTGCATGGACTTTGACCGCTTGGGCCAGAAATTTATTTCCACCTTCCGTTGATGGTCGATCTTCGCTTTATCGTGGGCAGGATAGGCTTTCAAATAACGATTATGACCGTTATTTCTGTGTGCGTGGGAGTGATCGAATGGTTTGTCTTTTTGACGGTGATGTTGGATGGGGGCCAGGCAGATATCGCCCTTCCGGCTATCAATTGGATCCTCTTGGCATATTGGATTGGCGTCATTTTGCTGTAATCGGTAAGGGTGCAAGAACGAGATTTTTTGTTGATGGGTTGTTTGTCGGAGAAGCGGACAGGCGAGATCAGAGCGATGTCTATTATATTGGGAACTCCAGCACAGGAGAAGTATTTGCAGAATATCTTGATGACATTCGAATATATAATGTCAGTTTGGAGGACTTTGAGATTTCGAAAATATACGGTGGTGGATTTGGAGATCAGTTTACTTCGGTTAAAATTGAGGATAACTCAACGGCTGATTCAAGTCCCAGAAAACTGAAGGTTTCTTTTGGTAAAGATGGTCAACCCGTTGATATTTCAAGTTTGAGCAACCATGATATTGAATTATCTGCTGGAAAAGTAATTGATGTTAATTCAACCATCGTGGGATCATCCCACTTGGTTTCTCTGTCACCTGACACTAATACTACCCGTTTTTCAATAAGTGCACCTTCGGCTCCTATTCATTTTGAAAACTTGAGCCTTTGGTTAGATGCAAATGACTCAAATTTAGATATCCCTCCATTTGCTCTTTGGTTGGATGCAAATGATAGTGGAACAATCAATCACATCGGTAATAATGTTAGTCAGTGGAGTGATAAAAGTGGAAATAATAACCACGCCGTTCAGTCAACCGAAGCAAGCAAACCAACCATCGTTAATAATACAATACAATTTGATGGTGTTGATGATGGCTTCACTCTTACTCGCGATATTAGCAAAAATCGGCTAAATGTCTTCTTTGTAGTTCATGGGCACGGCTATTTATATTCCAATAATGGCACTGAACGAACCTTGTTCTACAATAGTGGTTCAGGACATAATTTATGGTGGAGAGTTAACGGCAACGAATTTTTTAGTAATACTTCTGTTGCCGGGTATTCTCATACTGCAACCAATTTGCTTGAATTTAGTGTAAAGCCGGGAAGTGCAATTTTACATGTTAATGGTGTTCAAGTACTTAACCAAGGTAGTGTAAATGGAAATTTCAAAATCGATCGGATTGGTCTAAAATTTGATGGTACTACAGGAGTTTCCACTTGGTCGGGGAAAATAATGGAAATTATTGCACTGTCGAATACCACTTATCGACAAGCTATTGAGGGATACCTTGCTCATAAATGGGGTTTTTCATCGAGTTTACCTGGAGATCACCCATTTAAAACTAAGATTATCAGTAATTTAGGAGATGGAGTTTGGAAGGACAAAAGTTCCAATTTAAATCATTCTTTTGAAGTAGGTTCTCCTACCCTGCTCAATAATGAGCAGAATGGCATGCCTGTTATGAGCTATTCAGGAGCGAATGGTGAAAGTCACAGTTTTAGTATGATTCAGGATATTAGAACTGTTTTTTGGGTCATTTCTGAAGATCTTTCAGTTTTAAGTACAGATATGAGGTATTTGTTAGGCGATTCAACAATGGAGCCAGATTGGCGTAATAATGGAGATGGCAACATTTGGGGCACAACATTTGGAGATTCCAAAGTTTTTAACGGATATACCCGTTTGAACGGTTCGGTTATTGATGGAAAGCAAACATCTAAACCAAATAATTTATCTATAATTTCCCTGCGAACGCTGGGGAATGTCCAATCTGATAATTTTAGTAATGATCGAAATTTAGCAGATAGGAGCTGGAAGGGAAAGCTTGCTGAATTGCTTATTTACAACTCAGCTTTACCTGACTCGGATATTGAAAAAGTTGAAGGATACCTTGCGCACAAATGGGGGTTGAGTGGGAGTTTGCCTGCTAATCACTCACAAAAGAGTCAGGCGGACATTTTTATGGGAAGTCAATTTAGTTATGATTCAAACCTTTCTGTGGAAAGCCTAGCAATGAACTATTTTTCCCACGAGCGTGTATATAAAGAAGACGAATTGCTCAGTAGATGGCGGTTTGAAGAAGATTCTCAGATCGACAATAAAAGGATATCTTGGGATGTGGCTAAAGCAAGAAATCATGGATTTCTAGAAGGAGATGCGTTTTTAGGAGACGGTCTTTTTGGGCGTGGCTTGGTTTTGGATGGTAATGGCGATTACTTCGAGATTCCGCATTTTCGAGGATTATTTGAGGATGGTAATTTTACCCTTTCTGCATGGTTCAATTTAGGTGACATTGGAGTTGATAATGAAACTCATGATGCCGCGATCTTTGGCACGAATGGGAGCAACTCCAATACAATGCTACTTTGGTATGATGTTAATTCGATCGGCACTGCGAATCGTTCATATTCCTTCAACCTTGGACCTTTTGATATTAATTTGAACCGAATGAATGCACCAAGTTCGTTAGCAAAGCAAGATGTCTGGCAACATGTAGCAGTTACTATCGATGGAAGTCAGCAATCACTATACTTAAATGCAGACGAGATCGTAAGAACTGATTTTGCCGGAACTGACAAAATCACCATTGAAGGCAACACATTGAGAATTGGTTCATGGAGCAACTCAGGTAATTATGATTTCTCTGGAGTCTTGGATGATGTTCGAATTTATGATTCGGTAATGACGCAGGGTGATATTACGATTTTGTACGGTGGAGGAATTGGAGATTTAGGCGTGATTCCAAGAATATCCATTGATGCCAATCATTCTGCGTCGAACGTTGAGGGAAGAGTTGATTTTTATCAGTTTGGGCAAAATATTTCAGTGTCTGATTTAAATCAGACAGATTTTATCATCGATGGTGGGGTGATAACTTCTTTCTCACCGGACGGAGATGGTTTTATATTCTCTATAAATCCAGTAACCCACCCTTCTCGTTTAACAATTTCTTTAGCAGGTGGTGCTGCGAAGTATGGTGTTATCAACAGTTCTGCTGTTTCCAAGTCTTTCAGTCACCACTCAGCACTAACCGGAATGGAAAGTCTTGGACTGTGGTACTCTTTTGAAGATAGAAACGGATCAATAATTAAAGATTTTTCCCCAAGCCAAATAGATGGCAACCTTCAAGGTGGAACCCGTATTCCTGGCAAGTTTGATCAAGCATTATTGCTAACAAGTTCTGATTCTGTTACAGCCAATGCAGAGTCTTTATCCTTAAGTAATTCAATGACGCTTTCGATCTGGGCCAAAATTCTAGAAGATGTACAGGGTGCAATCGTCCGAAGTGGTCAATTCAGTTTGCAGTATCACGATGATAATACAATACGAGGTTCAGTTTATACTGGGAATAATTGGAAAACAGTAATAGGTCGTTCAAATTCTGGGTCTTGGACGCATTATGCAGTTACTTACGATGGAAGCAGGCTAAATCTTTACACCAATGCTGTGTTGCTGGATACATTGGAAGTTACAGGTTACTTAAACTGGGGAGATGGTGCAGATCATTTGCTTTATCTTGGACGATATGGAACTGCCGGTTGGGAGAGTAATGTCGAAATTGATGATCTACGCATTTATCTTCAGGCGCTTTCAGATCAGGAGATTACAAATTTGTATGGTGCCGGTGCTGGAGATGTTGGACTTCGCCCATTGGTTTCAGGTAATTCTCCATTTATATCTTCACCTATTTCTCATTCCGTTTTCTTTCTAGAGGGAAATCAAACGACGGGCTTTGTCCCTGGTCTAATTCAATCTGAAATTAATGCGACTAATGGAAATATCTCTTCTTTTTCAGATAATACAAACACGGTTTACACCTATGAGTTAAATGCCTCGGTTGCTACGCCTTCAGTTGTTCGCATTGCCATCCCATACGGCGTTGTAAGTAAAGACGGTAATCATAGTCAATCAGTTGCATATGAATTTTCACATAGACCCGTAACTTCAGTCGAGAATGATTTGCTCGCTTGGTATCCGTTGGATCATTTTAATGGTGTTAAAACTGATGATCAATCTGGAAGACTAAAACATGCAACTGCTTTTGGATATTCCGCCAACCCAACACTTGTTTCTGGTTTATTTGGTCAGGCGTTAGACTTGAATGGTGAGCATCTTGAGATACCCTTCAAGATCGATCAAAGTAGCTTGTCTGATGGGATGTCTTTTTCTGCGTGGGTTCGCCCAGATCAAATTCTAGGCGGTGTTGATAATGAAAAAGTTATTTTCTCGACGGACGATAATGGGTGGGATTGGACATTGTCGGTGCGATATGGAGAATTGACTGCCTGGACGGGGGCCAATCGTTCTCAGTCTCCTTTGCAATTGTTTCCGAATGAATGGTTCCATGTAGCATCTGTTTTTGATCCGTTCACAGGTAGGACTATGCTTTACCTGAACGGAAGTGTTTCTGTTATTGACTCGCTTGGGTTTGATACCTCCTCATCCTTTCTAAAAATTGGTTATGGACCCGGTGGGAGAAATTTTGATGGATTGATTGACGATATTCGTATTTGGGGGCGTCCACTTTCACTTTCAGAAGTTGATAAATTATGGGGAAATGGAATGGGTGATTTGGGTCCTCGATTAAATTTCGAGGTTGAAACCCCGACGCACGGTTCATCAATTCAAGTTAATCTACGATTTAACCAACCAATTGCTGATTTTAATGCAAGCAGTGATTTAGAGTTTCCTAATTTGCAATTAATTAGCTCTGTAATGGACTCAGATTCTAACACTTCCTGTAACTTGATATTCCAGCCCTTTTCAATGGCGGATGCAAATTTTACAATAAAATTAAAAGCTGGGTCCATTACTGATTTTTTTGGATTAAAAAATAGTGAAATTTCCAAGCAAATTGAATTTCGCCCCCATCAGGTAAAGGAATCCAATATTATCGTTTGGTGGCGATTGGATGAGTCCGCTGGTAATGTTGCTAGCGATAGCTCGCTGACCGGTTCCTATGATGGAAATGCTACGTCTGCTTTGTGGGATAATCCAGGGAAACTAGGAAATGGTAATTTAGTTTTTGATAAAACAAATGGAAGATCTTTCCTGCTCGAGAATGGAATTGGACGTGATTTGCAGGTCTGTTCCTTATCGTTTTGGCTCTATCCGCAAAGTGCTGACTTTAATCTCTTTAGCTTAGCAGGTGATTCTCCCTCCCTTTCTATTTCATTGAGGTCACAAAGACCCCTATTTTCGCTTTCTGGATTAAATCAGCAAACATTACCTGGTACTTCTGGTGATGAATATTGGGGGAGTGCATATTTAAATCTTAATCAATGGACTCATTTTGTGCTGACTTACAATTTAGAAAATCGGCGGATTCGCTCTTATGTGAATGGTGCTTTTGATGGCGAGGCTGGTTTTGCCAATGCACAGCCGCTTCCTCTTGCCCAATCCTTAAGATTGGGACCAAAGGATGGGACTGAGTCTTTATTGACTGAGGGTAAGGTGGATGACTTTAGAATTTACGATTTAGAACTAAATGCCACTGAAGTTTCACGGATTTATGGTAATGGAGTTGGAGATTTTAACATTCGATCCATTCAATTTTCATATGATTCTTCCTTGAATACTCCAAAGGTCGTAAAGGTTCACTTTTTGGAAAATGGATTTCCTGTTGACTTGAATTCTTCAGGCACTGGGATATTTGATGATTCTGATTTATCATACACTGATTGCAATGGTAGTACTCCAATTCCAATTGGTAAAGGAGTATATGAAATTGCATTAATACCCGACGATTTGAATAGCTCACAACCGCTCTTTTTGTCTATTTCGGGTGCTGGAATTTGTACTGAAATTTTTGAGAATACTTTTCCAGATTTTAATGTGAGCATTCCTTTTAATGTTCAAGCTCCTGTGATCCACTCCCCTTCTTTCTCCAGTTGGGCTGTGGGGAATTATGGCAGTTTTTCTTTCTCAACTGAATTTGGAACCACCTTGGCTATATCAGGAGAGCCATCGTGGTTGGATTTTAATGCATCCACTGGCATTCTATCGGGTGTACCTTCAGATGGAAATGATACGACTGTGGTCCTGACAGCTTCAAATTCTCATTCAACGACTTTACAGAATCATCTAATTAAAGTTTATAATCCGGAAGAATTTTCTGCCAAACTTGAATTAAGTATGGTTGGAGCAAACTCCGGGGTGAAACCTGAAAGTTTCCCTGGTTTGATTTTACAACTTGATGCATCTCAGATTTCAGATGCAAATGATTCGGTGATAACTTCATGGCTTGATTCATCGGGTTCGGGGAATTCATTAGATCGCGTTCGTGGATTACCACGGGTTTTAGTTAATCATGATCTTGGAGGTCAAAAAGTCGTTCATTTTGATGGTTTGTCTCAATTGTATTCCAGTTTTGATTTTGGATCGTCCCTATCTGAGTATTCAATTCTTGCATTTATTCGGCATACTGGTGATCAGAATGAAACGGTAGTCGGATCCGTAGGCACAGATTGGATCTTTGGCTTAGGAAATCAAAGTTCAGCATTTTGGAAAATGGGATCGGTAATTTCACAATCCAGTGCAGCTGACCAAAATTGGCATCAATTTAACGGGACATTATCATCTGGAGGACATGTCACCTTTTGGCGTGACCAAGTAAAGATTTTCGATCAAAATATCTCTGTTGACCAAAATACAAAACCAAGGTTTTTAAGCCTTGGTGGTTCGCAAGCAAATGAGCATTTTTCAGACTCTGAAGTTGCTGAAGTCCTTATTTATAACCGTGTTTTATCGCCAAGTGAATTAACTAATTTGCAGAATTATCTAAATGTAAAATGGGCGGGGGGCAAAATTGAGGATTTTCCACTTTTAGTTCGGTTATCTTATGCGAACCATCCTGATTTTGATCTAAATTCATTTTCTGATCCAGCTATGGGTGGCGATTTAAGATTTTATGATGAATCACATAACGAATTAATGTACGAGATTGATGAATGGAATGCATCTGCAGAGTCTACAGTCTGGGTTAAAGTTCCTAATTTAAATCCTAATCAGAAAATTTTTGCTTATTGGGGGAATGATTCTAATACTACTCCACCGAATTATCGTACTGATGGTAGTTTTTGGTCTGATTATGAGGGAGTATGGCACTTCAGTGACGGTTTAGATTCGACTTCAAATGCAAGAACTGCAACTGCAAATATGGGAGCTAACTTTGGGGTATCATCTCAAATTGGTAAGGGTGGGCAGATGGATGGTTTAGATGATGACTTTTCTGTAAATACCTACACCGGAATTTCAGGAAATAATCCGCGATCAATTTCCATGTGGGTTAAAAGTTCGGATTTATCGGGTGGTCTATTGGGATGGGGAAGTGTGAGTGATCATTGGAATCTTGGTTGGAATATGACAGGCCCACGTTTGGAAACCAATTCTTCAACTTATGAGCAAGGCATGTTCAACTTGTCCGATAATGAGTGGCACCACATCGGTGTTTCTTTTAGCGGTTCATCTGTAGACTTGAATGATACAAAGGTTTTTGTTGATGGAAACTTAGTTGACGCACCGGCTTCTTCAAATAGCGGATCGGTTCATACTGTTCTTGGTTCTGCTCTAAAAATTGGTTCTTCGTATAACGGATCCTCTCATTGGAATGGTTATATTGATGAAGTACGAGTTTCAAGTAAAGCATTTGGAGGAGCTTGGTTTAAAAGTGCTTATGATAGTCAACAATCTTCAGGTTCTTTTCTTGCTTATGACCTTAGTTATAAGACTCTTCCGTTATTTGTATCTGATTTAAATCTCACCGCAGTAAACGGTGAGGCATTTTCATTTCAAGTACGAACGCAACCTCCTGCAACTTTCTACTCAATGACTGGCGGTCCGGTTTCTATTACTATTAATTCCGCAACTGGTGAAATAAGTGGCACTCCTGACTGGACTGGAAGTTCT
The DNA here is from genome assembly GCA_965660725.1 of Opitutales bacterium. Classification (GTDB taxonomy): domain Bacteria; phylum Verrucomicrobiota; class Verrucomicrobiia; order Opitutales; family Seribacteraceae; genus Seribacter. The sequence goes on from CBFIBI010000018.1 coordinate 17,244, forward strand.
TTATACACAGTTTCCGCTTCGAATTCTGTCGGCGAGGCAAATTCGACTATTGTCATCAATTCTCAATCTTCTAGAACGAGACCTGTAATTTCAGCTGGAACGGTAAAATATGTAACTGGTCGAAGTGCTTTGATAGAAGGTGTATTACTCAAAACGGGTGGGACTGCTAATAATGTAACCTTGTACTATGGTCTGACTGATGGAAATGAGACAGTTTCAGATTGGTCTAATTATCAAATCTTGGGTTCCTACAATCAGGGAATTATTTTAGCAAATTTAACCGGTCTGACTAGTGGTGAAACCTATTACTACAGGTTCGAGTCAAATAACACCAGTTTCTCATCCTGGTCTAATTTTGGAACATTTGAAACTCTTGCCTATGATCAAGGAACGATTCGTTTTAACACAGGCTTAAATGAAGACGGTGATGGTGCAGGATTATTTTGGGACAAGAATGGTTCCGGTGAAATAAAAGTTAAAGATGCAAATATTAGTTTTGAAAATTATATTGCACCTGATGGGAGTTCCTGGGTTGTAGGAAAAGCAGTATTCCATTTTCCCTCTGATCTCTACTTAGGACCAAACCTTAACAATATTATTTTGGAAGGCGTACATGCTCTTTCGATTAAGAGTGATGGTAATGTAACTATTGGTAAAAACTTAATCGGTTCTGCCGAGATTATTTCCGGTCATATCCCTGGTGGGACTTTGCAGGATGGGTATGATTCATTTTATGGTGATGATCCGGCTAAAGGGAGGCGCGTTGGCCAAGGTGAATTGGGCGGGTTTGGCGGGGCTCAAGGACCGGGTAAGGGTTTTAGCCTTGGAGGCTCAGGTGGCGGTGGCTTATCCGGGGGAGGAGGATCTTTTGCAGGAGAAGGTGGACCAGGTGCTTCTGGTCCGTCTGGAATAGTTTATGGTTCAGGAGGATTAGATTTATTGATTGGTGGTTCCGGCGGTGGTATGGGCAATCTCGGTGACGCAGCCGCCGGAGGAGGTGCTTTAGAGATTGAAGCAAATGGATCTTTAACTGTTGAATCGGGTGTTTTAATTGCAATGAATGGTGGTACTGTTTTTGTAAATCCAGCACAGGGAGCTTACTACTCGGGTGGTGCAGGTTCCGGTGGTTCGATCCGCTTAGTTGGGGAAAGTATTCTGAATCAAGGAATTTTAGAAGTTAAAGGAGGAAATTCTTCGGGTTCTGATTCTCGTGAGCTTGGTGCTAGCTTTCTCTCAAATTCAGGCGGTGCTGGTGGTGGCGGAAGAATTGCTTTCATCTCTGATGGTCAGATTGATAAGGGTTTGACGAATATTAGTGGAGGTTCAGGAAATGGTGATGGATATGTCGGCTTTTCTGGAAGTGTCTATGAAGGTGCTAGATCGGTTAGCTTACCAGTGGATCTCAATTTAACCTCAGGTACCCTAGTTTTTGATACATCAGGTTCTTGGTTTCACTCTTCTGGGCTAAAAGGTGCTGGTCGCATTCGATCCAGTTTTGTGGATGTAGTCGGAAAACGCTATGGTTACGGTGTTTGTAGTTTTAATTTCACTAACCTATTTCTTGGGAGTGAAGTGAGTGTAGTGGTTAAAGGGACAAATTCCCTTGAGCTTAATGTTGACGGCAATGTTTCGATTAATACATCGATAGTACTAGACGGAAAAAGTGGCGTTGCTGGTATCTATTCCGGACTGCCAGGACCAGGTGGTTGGGCTTCGGGGCGTGGACTTAGGAATACAGATGGTTATTCTAATGTTCATGAGGCTCTTAATGGACAAGGTCCTGGTGGTGGTCGTGGTTATGAAATTGGGAGGTCAAATGGTGGGGGTAGTTACGGTGGAATGGGTACAGGAGGATTAACCGGAGGAGTGCCTGGAGGGGTTTATGGGGACGATCTTATCTCACATTTAATTGGAGGCTCAGGAGGTGGGCACTCTATTGTTGGTTCAGGTAATTCTGGAGGTGGAGGTGGAGCGATAAGCTTTAATGTGAATGGATCTTTTGATTTGGGTTCAAATGGAATGATTTCAGTTCGCGGCGGACATGGTCATTCAAATGGTGATGCATCTGGTGCCGGTGGCTCTGGCGGATCAATTCGAATTGAGGCAGGCACGATAAATAATGCAGGAGTATTAGATGCTCGCGGAGGAGATGCATTGGGTGCTTCATCTCTGGCTGGTAGTGGTGGTGGTGGGCGAGTTTCTTTATTGGCATCAGGTGCAATAATTGAAGGAGTCATTTTGCTCAATGGTGGTCAAAATAAATCTCAGGTTTTTACTAACTACAAGCAGAGTGATCTGGTTGCTTATTGGAATTTAGATGATAACCAATCCTCTCAAAAGGCCCTGAATTCAACAGGAGATTCTTCTTTAGATGGAAATATTACGGGAAATCCTCTTCGTGTTTTAGGTGTGAAAGGTAATGCATTTTTATTCGATGGTAATGATGATCGAATTGTAATAAGCAACTCCCCTGCCCTGCATCTGGAAAAATATTCAGTTTCGTTCTGGCTAAATCCTGAGAGAAATGATGAATATTGGACTGGACTTTTTGGCAGGGATGGTCGGAATTATGCCATATGGCTTGGTGATTCAGATCACGGAACCCGTCCATTTATTCATCATCGGTTCGGGGAGGGCGACAATTCAAACGAAGGCGTTAATAATTTCGCCCTCAAAGGTTGGGGGCAGTGGCACCATATTGTTTGTTCTAATGGAGGCATTGGAGGCGTTGCCAGAACCTATGTTGATGGTAGCTTTATTTCAAATAATGAAAGATACGAAAGAAAAGTCTTAGATAATCTAATTCAAAATGTCACAGCTCCATTAAATATAGGGGTCGACCCAGTCAATGGCTTATCGAATACTCAGTTTTTCCTAGGTACATTGGATGAGATTCGCCTTTACGGGATTCCTTTGGGGAATGAAGATGTTTATCATCTTTATAAAGGTGACCCCGCTCTTTTTAACTACCGAACAAATTCTGCAAGTGCTTTACATGCTTCACCGGGTTCCCTGATTAAAGTTACCTCCCCTTCCACTGCTTTAATCTCACCATCCACTCTAACTTATGGTGCTGAGGTTTTGAATTTAGACTTTGGTAATATTGAAGGGATTAATTATTCAATAAATGGTCTACCCGAAGGACTTTCGAACCGCACTTCTTTTGTTCCCTCAAATATTCCCGGATTACTCGCATGGTATCGCACTGATCACAATAATAGTTTCTCTTATTACCCCGACTTAACCACTGAAAGAAATGATACGGTTGGGATTTCTGATCAATTGCTTGCCTATTCGTTTAACGAGAATAACGCTAGTTTGATTTTAGATGAATCTGGTAACGGCTTGCACGGAAGTTTCCTAGGTGACGCCCATAGGTCCGCAGGAATATTTAACGGAAGTATCAGCTTTGACGGTTTAAATGACGCTATAGTCATCCCTAAAATTAAACACTTAGACGATGCGTCATCTTTTTCGGTCTCGATGTGGTTTCGCAGAAATAATGATCTTCAATTAAACCCAACTAACCACTCGGTCTCGAATGTTTTACTTTCGCAGTCGAGTGCCGCTTCCAATGATAATTTAGAAATTGGTACAAGTAGCTCTGAAGTTAAAATTTATCTTGATAATGGAACCGACCATATATTCACAACGAATGATGCTAATATTTCTGATAATAACTGGCACCATTTATCAGTTACTTATGGTAATGATCTTACTGTTTATCTGGATGGTACGCCTGCTTTTATGAGTGGTTGGGCAACCTCTCATTTAACTGGAGATGGTGATTCCGGAATTACAAGTACTCATACGTACACCCATGCTGTTAATATTAATGGAAGCACAAAAACAGTGAATGGAGTCCAATTTACAGGCAGTAATTCTATTTCTGGCAGTAATTGGTCCTTAACAACTGGTTTTACTAATCTGCATAATAGTAGTCCCTCTCCTGTAACCGGTCAGATAGGTGAGATTTTAGGTAACGGTTTCCGATACGCCGGGGATCCTCAAAAAATAAAGTTATCGGGTCTATCACCCGGACAAAACTACACATTTTCATTATACAGTCAGGCTTGGGGAACTGATCGAAATTGCACTTTGAGCAGTTCCGCATTGTCTCAAACGATAATGGTAAACCAAGATCAATTCGGTTCATCTGCTCAGGATGGCTTATTGGTTGAATGTTCTTATTGTGCCCCTGGCACAGAAGTTGAATTTACAATTGACCCAGTTGTAGGAAATACTACATGGCACCTGTATGCATTTAGTAATCGTGAAGGAAAAAGTAACCTTATTACAAATACTGCTCCTTTCTTTGCCAGTGGCCCACTTGACTCCTCGGTAGATTCTCCAATTTCAATCGGTTTATCTCGACCTTATTCAGATCAAACGGGAGACTTTAATGGTACTATCGATGATCTTAGGTTTTTTAGCCGCGAATTAAATGCTTCTGAAGTAAGTTCTCTTTATAATAATGGAAATGGTGACTTTGGGGGAGCTTCATATATTACTACTGATGGTAATAGGCTTTCCTCTTGGCAAGATTTCTCAGGTGGTCAAAGGCATGCACTCGCTAGTAATTTCAGAACATCTCCCCGCTCTATATCGGATTCACAAACTGGAAGAAAGCTTGTTTCTTTTGATTTTGGAGATTCGATGAGACTCGAAGGGGCAGTCTCTATGCCAATTAATATTATAATGGTTGGACGGGAAGATGGGGGAGCTTTTGAAAATAGGGAATTGTTCACTTATGAGGGCTGGCGTATGGCACATAACGGAAATTGGGCACTCAGGAGATGGAGTGATAATGTTCCTGGTATTGTATCTTCTTATCCTAGTAATTTGCTTTCGATTGTTGATTGGACTGTTGATCGCTATGCCTATGAACTTAGAGTGAATGGTAATTCAGTAGGTGTGGATACCTCAGCAAACTGGCATCCCAATATTCTTTTCGATAGAATTAATACCGACACTTCTCTTTTTATAGGAGATCTTATTATTTCTCCTAGAGCTTTAGAGTTAACTGAGAGATATAAGTTGGAAGGTTACTTGGCACATAAATGGAATTTAGAAAATTTACTTCCAGTTAATCATCCTTATCGTTCGAATGAACCAGTTGGAGAGCAGTCTTTAATTTTTAATGGCACACCTCAATCTGCGGGTAGTTTTAATATAAATGTTGTCAGTTCAAATCAATGGGGTTCTGTTGATCAAAATTTCACTTTGATTGTGAATGCGATTTCACCAATTATTCAAACACAGTCGCCCATGCAGGTGGGTTCCACTTCTGCAAGATTACGAGGAAATTTATATGAAAATGGTGGTGATGCCACTCAAGTTTCTTTTGAATATGGAATCAATCCGCTTATTCTTGATCAAAACACTAGTGCACAAACAGTTTTAAATAAAGGCGAAGTCACTCATCTCCTTACTGGACTAACGCAGGATACCACATATTATTACAGAGCCTGGGCGAGTAATTCAGTTGGTAGTTCAAGTGGTGACGGACTTTCCGTCAATTCATTATTCAACTGGCCATTAAGTAATATTTCCAGTGGGAAAGTTAGTGATTTGAATGGCTTGGCTCCGGGTACAATTGGTGGAAATGTTGTTGCTCATATTGATACTGAAAGAGGCAATGTCCTTCGTTTTGATGGAGAGGATGATTTTATATCTTTTGGGGATATAGATGAATTGGATTCGCCTCATCGATTTACCATATCACTTTGGTTCAAAAGAGAGCAGGATTTGAATGATCGTTCGACAAATCATGCAATTGACAATGTTTTAATCGCGCAATCGAGTGCAAATTCTAATGATAATTTAGAAATAGGAACGCAAGGTTCTATGGTTGAGGTTTATGTTGATTCAGGTCTAAACGGTCCTTTAGACGCAGCAGTTTCAGTTGAGGCGGGAATCAGTAATAATCAATGGCACCATCTTGCTTTGGTTTACGGTTCGGAAATGACTTTATATGTGGATGGTAATAAGATAACTACATGGACTCAATATAATGGCAGACTGGATGATAGTGCTAGCTCTCCTCTCACACTTGGTCTTTCCCGTCCGGATGTAAATCGATGGGGTGAATTCAAGGGATTAATGCAAAGCGTTCAATTGTTTGATGCCGAACTCTCATCGACTGAGATAGCTATTCTCGCTGAATTAGGATCGTTGAAAAGTTTTACAACCATATCTCAACCCGTTCCTCCTGTTATTGAAGTTCGTCCACCCTCGAATGTTACTGAAAGCAATGCTTCTATTCATTTTGAACTAATCTCCTATGATGAAACCCAGCCAGAAGTCATTATGTATTGGGGAAAAGTTGACCGTGGCGCAAACATTGGGTTGTGGGAGAATAATCAGAGTCTTGGGCTAAGGAATACCGGTGATGGTAATCTGACAATTAGTGGGTTTCAGCCTGGAGATACTATTTATTATCGTGTTGAAGCAAAGGGGACTACATTTAGCGACTGGTCAGATAATTTTGGTCTCGTGCGTATGATTGATAAACCAGTCGTTGAAAGTCTTCCGGCCAAAGAAATAACTGGTACGACTGCTACTGTCCGAGGCTTTGTCAGAAGTAATGGTGGTGTTTCTCAGATTGATACTTTAACGAAACCACTAGTATCTGAGAAATTAATTGCCCATTGGAGATTTGATGAAGGCTCTGGGCGTTCTGCTTATGATTCTACTGGATTTAGTGGAGCTGCCGAAATCTTCGATGGTGTATCTTGGGTCGAGGGTATGGGCGGGCAATGGAATAAAGCACTTCGGTTTGATGGTAGTTCTCTTTCATATCTAAAGGCAGGATCATTTAGGATCGACGGTGATTGTTCATTTTCTGCATGGGTGTACAAGGATGACTTAGGTAGATATCAACGGGTTTTTGATTTTGGAAATGCTAGCAACAACCAGAATTTATTGCTTACCAATCGTTGGGAAAGTAGTGAAGTGGAGTGGTCAATTCGACGTGGGACCGATGCTCGTGCACTAATTGCCACAAATTTCTGGACACTTAATGAATGGCAGCATGTAGTTTGCTCGGTTGATAGTTCGGGGGTTATGAAGGTGTATCGAAATGGTGAGTTACGTGCTTCTAATTCTGGTCATTTGCCAATTGCGACCACCCGAACTAATCATTATATGGGTAGGAGTAATTGGGGCAGTGATGAATATTTCGATGGAATGATGGACGATATTCGAGTTTATGACCGTGCCATTTCATTAAATGAAGTTAATTTGATCTTCAAAGGTGATTTACAATCTGAATCTATAATTGGAGGAGAGAACCCAATTGTTTCTATTTACTGGGGAGAAGAGGATGCTGGGCAAACTCTTGATGTAAATTCAACCATTCAAGGAAGTTGGGATGCAGTTACAAATCTAGGTGTACTTTCATTAGGTGAATTTTCTACTGAACTTACAGGGTTACAATCTGGGAAAACTTATTTTTATCGAATACTTGCAAGTAATGTCGCTGGGGCAAGTACCTTGAGTAATGTGTCTTCATTTTCAACTGGTTCATTTGAATTTAGAGCCGATTCACTTTTTAATGAAGGTCTTCTTCTATGGTTGGATGCCTCAGATGTGAATGGTGATGGGAATCTTACAAACGAGCCATTTGGAGGTACGGTTGATCAGTGGCGTGATCTCTCAGGTAATAAGCGACATGCTGGTAATGGAAATGGACCAAAATTAGTAGTTAATCATTGGAACTCTCTGTCTGTCTTAAAGTTTGACGGGGTGAATAATTATCTTCGCATTCCCCACTCCTCAGGTTTGAACGTTGGTGAGGATATGACATTATTTGTTGTAGCCAAGGGTGATACATTAAATGATTGGAATTCAATAATTTCGAAAAGAGGTGAAGATAATGTAGGTTGGCAATTCAGGAAGGATAATACTGATTTTGCGACCTTCACGGTACGGGGCACGACAGGTAATGATGGGCAACGTGGAGGGACTTTGATTAACGGCAGTCCGCGGGTTTGGTCAATGAGGAAGAGTTCCCTAAAACGGGCACAATGGGCAGACGGAAATCTCGAATATAACATTGATGATCGTGGCCTTATTCCCGACACAACAAGTGATTTAGTAATAGCAGGTCGTGATCAAAACGGCATTGTTTCTTTGGGCGGTTCTGAAATTGGAGAGATCATTCTCTTTGATAATGCATTATCTGATCAGAATGTTTTTAAAATGCAGGGCTATTTGGCTCATAAATGGGGATTGCAAGATAATTTGCCAATTTCTCACTTATACAAAGCTGAAACTCCTAAATTTGAAAATCGTCCTGAAATTCAATTAGAAAATAGTTATTCAATAAAACTTGGGGCAAGTTTTGCATTACCTGTCGCAACTAACCGAATTGCAACTCATTACAGTGCTCATGGTCTACCTCCAGGACTAGAATTAAATTCAACGAGCGGAATTATCTCAGGCGTTCCTACTACTGTTGGGGCAAAAATCTGCCGAATTGAGACTACCAATCAATTTGGAACTTTTTTCAAGGATATCAATTTTGTGGTCACAGATTTCAGTGGTTGGAAATATTCTGCAATAATCGACTTTCCTGGGTACTCGGGTTCGAGTGTGCTTTCTGATTTCCCAGTTTATGTTGAGTTGAATTCTTCCTTGCCTGGATTTAGTTATGATCAATTCTCTTCACCCTTTGGGTATGATTTAAGATTTTTGGATAACAATGGATCTAGAGAACTGCCTTATGAGCCAGTTGTTTGGAATCCTCAAGGCATATCCAGCTTTTGGGTACTTGTTTCCGCTTTCGATCAAAATACTACCTTAGAAGCAATTTGGGGTAATGCCAATGCAAACCAACAGCCAAGTTATTGCAATGATGGTTCAGTTTGGAGTAATTATACCGCAGTTTGGCATATGGATGGCACAAGTCTTAGCACCATTAATGAATCCAAGCAAAGTGCTCATGCGTCTGCTCAGAATTTTATTGAAATGAGGGTAGCTGGAGTTATCGGAACGGCACTTTCTTTTGATGGCGTTGATGACTATGTTGATTTACCCCTTGATGTTCATCCTAAAGCCGAAAATAAACAGGTTAATATTTCTTTTTGGAGTTATGGCGGAAGTAATTTAACCGCTACTGGCAATACTCATATTCTTGAGTCCGGGTCATCTCTTGGACGATCGATTAATCTTCATTTTCCTCTTAATTCAAGGCTTTATTGGCAAGCAGGCAGTCATGGTGTTCATGATAATATAGATAAAGAGTTTGATGCCTACAAAGGCAGATGGGATTTCTGGACATTTCAAAAAGATGTGGAAATGGGTGCAATGTATGTGTATCGAAACGGACAGCTTTGGAATAGTGGTTTTAATAGAACCAGACCTTTTGGCGATGGAATCGAAACATTCCGGTTAGGGGCAAGCCGAAATGGGTGGAGCGAATGGCAGGGATGGTTAGATGAATTAAGAATAAGCATGCATCTAAAGTCATCCGACTATATACTCGCATCTTATGAGAGTCAGCGACCTGATGGTAACTTTTCGAGTATTAGTTCAATATTTGGTCCTCCTTTGTTTGTCGATGGGCAGGTAGCTGAAGGATATGCTAATGACAATAATATATCTTACTTTATAAAAGTATTTCCTTCTGCAGAGAGCTTCTCGGCAGTTGGATTACCTGCAGGGCTTTCATTAAACTCATCGACTGGAGAGATTTCCGGTATTCCTTTGCAGGGAGGGAATTATAATGTAACGGTGACCGCAAATAATATTTATGGTCAGGATCAAGGCGTTTTAAAATTGTCGATAGTCGAACGAAATGGATTTTCACATCGGGTTGATTTAAATTGCTCATCATATTCTGGTTCAACTTTGAATGATTTTCCTCTTCTCGTAAAATTTGATCAATCAGTTGCAAACTTTAGTTTAAAAAGCTTTGCTTCATCAGTATGTAATGACCTACGTTTCTATGATCAACAGGCACGTGAACTTGCATATGAGGTAGACGAAATCGATGAATTAAGTGGTGCGCTTTCTGTTTGGGTTCAAGTGAAAGAATTGAATGCATCCACGGTGATTTCATGCTACTGGGGAAATTCAAATCTATCTTCTAACCCTCCATTTTACAGGGATGATGGCTCGGTTTGGAGTAATGGATACCGAGGGGTTTGGCACTTCAGGTCCTTCGATGGATTTGAAGTTTTAACTGATTCGAGTGTTTTTCGTAATCATGCTTATGATGAATTTGGATTTGGTGAAACCGGCGTCGTAGGATCGGGTAGATCTTTAGCAGGTGGCGTTGAGAAATTCATAAGAGTACCCTCATCATTTTCCATGGATAATGTGCGTGAAAAAAGTTTTACCTTTTCTACTTGGGTAAAACTGGATGAAGATGCTCCCACTAAAGCAGAAGATTCAGTTTATGCATCCGGTTTCTTAACTGGTCCGAACAACTCTTATTTTGATGATATAAATAATTTTTACAACCTGACCCCGAGTGGGAGTCGAATTTTGCAGAGCGGACCTCGTCAGGGTTTGTACTTCGATGGAGACAATGACTTTAGGAAGGGAAATATCGGAATTAATCGAAATGATTACTACATGACATTATTTCAGGCCATATTCACCCCACAGGAGAGTGGTGAATATCTCTTTAGGTGTGACAGAAAGGATGATTATGCCACCATATGGTTGGACTTGGATCGCGATGGTGTTTTCGAATCTAGTGGAGATGCAGGTACGGAGAAGCTGGGCGGAAACGATAACTTTACCTCTTTGCCATATTCTTTAGTTGCTGGAGTTGATTACAAAATTGCTATTGCTCATGGTGAGGGATGGGGAGGGTCTCGTATTCGACCATGGATTAAAACTCCTAGTTCTGACTGGCAGATAATTGATCCAAGTGATCCTGCACAAACTGGCATGTTTTCTGTTAGCTTTGATGGAAATGTTACTAATGACATTAGTCCTTATATCTTTGCTAAGCATGGTGGAGTTGAAAGGATAGCTCTTTCAGGAGGTAAAGCAGCATTTTTTCATGACTTGGTAACAGGTACAAAATCTGTGAAATCCTCAAATAATTTTGGGTTTGCGAATTGGAAACATCTTGTTGTAAGTGCCGACTACCAGTCTGGAACTATGAAAATATTTGAGGATGGTAATCAAACCGGTACACTTTCTTTTACCTCTGAGGAGGCGTCAAATCAACTATCCGCGCAAGATTGGTATTTCGGGCAAGGCTTGGTCCCTTCATCTTTTGATGAGATGAGAATCGCAAGTAAGTCCCGCTCATCTGACTGGGTATTTGCTGAATATTTAAACCAAAATATGAGTTCAAATTTCCCCATGATCTCTTCTGTCAGTGGGGCTCCCAGCTTTACTTCTGTTTCCCATTTTAATCTCTTCGCAGATCAGCCGTTTGATCATCAGGTTTCAGTAACAGTTAATCCTCTTGTTTTCGCAGCAGTTGGTTTGCCTAGTGGTATTATTCTAAACCCAAGTGATGGTAATTTGTCAGGTGTGCCATCCGTGTCGGGCTATTATTCCTCAACATTAAGTGCCTTATATCCGAATGGAATAAGGGTTGATCAGCCTTACTCGTTTACGATAAAGCCAAGTGCTCCAGATATTTCACTTTCAAACTATCAAGTTGTCGATCCCACTACCCTATCAGTTTCATTTGAAGTTAACGCTACTGGGGGTGAGGATCCATCCGTTTTTCTTCTTGCAGATACTGTGGATCACGGTGCTAGTTTTTATTCTTGGGCTTATCGAAAATCCTTGGGTAAATTTGGGTTGGGTATAAACACTACTTCTCTCGGTGGATTAGCACCAGACCAGAGTTATTACATTCGTCTTTATGCAGAAAATTCTGCTGGCTCCGTCTGGACTGGCAAGCAATTTCTAATTAGAACTCAGCCCAATGTTGAGCATTTGCCTGACCGTATTGCAATGTGGTTTGATGGTATGGATATAAATGGTGATTCCGTAATTGATTCACTACCATCTGGAGAGCAGGTTTCGACTTGGAATGATAAGTCAGGACGAGGAAGGCACATGGTTACCACATTAAGTGGTTCGACCACTGGGTATCCGGTAATTAAAAATGATGGATTCGGGCAGAAACAAGTGGTTGATTTTAATGGTAAATCCAGAATGAGGACAAGTTACAACCTTCGGGGTGCAGATACAAATTTATGGCGCAATGACGGTTACAGTGTTTTTGGTGTCTCAAGATATACCGGTGGAGATAATGAACGGGTTATTACTTCAGATGGAGGCAATTGGTTATTTGGTCATCATGGCAATTTAATTGGAAGGTATCATTTTGATGGTTGGATCGACCAGGGATTTACAGCAGATACCGAATTCCACCTTTTTGAGGCTTTGCATTATGGAAGAACTGTCAATACCGACCCACCTGCTACGGTTTGGACTGACGGAGTTGAAGGGGCTTACAGGAGTGGCAGCAAGCAGGGCTCAAATGGTTGGTGGTTTTTTCCGCAGCAAATTGCTTTTGGTGCTATGACTTCTGGGAGGGAGGCATCAAAGTGTCAAGTCGCTGAGTTTTTAATTTTTGAGGGCATTATTGATGAATCAGATAGGCTTAAGATTGAAGGCTACCTTACTCATAAATGGGGCATTCCACTGCCTTCTTCACATCCTTGGATCAACGATATCCCTTCTTTCGGTGAGGTTATTATATCAGGCGTTACTAACATTGCCGATACGAACCGAACCTCTGTGCCTACGGTTATTAATCGCAATCCTGCTGATTTAAAAAACACTTCTGCCAAACTGACAGGGCGAATTGTGGATACAGGGTTGGGGATTTTGCCAATTAATCCAATTTCTCCAGTTACTACAACTGTATCTTCAATAGCAGGCTTATCTCATGCAACTTTAGGAGATTTGAATGCCTCAAATATTTCCCACAGTAGTGCAAATCTAGGAGGCACTCTTCTTTCGACTGGTGGTGAATCTCCGATCATTACAGTTGTATGGGGAGATGAAGATGCCGGGAGCAACTACGGTGATCTTGGGAATTGGGATTACAATCAAACGTTAGGTTATACAGATGGAGGAGCCTTTTCAGTGTCGGTAAATGATCTTCAAGAAAGAACGGCTTACTTTTTTAGGGTCGCAGTATCTAATTCAATTCGTTCTTTCGTTTCAAAAAAGGTTGTAGTTTTTGTCACTGGGTCAAAATCTTCACTCTTACCTGACTCAGTTTTATGGCTTGATGCAAATCATTCTTCAGACCTCAATGGCTCAACTTGGATAGATAAAAGTCCTACATCTAAAAATGTAACAAGATTTCCCGCTACAGGTACTGGTCCATCTTTTACCTTAAATGAATTGAATGGACTTCCTGTTATGGAGTACAGCGGTGCAAATGGAAATTACCATGAGTTTACCGAGATAACTGATGCCCGGACTGTCTTTTGGGTACTTAAGTCTGAAAAAAACAATTGGTGGTGGTTGTTGGGGGATAATAACCGATATCCTTTTCATCCACAGGGAAACAGTGTTTTTGCAAATTATGCTAATCCGAATGGTGCCCGAAATGGTATTTTTTGGAAAAATGGAGTTAGTACTGCTGGAACTTCTGCTTCGCTGCCCGCTGTGAATACATGGAGTATTCTTGCATCTCGGGCAGTTTCCAATGTCGAAGTCAGTAATTTTTCCAATGATCGTAGTATTAATGGTAGGTGTTTTAGAGGGGATCTCGCAGAGCTAATTATTTTTAATACTCCACTATCAGATGATCTAATTCAGGACCGCGAAGGATACTTGGCTAAAAAATGGGGATTACTGGCAAACTTGCCAAATAATCACCCATTTAAAAATGATCACATGTCTGTAGCTCCAGAAATAACAAGTGCATCTTCAATTAGCGTTAATACAAGCTCTCCTGTTAATTATCAAATTACTTCAAATATTTCTTCTCCAACATTTTCAGCTCATAATTTACCTGATGGACTTTCCTGTAGTACGAGCGGTATTATCTCTGGAACAACTACCATTGGCGGGAATTTTAAAGTTTCATTGGTTGCGAAAAATTCGACATATGCGGCAACAGAAATCCTGAACTTAACAGTTTCTGATTCTGTCGCACAAGTCATTGCTTATCCAGCCGGGAGTGTCTCGTCTACATCTGCTAATTTAATTGGTGACATTAATCAAACAGGCGGAAATAACCCAATGGTTACTGTCTACTGGGGAGATGATAATGCCGGAACCGGAAACTGGGATAATAATTTCTCTCTCGGAGTCAAGGGATATGGAGCGATTTCCCATATTGCAAACAATCTTGTATCTGGAACGGCACATTACTACAGATTCTCAGCAAATAATTTTAATGGTTTAACCGGCGGTTTGAGTTGGTCTGGAGTTCAGTCTTTTACAACCGATGCAAATCTTTCAGCCCCTCTTCTTAGTTCAGTATTTTCAGTATCTGAACCAACACTAACTGGAGCCAAATTAAATGCGGTTCTTCTTGATGACGGTGGCGATGCAAATACTACAGTTACATTTTATTGGGGTGAATCCGATGGTGGTATGAATCCGCTTGGATGGCAACATTCAATAACTCTAAATCCAGTTTCAATTGGTAAAATTACTGCTGAAATAACCAGTGGTCTGGGCTTTCCTCGAGAGTATTACACGAGAGTTCAGGCAAGGAATAGTGTTGGTTCTACTTGGTCTTTGCATTCGTTGCCTTTTGTCCCCAAGGCTGGAAATTCCGGATTTACGCCGATGGATTTTTCAGGATTGAGGTTGTGGCTTGATGCTTCGGATCTGAATGCAACAGGTACCACCCTACCCTACACTTCCGGTGAGTTAATTCAGGTTGTGCGTGATAAGTCCGGGCAAGGACGTGATGCCATTCAAAATGTTTCGACTGCTCGTCCATCTTTCGTTTATGCAGGATTAAATGGTCTACCGGTTCTTAATTTTGACGGTGCAAATGATTATTTAGAATTTAATAAAATTGAAACTGTAAGAACTGTATTTTTGGTTGTTAACCGCAAAAGTGGCAATCAAGGCTTTCTACTTGGTGATGATGCCAGTCATCATTTCCACAGAGCTAATAACTTTATTTGGTCAAGCACATGGACTCATCCAAATGTGATCAATGGTTTGACTCAAGTTAATGGTAATTTACGCGATGGTTTAGCAAGTGATTTTGGAAATGATCAACCTACTCTGATTGCTATCCGTACTAATGGGGTTGTTACTGCATCCAATTTTTCAAAGGATCGAAATAACGAAGTGTACTGGAAGGGTAATTTAGCTGAACTATTAATTTATAATGAGCCATTGCCCACTTCAATCTTAAGGAAGGTGGAGGGCTACCTTGCTCATAAATGGGGAATTCAATCACAGCTAGTTGGCTCTCACCCTTACCGTAATATGGCACCATCCCGAGCTGAAAACTCAAGTATTACAAAGATATATTGGGGCGGGACTGATGGAGGGATTAATCCTTCTCTTTGGGATAATGTCATTGATGTTGGGGAAGTGAGTGTTGGTCTTAGAAAGCTGAGTAGTGGATTGACTGTGCTTTCAGAGCCCTTACCCACACAGGATGGAGCTGTTTATGGTGTGGACCGGTTGATTGATGGCGAATTGCCAATTGACGGATGGAGGAGCTCGTGGACGGCTTGGTATAAAGTAGATCCTGTTTTGACTTTCAATTTAGGTAAGGAAAAGTCGATGAATAAAATTAGAATTTATTTTCAACCTTATGATCGATCAGATGAATTTAAAGAGGTCGAAATCTGGGTTGCAGATGAAGAAATGAATTTTTCTTTGCACAAAGTTTTACCCGGTGCAGTGGGCTTAAGGGAGCAGGGTTTGTTTGCAGAATACGATCTTCAGGGCGTTACAACCCGTTCTATCCGTTTAGCTCCAAAGTTTCAAGGTTGGGGGCATCAATGGGGGGAAGTCGAATTCTGGGTTTATGATACGGGTAATTTTGAGGCTGAAATTGATGGACTATCCAAAGGGCAGACTTATTTTTACAGAAGCTTTACATCCAATGATGGTGGAGCGAAATGGGCACCTGAGACGACATCCTTTAAGGCAGAGAATAAAGTTTCATACGATTCTGGAAAACTTGTGATTAATACAAGTCTTGGCACTTGGAGACATAGCGATGGAGATTTTCGCACAGGCTTTGTTCAACAAAAGAAAATATCGGATAATATTGGTAATGAATATCTTTATAAGGTGTGCCGTTTCGACTTTGACAGTATTGAATTAATCGGAAACCTAGAAGTCGAGATTAAAGGCAGTGCCTCCCTTGAGGTTATTGCTGCTGATGGGAATGCTTATATTGGAGTTCCGATATCAGTGTCTGGAATGAATGGTTCTAACACGGTAATTGGAAAGGCTGGAGCGGGTGGATTTGATGGAGGGGAAGTTGGCGGCTTGGGGTTCGGGCCTGGAGGAGGCTTGGGCGGAGTAACTGCAGGAGGAGGAGGATATGGTGGAGCCGGAGGTCTTTCAACAGCTACGAATGGTCAGCCATATGGAACTGGAGCATTGGTCGATTTTGTGGGTGGCAGCGGTGGAGGTGGATTTACAGTTGATTACACTGGAGGCGGAGGCGGTGGTGCGATTAAATTTGAAGCTTCTGAGACCTTAACTTTAGATTCAAGTCTTTTTGCGAATGGTGGCTCAGGCGTTTCAGGATCGGGAGGAGGATCAGGTGGTGCTCTTTCTCTTAAGGCTAAAAACTTGTTATTAACGAAAAATTCACTTTTGGATGTTTCTGGTGGAAGTAGTGGCGGAGGTGCTGGTCGTATTTACCTGGAAGCATCTAGTACACTTATTAATCATGGTCATCAAAACTTGAGGAAGTCTGGCGGGATCGGTTCTGCACCTGGGACCGAAGGCACGCTTCGTTTTGTTCGTCCATCAAATATGGAAGAATTAGATTTTAGGACTGGTTCGATTATCATTGATACGGATATAGGCAGCCTTGTACATAGCAGTGGTGCAATAGCCTATGGCGTTACAGAAGATTTGGTTTATATTGATGAATCTGGTGCAGCATGGCCCTACTCTGTTTGTAAATTCCGTTTTACACGCATTCAATTAGGAGGAGGTGTCGTTATTCGCTTGCAAGGCAGAAATGCATTATCACTCGAAGCTTATTCTGGTGATCTTATTCTCGGTGCAAATCTTAGAGCGGATGGTGGTAATGCCATCGGAGGTATTGGCGGAAAAGGTAAACTAGGTGGCTATTCTGGTGTTGATGCTGGATCTCTTTTTGGTAGTGGACCAGGGACTCCGGGCTTAACCTCTTCGATTGGTCATGGTGCAGCTTATGGTGGTCATGGTTCTGGTAATGCAAAAACCTACGGAGATTCTTCTCTTAGCAACTTGCTGGGTGGAAGTTCAGGAGGTTCTTCAGATTCAGAAGGTGCTGGCGCTGGTGGCGGTGCATTATTTTTAAAATCCTCCCGGGATCTAATTGTTGAGCCAAATGTTCTGATTACAGTAAATGGCGGTAACGGCGATGGAAATGGAGCATCAGGAAGTGGCGGTGCAGTCCGGCTTGAGGCGACAAGGGTTATCAATAACGGGCGAATTGAAGCAAAAGCTGGCAACGGGGTACAGGTAGATGGCAATCATCAGTCTAGAGGTTCTTCTGGTGGTAGAGTTGCGATCATTGCTAATGCAGGAGTGCAAGCTGGAGATATTGATGTATCCGGTGAATGGTTAAGTAACGAAGGTTCTATTTTTATTGGCGGTAATTACCAAAACTCTAATTTAATAGCCGAAAATGCTAAAGTAACTATAGACACAAAAACAGGATATTTTTCAATTGAGGGAGGCCCCCATGGAGTTGGTGTTCTTTCTGATCATTCTTATACAGATGATATTGGTCAGTCTTGGTCATACGGCATTTGTACATTCACCTTTGGGCAAGTTCGTTTGAGTGGAAATACTGAAGTTGTTCTTCGAGGAAATCGTTCTCTTTCTATTAAAACTGTTGGCGGAGGCGAAATTTATATTGGGTCTGATCTTATCCTTGACGGTGGTGATGCCTCTTCAATTAACGGTTATGGTGGGCGACCTGTTTTAAATCCCTGGGCTGGGCAAAGTTCAGAAAAACTTATTGGGCATGGACCAGGTGGTCCTGGTTCAGCAGGAAACTGGGGTGTCGGTGCAAGTTATAATTATGGAGATGAGCAGATTGCTGACTTGATGGCAGGGAGTAGTGGTTCCAGTGGTCGTTATTTTCAGGGCTCAGGTTCTGGTGGTGGTGCAATTGAGATAAGAGCTGAGGGGGACTTGACCATTGGAAATGGTGCTATCATTAGTGCTAATGGTGGTGACGGGCGAACTAATTCAAATCAAAATGATCATGGTGGTGGTGGGTCTGGTGGTGCAATTAAGTTATATGGTAAAAATATCTATAATAAGGGGTTGGTTCGTTCTTTAGGTGGTAATCGTGGTGCTGGAGGTGGCAGGATTGTCATGGCATCTCAGGGTATAATTGATAAAGGTGTTTTAGCTGTCGGCGATGGTACTTTTAAAGAGGTTAAGCCTCCAGAAGTTAATTTGCCTGAAAATCTCTATATTTCCTACAAAAGCCCAGGTCAGATTTTAAATAGAAAAAATGTTACCACCAGGCCTTCTAACTTGGTTGCATATTGGCCAATGGATGAGGGTGACGGTGAAGTAACTTACGATGCTCTTGGTCGATTTGACGGAACACTTATTGGTGGAGCCCAATGGGAGGACGGATATTTTGGTAAGGGTATTCGATTTAACGGCACTGATGCTTATGTCTCAACTTTAGCCTTTGCGGATGCTTTGGGAATCAATGGAAAAAAGCCGAGAACCATTTCATTCTGGGTTAAAGTTGATTCCAATAATCCAAGAGCGGAACCAGGGTTTTACGGATATGGTGAAACCTCTAGTGCGAACGGAACAAATAGGTTTTGGGGGTTGCGAAATATTAAAGACGGCGGTTACACCCAGCTATTAAGTCAGCACTGGGGATGGGACCCAAGGGCATATCATTCAAACAGTCTTCTTGGTCGCTGGGCATTTTTTACCCATATCTTCAACGGGTCTGAAATTTTCATCTACATCGATGGTGAAAGAATTGCAAATTGGACTCGTTCGCAAATTGCTACTGGTGTTGAGCAACCTTTTCAGTTTGGAAGGTGGCGTAATGATTCACGGGCGTATTTTGGAGGTATTCTCGATGATATGAGGATTTACGATATTTCACTTAGTGAAATTGAGATGCAAAAAATATTCAGTGGTAAAGATTTAACCGAAGAAATTGTTTATTTGCAGCATAAAGTTCTGGCAACTGGAGACCCCACTTCTTTCAGCACAAGCTTAATGCCGGAGGGCTTATCCTTAAATTCGAAAAATGGTGAGATAACAGGCAAACCAACCAGGGTCGGAATTTATGATTTAAATATTACCGCAACAAACTTAGCAGGGTCTGGGCAAGCACCAATTAAAATTATCATCGATAAGGCTGCACCAATTCTATCAAGTGCAACTCCGAGGAATATAACTTCAAGCTCGGCTCGTTTCACTGCTTTAGTTGATAATGATGGAGGCGATCCGCCTACCCTTTCACTGCTTTGGGGTGACAATGATGGGGGAACAAACCCACAAGTTAATCCTTTGGATAATACATTATGGGATTACCGGGTAGACTTAAATGGTACCTATTCAGAAGGAATTGCATCTGTTTTAATTGAGGGTCTTTCGCTTGGGACAAATTATTATTATCGTTGGTTAGCATCCAATTCTGTACAGTCAAATGTATGGAGTCTGCCACCTTCTGAAGGTATTCGATCATGGTGGGAATTTGATGAGGCAAATGGTAACATAGCTATTGATTCCGTTAATAATAAGGAGGGTACTTTAGTAGGTATTGATGATTCAGCTAGGGTGTTTGGGAAAGTTGGAAAAGCGATTCGTTTTGATGGTACAGGAGAGCATATTGTGACCAAGGGGTTTAAGGGAGTGGGTGGGGATAAATCCAGAACGCTTTCTTTTTGGGTTAAAACTCTATCTGCGAATGGCCCAATTGTCCATTGGGGCGATCCTTCAGATTCCGCACTATGGTTAGTCTCTTTAGCTAATGGAAAAATTCATTTGGATGTTGGAGGCTCACGACAGACAGGTTCTTTACTAATAAATAACAATGCATGGAGGCATGTTTCTGTAGTTTTACCAAATGGATCGAACAGTGCGGCTGATGCATCCATTTATGTTGACGGTAACCTAGATTCGTCAGCTTACACGCATGATCACGGATTTCCTACTGGCTTAGGTGGGCTTAGCTTATGGTTGGATGCAAGTAATTTAACAACAGCCGGTTCATTATGGAATGATGCGAGTGGTAATAACAATCATGCGACCAAAAACGGAAGTCCTGTTGTTGTTCAAGCTCAGGTCAATGGTCATGCTATTATGCGTTACAGCGGAACGAATAGCCAATATCATTCATTTAATAGAATTTCGAATATACGAACCGTTTTTGCCGCGTTAAAGTACAACCCTGGAGCCTGGTTTTTATTGGGAGATACGAGTGCTTATCATTTTCATGGAAATGGTTATTCATCGATTTTTCATCCTACTTACACCCATAGTGGGATTAAAACCGGACAGAACTTTCAAATAAATGGTCAACCCTACGACATCTATGGTCCTTGGCCCACAGAATTTGCGGTTATTTCTTTGAGAACAAGTGCCAATGTTCAGGCAAATAATTTCTCAAATGATAGAAATATTAATGGCAGATATGCAAATGGAGATCTCGGGGAGTTGATAGTTTTTAATCAGGCACTGAGCGATACTAATATTGAACGTGTAGCATCTTATTTGAGGCATAAGTGGGGATTAATGGGAATTAATACTTCAACTCAAAATGATTTCCGCTTGGCAAGCGATAATCAAGGGAACTATTTCAATGGATTATTGGATGAGGTTAGACTTTATGATCACTCACTTTCATCTCAGGAGATAATGAGTTTAGCATTGGATGGCACCATGAAATTTCAAACCTCAAATGTCGCTGTTCCTCCAGTTGTCGAGGTTGTTTCCTTAACCCCTTCAGCAATGGGGACTGCTACTCTGACTGGCAATCTAGTAAGTAGAGACTTAAATACTCCAACTGTCCGAATTTACTATGGTAAGGAAGACGGAGGCTTTGAGTTAAGTGCATGGGATTCTTTTGTTGATGTTGATTCTGGCAACCCAATAAATCTCGGTGAGTTTAACGCAAGTATTACAGGATTAAACCCAGGTGAAACTTATTTCTTTAGAGCCTTTGCCAATAGTTCAGACGGTAATGATTGGTCAAGTGGCGATCCTCAGGTAATTGATGATTTGCTGGCTTTTTGGAGACTTGATGAAGACTCTGGCTTTTTTGCTTATGATTCTTCTTACCCAAAGCGAACGGCTAAATTCGAGGGTGTGGATAATAATGCGTCTAGGCCGATGGGGTATAACGCTAAGGGATTGTACCTTGATGGAGGTTCGAACTGGATAAACCTAGATGTAAATGCAACCGGTTTCTTAGCGAATTCTTTTCAAGGTAGAAGCGTAAGTTTTAGATTCAGACCTTCTCAAAAGGTATATGCTGGGCCCGCCTTAACGAAGTATGCTGATCTGAGTGCTTATTTTTCTTTCGATGAGGGCAGTGGAGTTATTGCTAACGATACCAGTATTAATAAATTAACGGGAACATTGCAGGGTGGTGCTGCATGGTTGCCTGGTCAATACAGCAATTCGATTAATTTGGACGGAGTGGATGATTCAGTCTCCCTTGAAACGCGAGGTGTTCTGAAGGATATTCATAAAGAATCTTACACTATTTCAGTATGGATTAATCCTGCAAATTCTGGACCTGGTAAGTATTCACAAGGTAGATTGAACTCATTCGGATTTAATTTGCCGATGAGTGAAGCATATTTTTCCTCAACCGATCTGCTTTTTTGCATTAAATCCAAGTGGTTCAAGCATCTTGACAAACGGTCCTAAAGGCACTGGCCTTTCA
>CBFIBI010000019.1:0-35362 GCA_965660725.1 Opitutales bacterium
TTGCACCCATTTCCAAAAGTTTTTTCGCCCGGTCGGGACCCAATCGGGATGCCGGTACCTGCCGGTCATGCAGGGCGGTGACGAGGGAAAGAAAACAACCAGGATCTTCCATTTGGTAAATTCGGTCGCCCCCGGTAACGGAGGAACGGACGAGTACGCCGGCCGTGGTCAGAGCCAGACCTGTCACCCGTTCAAGCCGGGTGGTGACGGATTTTTTGCCCGATCGTAAGATCAATCGTTCATCGGTTACAAAAAGCTCCCCCCTGCCCACCGGACTAACGCCTGATGGAGTAATAGGTATGCGGGTGGTATGATCGGCTTGCACCGCCTCGTTCCCAATTTTCAAACAAACTGTACTGGCTGAACCGAGGGGTTTACTTACCGTAACCTTGGTTCGCAATCTGCAGTGCTCACCCCGTTTTAATTTGAGGGTGGATTTTACCGGATCCGGTAATTGTCCGTCCGCCAGAGCCTGATCACGCAGAGAGTCAGCAATCGAGGAAAGCACAGGTTTTAAAACAGTAGCAGGTAACTTTGCCGCTTTGGCCAGTCGACGAAAGCGGGTGGGCGTATCACTGGCGAGCAGACCAAGGGTGCCCGCTTCGCGCAGGCGATCCCCAAACAGAACGGAGAAGATGGCCGCCCCTTCCTCTTCTGATACTTTAAACACATCTTTGGCAATGGAGAGCGAGCGTTTTTCAGAAAGGGATAGATGCCCATCCTGCAGGGCCTCACGGAGCAATATGCCATAGGCAAGCTTGCGTGCCTCCCCCTGCTCCTCACGGGAAAGGTTGAGCAGACTGGCGGTGGCACCGAGGGCACGGGCTTCCATATCGTCAATCTCACCATCATCGGTGACGGAGGCCAGGTATAGCCGGGCAAGCAGGCATGTACGGTCTGACTCCTCGGCATATAGGCCCAGTCCGCTCATTTGGACCGAGTGGTTGATAATTTCCGAACCGTCCCGCACTACACAGGAGATACCCTCTTCCCCGACTTGGACAGCCAGGCTCAGATCATTAACCCGGCAAAAGGGACGATACCCAAGTTTATTCAGTTCTTTCTGATTTGCCTGCCCGGGTACATCCGGAGCGACTGGTAGGGAAAGCTGTGGTGGTGCCGACTTTTTGTCGTACGCTTTGGCAAGACCTTTCCAAAAATCACTGCCCCCCTTGATATCCTCCAGGGCATACTTTTTTGCGAGTGGAGATTGAAGCGAATCTGGTTGTTTTTTTGTCTTCTTTTTCATTTTTATAGTGGTCGTTTTCTATTGCGAAAAAATCAGGCAAATTATCTTACACAAGATACTTTTTTGCTGTTTTCGAAAAATTTATAACATCTATAATATCCAAAACTATATATCCAGTTACATAAGGTCTTTAAGTGGTGTTAAGTTCGGACTTTTATTACACGCATTTTTTAAATCCTCCCGACTTGTAAGTCCGAGTCTTTTTAATTCCTCTTTAAATTTTTTTTGATCTTCAATGTAATCATCAAATATTTTTATCATGCGCGGATCTTTAAACATTTTTTTTCCAACTGCTTTCGCTTTCAAGTTAAAGATACTTTTGGCTAACCATGCGATCATCGTTTCAACTCCCTCATTTCATTTTAGATTAGTAATCCACAAATGGTTTCAATCTTGGATTTTTGTTAATCGCATTTTTTAAATCCTCCCTGCTTGTGTAACCAAGTCGTTTTAGTTCCGCCTTAAACTCAATTGTATCTTTTTCGTATTTCTCAAAGACTGCGGTTAAGCGGGGATCACCTGAAGCTTTCTTACCAAGTGCTTTCGCTTTTGTATTAAATATACTTTTTGCTAACCATGCGATCATCGTTTCAACTCCTTCATTTCATTAAATAAAGTCTTTAAGTGTGTCTAAGTGCGGATCTTTCTTTGTTGCCTCTATTAAATCTTGCCTACTTGTTAATCCGAGTCGTTTTAATTCCGCTTTAAATTTTTTTTGATCTTCAATGTATGTATCAAATATTCCTATCATTCGCGGATCTTTAAACATTTTTTTTCCGACTGCTTTCGCTTTCGAGTTAAAGATACTTTTTGCTAACCATGCGATCATTTCGAAGAAGATTTATTTAGATACGGGGAAATTTATCTATATCTGTAACACCATATGTTTCTTTTAGTTTTTTACGGAATTCATTCGCACCCTTCACGTAATCTTCAAGTGCAGATTTAAATACTGGGCTTTTCGCCGCAGTCTTCATTACTGCTTTGGCTTTAAGGTTAAAAATAAATTTGGCTATATTCCCGATCATCTTGGTATACCCTGTCTTTGGGTGAACTTAAATTTCAACATAGTCTTTTACTCTAGTGTGGAACTGAAAAACATCTATCCCACACCAATGACAGAATTAGGCAAGGATTTTAGATAATTTAATCTATATGCTTACTTCACAACCATCCTAAGGGAGTAGTCATAATACCAATCTTTTGCCAAGTAGATCCAACCACTTCCAGAAATACGGTAAACGATAGGGAAAAATTTCTGCTTGGACCATACCCAGCCATGTCCATCCATGTAAGCCCAGAAGCTATTATCAGAATTTTCAACCAAATAGATCCATCCATGTTGGTAATGGTAGACCCATGAACTGGATTGTGTGGGAAGGCAGTAATAACCAAACCAATCAAGATATTTCCAGCCATCCCCGATGTCAGAGCCCTGTGACCAAAATGAAGGATTGAGCAGAGGCTCAAAAACCGCACTTACAGAAAGATCACTGTTAATGATGAAGGTGAGACTATTACTCGTTCCATTCAGATCGCCGCTCCATGAGACAAAGCGATAGCCTTCCTTGGGTTTGGCTGAAAGTGTGACTTTTTCCCCTTGGTTGTATTCGCCTGCACCCATGATTTCTCCCCCTTCCGTGTCATCTGCGTGAACGGAAAAGCTTTGGGGAGTTACTGGCTTTTTGCCCTTTTTCTTCTTAAGTTCAGCATATCTTGCCGCAATATCCACTTCGTTAATATCCTGATCGTAAAGATCCTCCACGCCGTCAAAGTCACGGTCGATGATCAGAAACTGCTGATGCCTCATGCCATCGTAACTACCTGCATTGACCAGAGCTCTTTGGTAGGTCTGGGATTCTCCGTTTTGGGAGTGTGCTTTAATCGAGAGAGTACCACGGGCATTGTGAGGGAAAAGCGAAGTCTTAAGAACTGCACAACCATTCACAATTGGCAGATCAAAAAAATAATCCTCAAAGATTACCTCCAAGCGCGATGGGAAGATTGAATCGATCCCAATAAAAAGAGAATATTCTTCAGGGTTTTGTTCGAAAGATTGATAACCAAATGTGTAAAACGACTGGGAGGCATAATCGGTGTGCTCAACCAGATCCGTAAATGTAAGAGTTTCCAGGTATAAACCGGTGGGTAAATTGGCGGAGTCGAGTTCTGAAATTCTGTCAGAAAACAGATTATTTGGGATGGTTTTTTGTTCATCCTGATAGCCTGTATCCAACACCCCATCATATTCTTTTACAGGTTCTCCGAAAATATTTTTAACGGTTACATGATAGGGCTGGTTATTACTGTCGATGTAAAGATAGCCGTCTTCGTTCTCGTGGTATTTCACCCATGATGGAACATGGTAGGCTCCAATTTCCTCGAGTGTATTTCCTGAATACCACCAGAGATTTCCCTCAAGAGCATAGGAACCGAAAATCACCTTGGTGGTGCCGTAGGAATATGATTCGAACTGATAGATGACTGGGAAGTAGCGCTGGGCAAGTTGTTCACCATTCAATACGGGTAGTGCATTGAGATAGGTCCGGCTTTCGATCCCGTTGATCTTTTGAATCTGGGAAGACCAGAGGTCCAGTAATCCTTCTCGGGTTGGTTTGTACTCGGGATCGGATTCTATCAGCCGGTAGTATGCCTGCATCGTGTTTTTAAAAAAATTCGGATCATGAGCGTGCATGATTTGGATGAGCATGGCTGAGATACTGTAGCGGTCATTGGAAAAGAGTGCTTCTCCACTCCAGAAAGTTCCGGCACCGGTGTGTGGTTGGTGCTTGACCGTATCATAATTGGATGCCTGGGATGACCAGTTCCACCAGGGTCCATTTTGTAAGATTTCCAACGAGGTTTCATCATTGGGATACGCTTCCGCATATTTCTGAAGGATTTCATAAGCCAATCCCTCGGCTATCTCCTCAAACCCATTGAGCTTTTCCTCATAGGACCATGAGTCCCCAGTGTATGAGAAGGCATATTTGCCCTTCCATACATGGATTAATTCATGAACGAAAAGACGCGGAATCCAGCTGTCATCCATCCATACAGTTCTTCCCTGATCGAGGGTCATCCAGGAATTTCCACTGCCCGCAAGCTTGAAGGTGCAGACAAATGTTTCGGCGGGAAAGCCGGCAACATTCATAAAGATGGGCATCACTTTCCCGAGGAAAGTTTCATATTTGAGCTGTAGTTCAGGTTCAAACTCCTCAAAATGAAAAGTGATCCGGTCAGTGGATGATCCCAACTTGCGGTCTTTCACTACCGGGTAGTCAGAAAGATCAACCTGGAACCATTCACCATCGGCCACATATTCTCCGTTTTCCGGATCATACTCGGTAAACATACCCCTTAGAACTTCAGTACCATTGAGGTCAAAGGCGTTGTAATCGACCCTGGCCAAATCCCATTCATGACCGCCATAATAAAGCTCCCGATCCCCGGACAAAAGGGTGAGAGAGTATTTTAAATAACTTGATTCACGCTCTTTCACTTTCCATTTTATGAGAATCCCGCTGTCCGATTTTACAATAACTGCATTATTTATCCCAGATTCCGGAATCGGATATTCCTTTGCCGGGAGTGCCCTGAGATCGAATTTTGGAAAACTATTCTTATTAAATGGATCAAACCCATACTTTTTCTCAGCGGAATCGGTCATGCCATCCCCATCCGAATCAGTAAAATCTCCGAGATGGTGCTTTAGTGAATCATTGGGTGCAGTTGGATTGGTGTAAGATTCTGAGTAAAGATAGATTTGTGTGAGTATTAAATAAACACTTATAAATCGCATCGTTGATTACGCCTTTCCATTATCTTCTTGGTGGCTTATTTAAGTATGGATTCAACTGGGGAGCAGGTGGTTTTAAACCGGCCTTCAAGCGATATTCAGGTACACGGTCACGAGTTTGCGAATTCGGGATGACTTTTCTCAGCTTCTCAAGACCCACATGTCGGTCGTAGTTTGGAAGGTGCTTGAAATCCCGTCCAAAAGTCAGGGCATTCTTTTTTGCATATGCTCGGTAATTCTTGATTTGCTGATCGAGCTTTTTTTCCTGAACACTGCCTCTGTACCTTTCAAGAATACCGCCGGAAAAAAGAGATCCAGTTGTGGAAATGAATGTAATAATAGTTAATAATTTTAGGAGTTTCTTCATAGAAGTTATGATTTAATTTTATTTTTAAATATTTATGTTAATACACTAAAAAA
The DNA here is from genome assembly GCA_965660725.1 of Opitutales bacterium. Lineage (GTDB taxonomy): Bacteria > Verrucomicrobiota > Verrucomicrobiia > Opitutales > Seribacteraceae > Seribacter. The sequence continues at coordinate 5,469 of CBFIBI010000019.1, forward strand.
GCACATGTTTTATAATATTTCAAATCTTACTGCACTTTTTTTCAGATTAGTTCTTTGGAAAACTTTTGGTGGGAAAGCATTGCTTTCAGCTCACCCAATTTTCTCCCAGCCCTTCTTGATGTTTTTCTCAAGCAGGCGTTCGACGAGCACTTCCTTGCGTTCCTTGGTCTGTGCGTAGTGGGTGGTTACTTTAAGCGGGTCCTTTCTTCCCACCGAATAGTCGGTAAAGTAAATAACATAAGGAATGCTCTCCTCACCCGCACTTCTTTCAGTAACCACTAATTTACGTACTGCATCGGCTTTTCGGTAAACCTCACGCTGGATCACTTTTGGCTTTCTGCCTCCTCCTTTTTTCCTGGCAGGAGGCTTTGCCTTTTCAAGAACCTGCTCAATGCGCGAGCCACCTGAATCTATATTTTTATCTTCCCGAACTTTTGAAAAAGAAGGGAACATTAACTTGGGGCAAGAAGCCAGTCCCACATAAGCAAATTCAGACTTTTTGGGATCCCAAGAAAAGGACTGCGTTCGGAGGGGTTTCTTATCAGAATCGGCTGAAACCAAATCGTCGCCGTTCATTTCAATGATTAGTTCAGGTTTCACAAACCATACGGGGCGGCCATCTGAATCAGTCATGGGGATCGGATTATCGACTCTAAGCGGTTTTAACTGTTTGAGTAAATTGATTCGCAGATCATCATCAAGGCCTGCACCCACCCGGGCAAAGCTCTGAAGAATAAGCTCTTTACCTTTTCCTTTAACTGGATAATTCAAAGCACCGAGCACTGAGGTAACTCCAATTGCATTAGCCACCTCACCCTCAACATACCCTATCACCACACAATCGACGGTCTGCTTGGGCTTGATCTTGTAACTGTCTGCCTTATCAAGGTGACGCACTACAATACCCTCCTCCCCGGCAGTAACTTTTTGCTCAAATGTTTTCTGAATTTCTTTTCCTGACGTAATTTCACCCTCCACCCGATGGGCCAGATCTTTGGTGCTCGTACCAACCAGTTCCTCAAGCTTCTTCCACTCCTCACGGAAGGAATCTCCATCATCGCGCATATCCTCCCCGTCAAGCATCACGATATCAAACAATGCAAGTCTCAGGGTACCCACCTCCTCTGTATCGGTACCGAAGGATACCCGCACCACATCGGCAATGGTTGGACGGCGTTCACCCTTTTTCACCGGCAGGTAAAGTTCTGCACGAAAGAGTGCTTTGCTCACTCCAGATTTTTTCAACTTCTTTGACAGTTCATCCAGTGCAGGCAGTCCGATTCTTGCCCGTCCCGATGGTGCAGAAAAGGCAAAGGCATCCTGATCCTTGTCATAAAAAACGAGAACTCCTTCCCCATCGTATTTTCTGGTCCACAATACCTCTTTTACTCCCTCAAAGCGCTTCTTGATTTCATCCGGGTGTAGGGCGGCCATCTTTCTGCTAAAGTTTTCTTCATACCTGGCACCAATATCTAGGAGTACCCGGTCATTTACACCCCCTGCCACTGCTACTGAGTAGTTCTCTGTCTTTTTTACGAATTTTGTTTGATCAAGCATGAGATTTCTTTGGATACAATTATCATACCTTTTCGGGTAATTTCAGTTCCTGATTAGATAAAAGGAGCAGCAAACGGTACTTGGCAAACTCCTCATCTTCGCCAAGTTCGCCGAAAAGGAAAGCACGGTGAGGACTGCCTTTGTCGCGAAGGATCAAGGGAGCATTCCCCTTGGGACCGGCACCCAGCAGGGCGACTTCCTTTTTCTGATGAAGTCTCTTGGCCACTCCATGCAAAAACTCGTAGCCAATACCATCATCATGAACGAGTTGGTATACTGCACGGAAGACAAAGCTGGTAAATGCCTTTTCGATTGGAAAAGTCTTACCGAATTTGATTGGGTGAATATCGTTGATATTGGAATCCCTAACTACTCGAGGACGCCTTTCTTTTTCTTCTCCCTGTGGAGTATGAACGATTTCTATTTCGGAAAACTCATGAGCAATCTCGGGGGTTTGTCCAGGCGTCAAATAAGCCGGGGTAAAAAGCTCGAGTTCGGGAAGGGTACCTCCGCTCTCAATCTCAATCTCAGGATCTCCATTAATTAAATCTTCTGGAGTCAGCTTTTCCTTATCGATTGTCTGTGACTGTCCATTAAGGACCCGCACCAGAGAAACTTCCCCGGAGCCAGTTCTGCGGCGAACTGCCGGCTTGGTTTTTTCGCGTTTTAAAGATTGGAGGCTCAGGCGGGCTGCCTTTCCTTCATATTCAAAATGTATTTCATTCATAGGATTATGGAGCAGTCGCCCGGCGGGCTCACATCATTGCAAAATCAAGATCGTCATCCTCTTCGGTATCATCCTCGGTACTGACCGCGTCAAAGAAATCATACACCACACCCAGACCGATAAGTGGGGAATTCTTTCTGTGACCAGACATCAAAAATGCACCACCTTCCCGAACCAAAACCAATGCCTCTTTACGCTCCGGTCCCTTCCGATAGGCAAACCAAGTCGAATAGAGTCCTACGGGAATCTCACAATCTTCCAGAGGATAAACATCGGACGTACAAAATCCAGCAAGATCGGTAATGGGTACCTGTTCAAGAGGAGCACTCTCGTCAAAGGAGGATGGTAGTATCTCCACTGGATTTCCATCATGGAGCACTTCTTCTGCCTCAACGGGCGTGCCCTCCGGATCCAACCGGATACTGGAAAGCGCCTTTCGGGGCAGGAGGCTACCATCCGGTCCGAGAAGTCCTCGTTCGAGGGATTGCCCGTCTTTTTCGACTACTCGTTTCACTTTACCGTAGAGGTCGTCCTTGGTCACTTTACGCCCAAGGGAAACGGTAAAGTCCTTCTTGCCATGTTTAAAAGAAAGCGATTTGGCCATTATATGATAGGGTAATTAATTAGGGGAAAGGTTACTTTTAAAGAGTGAAAATATGAAATCAAGATAATTAACCGATACATTTGAATTCCTTGAATAATATAACTTGAAAAGGTCAAATAGTGTCCATATCAAATCATCATGAGCAGCGAAGGGGAATCGACCTATAAAGTACTCCACCGAATTCTCGGTATCCACGAATATCTAAGCAAGCAGAGATACCCGAGCCTATCGGTTCTGGCAGAACGCTTTGGGGTATCCACCAAAACCATTCAACGGGATGAACACATATGAAATCTCGACCCCCGAAACCCTCTTTCATCCAAACCCGTTTTGGACACGCTGAGGTTATCCCCCATCTGCTTCCCTGAAAACCCTTATCATAAACTTGTTAAAGGATATAAACTTGAAGGTGATTCAAGAAGCTATCCAATCAAAGACTGTGAACTCGCTTATGCACTTTTGAATGATGAGATCAATGCACTCTCCCGGTTAAATAATAAACATCCTGAACTAGCATCAGCATACAGAAAAATTCTTTCTGAAGCTGAAAATCAATTGGAGAAAGAGGGGCTTGATATTTTCTTCTATGAAATTGGCGTCAAAAAACTCACTAATGATGAAGATCTCAAAGAAATATTAAAAAAATACCTCCATGGTAAAGTTTGTGAACAAGCCTTTTTAAGTCTGGTTGAAGATGATCTCTTCAAAAAGGATTACCATGCTTATCTCTTATCTTGGCTACTCGTCGCGAGTTCTAATTCAATCCTCCCGCACTGGGTATGCCATCAGTATCCCCATGTCTTAGACTTGGTTTACAAACTTAGAGAGACACCCTGTGAAAATACTTCATGCGAATTTTGTTTAGAAAACCAGAACACAGCTATTCTTTATGTTTCCCCGGAACAGCTTCGTAATAAAAGGTTCAAGGAAGCTATCGCTAAAAGACAGATTTTCAGATGGGTATTTGATGAGGCACATTGCTTATCGAAATGGGGGCATGACTTCAGGCCCGACTATACCTATGCGGGAAGATTCATCCAGGAATTGTCTCAACGGCAAGGAGTCCCGTCCCCATTCCTCGAATTTCTTGTCTTACGGCCACAGCAAAAAACTATGTCAAACAAGAGCTTAAACATTTTTCAATACCCCCCCCAATGCGACAATATGACTCGACTACAAACAAGGCGAAATTAAAATGTGCTACATTGACTCAATCCGCAAATTAAATATTCCATAAGTCATTGATTATCAGGATAAAAAATTGGTATGATTATTGCACATTTAAGAACAATAACACATTACAAAAGGAAAAATAATATGAAAATTAATGACAAATATGAAATCAGTCCATTTGGGAATGCATTTGATTCCCTTTTCTCACTACTAACTCGAAATGAACAACAACCAATTTCGAATTACCAATCCACTATTGCAGAATACGGGAATGTGAAGATCAGAAACGAAGAAAATCAGGTAAGAATTGAATTCCTTGTTCCTGGTTGGAAAAAAAATGACCTGAGTCTTGAAATTGAAGATAAAAAACTTCGGTTATCAACAAATTCAGAAAAAAATAAAACGGGACTATTTCAATCTGATGAATTGAATATCGAAGTCATCCTAAACGACAAGTTGGATACCACAAAGACAAACGCCAAACTTGAAGAAGGAGTCCTCTCGGTTACCATTCCAGTTTCAGAAAAAGCAAAAGGCCGATCAATCAAGATCTGCTAACCTTAAAAAATTAATCGTCTCCCTGCCAATTTTATTGTGTGGGGAGACTTTATTTTTTCATAAATTCTAGCAATTAAAGAGGTATTTTTTAATTTAAAAAAAACCTCCCCTTTACGACTTTTAGACTCCCTTAGTATCCAAAAGCCCAAAAAATGTCCTCAAACAGAAATAGATACGGAAATGAATCACGCTGAAACAATAAGTTTTTTATAAAAAGTACCCAACTTCAGTCGTAAGAATCTATTTAATCCAATAATTCCTAACTTAGTTTTATTTTAGAAGATATTACTTAAAAAAAATCAAAAAAATTGTCTTAAATAGGTTACTGAGTACTATTATTGTTCGGTGTTTTTAAAGATTGGCTTTAGCACCAAAAACTAAACTTTTACCAGTTAATTCAATTTCATTGAATTTTTCCTTCATCCGTGGACAAATTATATAAAAATTATTTAAACATTACCCAATTCTCGACTAATGCCATAGCTCTCTTTTGCGAAGCTTATTTTTTGAGGGCACTTTATTGAATCGTAGAAAAAATAAACAACTTAATCCTCAAACTTCTTACAAAAAAGCTTCTGCAATCCAAAATAATGATATAGAAAATCATGGCTTAGTATCCGAAAACAAAACTATCCGAGAGAAAGAATCTCCAAGCAGCAAACTTTCTCGTTATGGGTATTCAATTTTTGCTATTTTCATTTTTCTTGGAGGAATGTACAGTGGGGCGAATTATTTGCCGAAAAACAAATTTTCAAAGGATATTAACTCAACCTCTCTTTCTAAATCTCTTAGAACAAAATTCCCTTACCCTCATCCTGAAGATTTTTACCCAGCAGCAGAATTTCGAAAACAAGGTGCCATTCTACTAGGTTGCCATAATCAAATAAATTTAATGCCAGAGCTTTTTGGTGAAATTGCAAAAGCCGTTGATATGAGGGTACCTCTTTTTGCTTTAGTTTCAACTGAGGAACAAGCTCTAAGCGGAGTAGCAATGTTAAAGAAGATGGGAATGCCTAAAGATTCGATGCGCTTTTTGGTTATCCCATCAAATTCAATCTGGGTTCGCGACTATGCACCGTTCATCCTTCGATATAACCAAGACAATGCACTAATGGTTGATGCGAAGTACAGCACTCGAGACATGCGTTCAAATCGTAAAATGGATGATCAAATGTGCTTTGAACTTGCTCGCCTACTTGATCTTCCCGTTCGCTCAATACCATTAGTACTGGAGGGTGGAAATTTTATAAGTAATGGAGATGGTTTGTTAATTACTTCCGCAAAAACCATTTTGGTAAACAAACAAAATGAATATACTCATAAACAACTCACCTCAATGTTTAATGACTACTTAGGGGTAAACGGGGTGTATGCAGTTAACCACCTTATTGAAGAACCAAATGGGCATATTGATATGTTTATGTCAATGGTGGCTAAAAATGTTGCAGTTGTTGGTGAGATAGATCAAGAAATTGACTCTGAGAACAGTGCCATTTTAAATGAAGCTGCCAGAATTGTATCATCGATTTCCACATCAGCAGGACCTATGAAGGTCATTCGTATCCCCATGCCTCCCAAATCGGGTAACGAATGGCGATCCTACACAAATATAATTTTAGCGAATGGTGTTTTACTTATGCCATCCTTCAGTGATGTGGATCCAAGTATTGAAAACAAAGCAGAAGATGTTTACCGTTCAATCATTCCTTCCGACTGGATGGTAAAAAGAATAAATTGCGATAAGCTCATCCCTTTAAGAGGACAACTTCACTGTATGAGTTACAACATACCAAATTTCATCCCGATAAATGGTTTAATTGAGAAGAGCTTCCCTCAGACCTCAGATTAACTAAACATATATTATTGCGAATATCAGATTTACAATGGTGACAAAAACTTCGTCGTGAGTCGTTGACCATCTCTATAAGTAACCTGAAACTGCTTCACGCCATCTGGGCGGTAGTAGGTCCAAACTCCATGCTTTTTCCCATCTTTGTAAAAACCTTCTTCACGGGTGTTACCATTTTCATATTTCTCGACGACTATTTCTTGATCCAGGTCACTGTGTTGTTTCTTTAAACTTATCTCTCCAAAATCATCGTATACAACGAGAACACCAACACCATCAACAACGCGAGTTAAAGGACATCTTTCACCATTAGGTTTCCATCCAATCGCACTAATAATTTTTCCATTTTGAAAAATCTGCTCTGAACTCATTTGTCCATTAAGGTACCATTTAACGGTTAAGCCATCGAGCTTTCCATTAAGATAAGTTTGCTGAGATATCTTACTACTCTTTTTAGACCAATAAATAAAAATTCCATCTTTTTTCCCTCCCCTGTAATGTCCTTCAAAAAACTTCAGTCCATTTTCTCGCCAACTAATCGAAGGCCCTTCTAAAAGACCATTTGAAAATGTCCGAAGATTCCGAATTCTTTTCTTTGAATCTAACTGCACATAAAAACCGGAATATGGATAACTCGATGACCTTTCGAACTGAAGACCATTTTTTTGCCTAAATTCGTCAAAAGGAAGCGATTTATTATCAAACTCATCCCATACTCCGACGACTGCCTCATCAATAATCTTGTCAATTTCTAAACGATTATCGAAATTTGGATACTGTTCTTCACTCCCCTGTAAAACATGGGAAACAATGATCAAATAGGAGCAAATGATTATCTTCACAGAAATAAATGGGAGGATGCTTAGAAAATTATTCAGGCTCTCCAGTAACTGCTCCTGATAGATTGGCATCATCAATCGCCAATGAATTTGATTCTTCAATTAGTATGGAAGTATTAGATTCAATAGCTTCACCATAATCAATGCCTCCATTCGCATAGGATACATTGTAATCAACTGAACCATCTTCATTATAAACAAAGATGGTTCCTGAGCCCTCGGCTATTGATGAATTCGGACAAATCGAACCATCTGGTTTCCAGCTCACAAAGGTATCAACTTTTCCTTCAATGTATTGGCTTTTAGACTTCATTGAGCCATTTGGATAAAACTCCTCAACCTGACCGTGTACTAAATTATTTAAATGGTAACCTCTGGATTCCAAATTACCTGCCTCTGTCCAAGTTTTATATGGACCATCCCGCAGACCATTTCTCCAAGTTCGCTCAACCATCTTTTGACCATTAGGATACCAAGCCGTGTGTAAACCATCTTGCTTACCATTCTTACACTGAAATAAAAAGCCCACCTTTCCATCATCATAGGTTCTTTTTACCCAACCGTTGAATGGCAATCCATTTGAATCAGAATAAAATTCCAAACCATTATCAGATCTTTTAAAAAGATCAGACAGCTTAGTTGCTCCTGAAAAAGCCTTTGTAAATACATCATCCTGATCAAGCGGATTTACAATATCGGGGAATGAAGGTTTCACGATTTCATCATCCGCACATCCAGCGAAACAGAGTAATATACAAAGGGAAAGGTATAATTTTTTCATATTGAAATTATGAAACAGAGTAATGGCTGAGGTCAAGGGTTCGCGCACTAGTAAATTTAATATTCTGAAAACGAGCACCTTGCTATTTTAAATAACTCATCTAATACTAGAGCTTCATCTTTTAATCAACCACACATGACTACCATAAATTCATACGCAGCTCTAAAAGAAAAAGATACTCTCAAACCCTTTGAAATAAAAAGGCGAACAGTTGGTACAAAGGATGTTCAGATTGAAATTGAATATTGTGGTGTTTGCCACACAGACCTTCATTTTGTAAACAATGACTGGAATATGACAGAGTACCCAGTCGTCCCAGGCCATGAAATTGTCGGTCGAGTATCAGAAGTCGGCTCAGAAGTAACAAAATTCTCTACCGGTGACTTAGCTGCTATCGGCTGCATGGTTAACTCATGCGGAAATTGTCAGTCTTGCAAGATCGGTTTGGAGCAGTATTGCTTAAATGGATTCACAGCAACCTACAATGCACCCACAGACGACCCTGGCGGTTTTACATATGGAGGTTACTCGAAAAGGATTGTCGCTGATGAATCTTTCATTTTGAGTATGCCTGAAAATCTTGAAACTAGAAGCACCGCTCCTTTACTGTGTGCAGGTATTACTTCTTACTCTCCATTAAAGCATTGGCAAGTTGGACCTGAAATGAAGGTTGGAATCGTAGGCTTGGGCGGCCTGGGTCATATGGGAGTCAAATTTTCAAACGCGTTGGGAGCTCATACTGTGATGATTACAACTTCTCCGGAAAAGGGTCAGGATGCGAAATCTCTTGGTGCAGATGAAGTTCTTCTTTCCACAAATCAGGATGCGATGTCCAAAGAAATGGGCCAGTTCGATTTTATTCTCAACACTATTCCAGTTAATCATAACATAGACCCCTATCTCGATTTACTAAAAGTCGATGGAACTATGTGCGTAGTAGGTGCCATTGAACCATTAGACAAGGTAAATGCCGCCCAACTTCTATTTGGAAGAAAAACTTTGTCTGGCTCCTTAATTGGGGGAATTCAGGAAACTCAGGAAATGCTAAATTTTTGTGGGCAAAATAATATTATTTCTGATGTCGAAATCATTGAGATGAATCAAATAAACGAAGCGTTTGAACGACTTGTTAATAGCGATGTAAAATACCGATTTGTCATTGATATGAAAAAACTTTGATTTAACTCCATCCCACACAAATTTCTACTTCTGGAAAAAGAGCATGTCGTTCTTTGGAAATCGCTTCCCCGCAAAATATTCAATTACCAAATGTATCGTGCTCCATTCTCTTCAAGACATTATTAACTTCGGATAACTTGCTCTTTTTGAAAAGGCGAAGTTCTGTAACCATTTGCTGATTTTGCACAACTTCTATACTTTCTTAGCTTCCTAATCATTGGTCAGGACCAACTACTTCGGAATAATATTATGTTTTTCTATTTATTTCAGTATATCTTAAATCAAAAATGAAAGAAATCTCTCTCATATTAACTTTTTTCTTTTGAATTCATAAAAAAAAAAGCTTCGATATCTTTCAATAAAAAAATCAAAAGCTTTTCAAAAATAATTTAATAAAAGCAACCGAAAGTCTTGAAAAAAAAATTAAATTAGGACATAATTGTAATAATGAAATATATATTCTCTCTTTTACTCACTCTATTTTTATCCAGTGCCCTCTTTGCGGAGGATGAAACATGTGCGATTATGGTAGGCGACGAAATTGATCCTGAAGAATACTCAGAAATTCTCGGTAAAAAAATATTTTTCTGCTGTGGGTCATGCGTCAAAGCCTTTGATGCAAATCAAGCTTATTATATCAAAGCACTACCTGCACTTGCGAAAAAGTTTTCATCTGCTGAGCAAAAGAAACTTGGTGTTGATAAAGTAAAATTATTAGACCAACGGGTTTGTCCGATTTATCCTGAACGCGTCGTTAATCCAAATTCAAAATCTGTCGAATACAAAGGTAAGAAAATCTACTTTTGGTCTTCAAGTGCAGAACGCCGTTGGAAAAGAGACCCAGAAAAGTACTTCAAAGAAGCTTTTGATAAAGGTCACCTTCCCCAGTACAAATAACCATTTTAATAATCTTTTAAAAAGCCTTCCCGAGGGAAGGCTTTTTGGGTTATGCAAGTTTTCGATATTCAATCATTCGAGTATGCAAAATATTTTTGGCAGCCTCTAAACCATCATAGGCAATCCAATCGTTTTTTTCAGAACGAAACTCGGGAGTATCTGGAACTAGACGGTTAACCAACAAATCTAATCCGCATTGCGAAACCATCAGGTACTGATTTGCAGCAAATTTAAGGTCATCAAATAAATTTTGAGGTTCAGAAAATTTCGAGTCTTCTAATATCTTAAACTGATATTTTTCTTCATTCGTTGTAGTCGCTATTATAAATGGATTCTTATCCAAAGCTAGAACTACTTGCCATGAACTTTGTTTTTTTTTCTGTACAAGTTCAATAATTTTTAAGCAGGTTAACCGTTTTAAAATTAGTTCTAAATCCTTCCGGACAACTTTTTTGCTAAGTTCAACCCTTGCATCAAACTCTTGATCTCGAGAACTGGCGTAAAAAAATCTGTCATACCAATAAAACGAAAAGTCTTTAAGGAATTTTTTAAATCCCATCAAATTTACACAGAAATAGATTTATACATCAAAAGCATATATGCATATGCACTAAATAACTAATTGATGCAAATTATTTCTGAATTATTGTAAATAGAGATCCTGATTGAACGGAGATTTCAGAAAAATTCGATGAAATCACATTACTAATACTTGTTAATCCACCAAAAGATAGATCTTCACCATCAAGGTTCCATTTTAAACCAACAGTGCTGACGGATTTACATAATTCAAAAGGAACAAGACTAATAGTCGCACCCTTATTACCTTTAACTTGTAGAACCTGTTTTCCAGTAACTCTCCTAACCCACTCTGTCTCTGAATCAATTGTTATTGTAATGCCATCGGGAATTTCAGAAATCAATGAAAAGTTGTTAATCAAGTGATCGGTCCGGTTTCCCAAAAAACCTAAAAGAACGATTTCCGATGGTTCAATTTTGGATAAAATAAAATTTATAGCTTTTTGAAAATCCGATTGATTTTGATTTTTATCATCAATAATTTTGACATGTGACGGAATCCCCATGCCGCTCGGATCTTCACCCAAACTATCCATATCACCAATCAGAACTTCAGGGTATAAATCAGCTTGCCGACAGGTTATCCATCCACCATCCACAGCAATAGTTAAATCTGCCTCTTCGTAACGCCAGGACAGAACTGAATTACAAGGTGGATTACCGTTCAGAACCACCAATACCTTCTGACTTTTCATTAGAAAAAATGTAAATGAATTTAAAGAAAAAAGCCTTTTTGCTTTTCGCTTACTGGTGCCCCCAACTTATCCATGACCTTCAACATATCTTCCCACACTTTTCTTTTACCCGATTTACTAGGGTTGTGAATTAAGTAGGAAGGGTGGTAAGTTATCATGAGCGGTATTCCGGCAAATTCATTCCAGGCACCTCTGACATCTCCTAAACGACGTTTAGGGTCAGATCCTAACAATCCATCAGTTGCAGTTTTTCCTAGTGCAACAATAACTTTTGGGTTTATTATTTCAATCTGAGCTCGTAGATAAGGGAGAGAAAAACTCAACTCATTTTCACTTGGCGGGCGACTTCCAAATGCAAGTTCATGCTTTGGGCGCCAATGAAGAATATTACTAAGATATACAGATTCTTCACTAAAACCCATAGTTTCAATAATTTTCACTAATAGCTTGCCAGCAGCAGCACCGAATACTGAACCAGCTTCATCATCCTCTTCGCTTGGTGAATCACCACAAAAAAAGATATCTGCATCTAAACTACCACGTCCAAAATGTATTATTCCATCGGAATTCAACTCTTTCTTTGCAACCGAACAATTTTCAATCTCATTATTAAGCCAAAGCCACTGATCTCTTTTTGCTGTATTTGGTAAATTTATTTTTGGAATGGTAAGGAACTGGGAGTCATCTTCAGCTAAGGGCTTTTCCCCATACACTTTGATCTCCACTTCTTTGTTTCGATTAGGGTACGAACTTCTAGGAACTAAAGATTTATTGGAATCATCAGATTTTGGTTTTATAAATGACCTCGCTTCTGGATTAAGCTTTTGCTCAACTAAATTTGGTCTGTTATGACTCAATACTTCTTCCAGTATTGTTAGTGTTTTGTCTTCTAAATAAATTTCTCTTACTCCTTCGCCACGGAACCGCTTAAGTTCTTCAAGAATTGCAAGGCTGGCATCAACAATTTCCATTTTCAATCTTTCTCTAAGATTGGTGAAGAAAGCTTTTCCACATACTTAGCGAGTAAGTCAAATTCAAGATTGATCCGATCGCCAGCCTTTCTTTCCATTAAATTAGTCTTACTTAAAGTATGAGGAATTAACCATACAGCAAAAGTATTCTCTTCCACATCGCACACAGTAAGAGAACACCCATCCACTGCAATACACCCCTTATCAACTAAATAGTGTTGATATCTTTGAGGAACCTGTACTTGGAGATATAAGTTCTTGCCTCGTTCCTCAAAGATTTGAATTTCCCCACAAGTGTCAATATGACCTGAAACGAAATGTCCCCCTATCCTGCCGTTTGCTGGAAGAGAACGTTCCAAATTAACCAAGCTACCGGGTGTTAAAGAGCCTAAGTTTGTTTTTTCCAATGTCTCATCCAATAGATCAAAACCTGCAAGTTCTTTGAAATCCTCACGAAATGTTAGGCAGCATCCGTTTACCGATAGACTCGCACCAGCACCCATACCATCCACGCCTTCAATTAAGGGCTCTAATTCAAGTAACCAAGACTCGGTCTTTTCTTTCAGTGAAACGACTTTTCCCACATTTTCAACGATTCCTGTAAACATGTAGCTGATTTTATGATATTTAGTGTAAGAATTACAAAAAGAGAAAGATAATTTGACCCTTTTGTATCGCAAAGTAGTTTGAAGTTATGACAAAGACAATTTCCATTTCCTTGAAAAATATACTTTTATTTATACCTGCGATTCTAATATTGGCTCAAAATGCTTATTCTAGTAAAATCAGCACCACTGCCTCATGTGTCCCTGCAGATTCATTCCTCGTCCTATCAGTAAACATCGATAAAGTTGTAAAAAAATCTAAAATTCAAAGTAATCAACTATGGAAACCGCTTTTCAATTCTTGGAATTTAGCAAATCTCCAATTCAAAAAAATTTTTCTTCAACCCGAGGAGATTGGAATCAACTCAAAAATCCCCCTGCAATTATTTTTGAACACAAGTATCTCCAAAAGTAATCCGCTTTCTTTTGGAATTATTTCTCAGATTAAAAGCACTGAAAAATTTGATCAAAAAATTGCCAACCTTGCCGAGTCTTTGGAATTTTCCAGAAAAAATTCTAAATCTAACCGTTTTTGCAAAAACGGATACCCCTTAGAATTTGGGAGAAAAGGAAGATTATTTTATGTTGTCGGATTCGGACCAGCTTTGCAAAAAACGAACACTTCCGAAATCGAAATGGATAAGCTTTACCAAGCAATTTCATCTAAATCCAATGAAGAACAATTCCCGAGTTCCCTGCAAATGCACTTTTCTCAGCATGCTGACGTTTCTCTTTACTTAGATGGAAGTGGTATTGCGAATGTTACCGAAAACAGTTGGCCAGATGATCGTTGGAAACAACTCTTGCCCATTCTCGACCCATTCTTCACTAAACAGTTTGGCCTTTATATCCAGTCAAATTTAGGCTCATTCAAGGTATCCTCACAAGAATTCCATTTTGATAAAAAAGTTAATCCCCCACATCAAAACATTCACCACCTGCTAGACTTAGTCCCTGGAGACTCTCCGCTTGTTGCGAGGATCAGTATGCCTGCAAAGGATACCAAGAAAGAGATCTCTCGAATTATTGATCAGATACTTCGCACATTGAGTAACAATCAGATCACTAAAGATACTAAACTGCCTGGCTTTGATGCTACCCCTTCAGATTTACTATCATTTCCTAACGGGGAATTAATATTCTCTGGTGGTCACTTCGGTCAAAAGTATTCCTATTCATCAAATGGCAGTCCTATTATATCTTTGAAACCGATAATTAACCTAGGTATTGGGATCGATCAACAATTAGGGTTAAAACAACTAATTGCCGGTTTAAATTCAATGAATTCCTTACAATCCATTCTTCAAGCAAATGACCTACACTTAACAGATCACGGAGATAGTTTTTGGATTTCAAGTTTGGAGTACCTCCGGGAAATCAAAAACAAAAAGCCTATCAAAGCCCTTAGCAAAAAAAGAAAAAGTTTCTTAAGTAGCAGACTTTTCGGATTGGATTTAAATATTAATCAAGCCAACTACTCAGTTCGACAAAGCCCTTCTCTCACATTTGAACAACTGAAAATGCTTCATATCTTAGACGACTTTAAAAATCTTTCAATTTATGATGAAGAAAATAAACTCGTTTCTTTGCTCAAATTGAATGATTCAAATCGGACAGGTTGGGAAGTCTTATTCCACCATATTGGACAATCTCTTATCGATCAGGTAAACCATGATATATTTCAGGCAATCTCTCAAAATAACTTAAACTCCACGATTCAGGCAGTTAAACGGGGTGCCTTACTTAACGCCACAGATCGTTTTGGACATAGCCCAATGCACTACGCGTCGTATAAGGGTAACCCCCGTATTGTCGAATACCTCCTACGTAGCGGTGGAGATCCTAACACAAAAGGAAGACATAAATCAACTCCGCTGCACAGTGCAGCCTGGGGCAGAAATATTCAGGTTCTTGAATTACTTCTGGAAGAGGGTGCAAATGTGAATGCAAGAACCGATGAAGGTGAGACGCCATGTATGACCGCAGCACTAAGGGGCGAAAAAGATATTCTCGAAATCCTTTTTTCTCTTTCAGCAGACCCCCATGTAAAAGACAATCACGGTACGAACCTGATCGACCTAGCAGCCGCAGGCGGTCACAAATCTATTGTAGAATTGCTTACTGAAATAGGAGTTATGAATCAAAACCCCTTACATGTTGCTGCTGGTTTAGGTGACCTTAATGAAATAAAGAGACTCTTAAATAAAGGAATTCCTGTTAATGCGAGGGATGCCTTCGGTGCAACCCCACTTCTTATAGCTATGGTATCAGGAAAAGAAGATGTTATTGATTTCCTGTTATCAAAAAAGGCTAACCCACATATATCAGCCAAAGATGGCTATACAATCATTCATGGTGCTGCATTCTCTGGGAAAAAAAGTTTAGTCCAAAAAGCTCTGTCGTATAATTTTGATGTAAATTCGCGCTACGGGCCTGACGGAATAACACCAGTTGATGTTGCTGAGGAAACTGGCGATGCACTTCCTTTCCTAAGATCCCTTGGAGGAAAAACAGCATGGGAATTAGGTCGAGTCATCCCTCAGTCACGCTGATTTAAAGATATTATTGTTTTCCCGAAAGTTCTTAACTTAGCGTCAAGATTTCGGGCATTCGGGCACAACTTCTCAAGAAAGCCCCAGAATTCTTTAGAGTGGTTAAGATGTTTCAAATGGGCAAGTTCATGAAAAATCACGTAATTACCTACCTCATATGGAAGCAATATAAGCCGCCAATTTAAAGAAATTGTTTTTCTTTCTGAACACGAACCCCATCGGCTCTTTTGATTACCGATACGTACTTTTTCCCAAGCTAAGGATGCACCTTTTGCAAGTAAGGTAAGTCTGCTTGTTAAACTGTCCTTAGCTAAATTTCTCAACAACTTGACAGTAGTTTCATTCAAACATTCCCCGATCGGAACATTAAATTTTATCTCATCAAATGAAATTTCCTGGAATGGCTTGGAATAATTTTCTATAAAGTTTAAGGAAAGAGAGCGTGGGTGTTCAGTTAGCCAAACTAATCCTCCATTTAAAAAATATTCGCTCAAAGAAACTTGAGGAGGAAAGGTACTAATTCTTTTTTTGATCCATTCCTTTTTCTGATTAAGAAAAGTCATTCCTTCCTGCAAACTGACCCTGCGAGGAAGAGTGAGTATTACTTTCCCCTTTGATTGAATTTTAAGATTTATTCGCCTCGCTCTTGTTGACTCCCGAACTATGCAGGAAACACTTGTAACTTGATCATTTTCATCCAAAGGTATCTTTAGAATCCTAGCGGTCATGAATTTGAATACTCCTGCTCCAAAAAGTCAACTTGCCCTGCTGCAAACTTACGAAGTGCTGTTTCAGGATCAATCCCATTTTTATGACATTTTGCTACTATCTCAAACAACGATCTGCCCGCCATATCATCGTCAAATCCATGAGTACCTTTTTCAATTCTCTCTTCAGACCATTGGCCCTTAGATTGTAGACTATTTTTCAAGGCTTTCTTATAAATTTCCATTGAAAAAAGTAGAGCCGGCAAACGAGGCGGTAAATTTTTAAAAACTATTTTTTCTCCATCCTCCTGCCCTTTTTCTTTTTTTTCTAGTGCTTTGATTTTCTCCCATTGATCCAACACTTTATCAGATGAATCTATTGTGTCTGATTTTTCACCAAAGACATGGGGGTGCCGCCTGATTAATTTATCCGAAATTCCTCTAGCTACATCATCTAAATTAAAACTTTTTCTTTCTTCAGCCAGACGGGCATGCATTACAACTTGTAATAAAAGGTCGCCTAGTTCCTCCTCCATTAATTCATCATCCTCGTTATCAATCGCCTCTAACACTTCAGATACTTCCTCAACGAGGCATCTCAAAAGTGACTGATGGGTTTGCTCACGGTCCCATGGGCAACCATCTGGTGCCCTAAGTTTTGCAACAATGTTTCTTAGTCGTTGAATTTCGCTCACACTCGCGCATTCTGTATTAGATAATATACATGGCAAATTAATCTGATCAATAAATGTCAAAATCTCAATAACCATATGGATAAACTCGCAGAAATAATGGACTGGAAACGAAAAGAAATTGCTTCTCGTATTCGACCTGTAAAATTGGAAGACTTGGAAAGCTTAGGATTGCGAATGAAAACTGACTTATCTTTCCATGATTCCCTAAGTAACCAAGACGAACTTTCCATAATTGCCGAAATTAAAAGAAAGTCTCCATCCGCTGGCAACATTGCGGAAAAAATTTCAGCCGTTGACCAAGCCAGAAATTATCTTAATGCCGATGCAGATTCACTCTCTGTATTAACAGACCACAAATATTTCGGCGGCGAACTGAAAGATTTGTGGGATGTCAATGATTTCCTAACTAACCACCAACGAATAATTCCAACTATAAGAAAAGACTTCATGGTTCACCCAATTCAGATTATGGAAGCACTTGAGGCTGGTGCACGAGCTATACTGTTAATTGTTCGAGCACTCGATGATGATGAGTTAAAAATACTTCGGGAAGCAGCTGATGTTAGTGGTTTGGATTGTCTGTATGAAATTCATGAAGAAGCCGAGCTAGAAAAAGCCCTTCGTCACAACCCCAAAATTTTGGGCGTTAATAATCGTGACCTGACGCGTTTCGTGACTGATTTAAAAATCTCTGAAGAACTTATTCCTAAAATCCCCGATTCCATTGTAAAAGTAAGTGAAAGTGGAATTTCTGAACCCGAGGATGCTTGGTATGTAAGAGAAATTGGAGCAGATGCCGTATTATGCGGAGAGGCATTGATGAAATCAGAAGATACTGAAAGCCTGATACATAGTATGAAACAACGGGGCTGACTCTTCCATTTACAATTCATTCAAATGTCACTCTCCCCATCGGCAACCACTAAACTTTTAGATTCACTTGACCACCGTCCTAAGAAAAAACTTGGGCAAAATTTTTTAGTCGATGGTAATATTGTAAGAAAATCTCTTTCCATGGCGGAGCTACCCCCTGAAATTCCTGTGGTTGAAATCGGACCTGGGCTCGGTACATTAACAAAAGAGTTACTTCTTAGAGGTCATCCAGTATATGCAGTGGAGATAGATAAAACTCTGTATTCAAACCTAGAAAACAAGCTATCAGATTTCATTTCAGATAAAAAACTTCATTTGACCCGAGGAGATGCAGTCAAGAATCCGACCGGAAACCTGACAGATGAAATAGATGATTTTGCTGTAGTTTCAAATCTTCCTTATGCAATATCTTCTGCATGGCTTGAATCATTATTAAACCAGCAGAAAATCCCTCTTTGCATGGTTCTCATGCTCCAAAAAGAAGCTATGGAAAGAATGAATGCTGAACATTCCAGTAAGAGTTACAATGCCCTTACTATTTTCTTACGTGGAGTATTTAGATATGAAAAAGTACATCCTGTATCGAGGCAGTGTTTTTTTCCAGTACCTGGGATAGATTCCGTGCTGGTAAAAATGACACGCTTAGCAAAACCCTTCCTTTACTGTAAAGAAGATCGATCTTTAATTCGAAAAATTTTCACCCAGCGCAGAAAACAAATCGGCACTTTAGCCAAAAGAGAAAATGAGCCTATTTGCAAAAGATTGAATTTGTGGATGAAAGAAAATCAAATTGCCCCAAATTTAAGACCGGAGCAGATTAACCCCCGATTGTGGCAAAACATATCTACAATTAAAACTTAAACAGAAACACCGGCACCACAGCACTTCTTATATTTTTTCCCACTTCCACAAGGGCATAAATCATTCCTTCCCACTTTTGGGGTTTCCCTAACAATTGGAGTTGCCACATTGGGAATTTCAGGTGCATCTGATTGACCGCTTCGTTGAGCATTTTGGGAACCTCCAGAGAAACGCTCAAATCCTCCACTGGCTGTAGTATCTGGTCCAGTTGCCCTGGCAACATCACTTAAATTGGAAAGCATATTTTCAAATGCGGCCAAGTTAGTGGACGAACGAAACATCCCGCTACACACATCCGAACGCATAGCAACTATCATTTCCTCGAATGCACGATATGCTTCGTTTTTATATTCGCTTAATGGATCTTTTTGTCCATAGCCCCGAAGCCCCACACTTCGGCGTAACTCATCCATTTCAGTTAAATGATCCTGCCAATGAACATCCACGGCATTAACTACCACATATCTTTCAAGACTTTGTAATTGATCTGCATTCTCTAGCTTCCTCTTACCCTCATAAGCATTCTTAATTTTTTCAAAAAGGATACCCTTGACTTCATCCTCACTTTTTCCAATTAGTTCTTCGAGTTGTAAGCTAAGAGGAAAAGTAACATTTACCCACGAGGCAAGTAGCGACTCCAATTCGAGCATATCTTCGGGACGGCTTGCATTAAACTCGGTTAATGGCACGGCAGCTAGGCGTGAATCAACTTCATCTTCGACCTGTTCCATCAAAATTTTCCCTGGATCTTCCTCCAAAAGTACATCATTTCTGATTGAATAAACAATTTCACGCTGTCTGTTTAAAACATCATCATATTGTAGCAACCGTTTGCGAATGGAGTAGTTCTGTTGCTCCACTTTTTTTTGTGCATTCTGAATAGACCAATCCAGTGTGCCATGTTCCAACATTTCATCATCTCCAAAAGACTTTTCCAGCATTTTGGAAAGAGCTCCCTGATTAGCAAATAGGCGCATTAGATCATCTTCAAGAGAAACATAAAATCGGGAAGACCCCGGATCGCCCTGACGAGCACAACGACCCCTCAACTGGCGATCAATCCTTCGAGACTCGTGACGTTCTGTCCCCAAAACCAACAAACCTCCCAATTCTTTCACACCATCACCTAATTTAATATCCGTTCCTCGTCCAGCCATGTTAGTTGCAATTGTGACGGCACCCCGCTGCCCTGCTTCAGCTACAATCTCTGCCTCTTTTTCATGAAATTTTGCATTTAAAACTGTGTGCCTGATATTAGCCCGTTTGAGCATACGGCTAAAAACTTCCGAAGATTCGACCGAGGCAGTTCCAATTAAAACGGGTTGGCCTAACTTATGTGCTTCAGTGAGGTCTTCAAGAACTTGATTAAATTTTTGACGACGACCTTTAAACATCAAATCGTTTAAATCTTTGCGAACACAATTTCTATGGGTGGGAATAACCATAACGCCCAGTCGATAAATATCGTGAAATTCCCCTGCCTCAGTTTCTGCAGTTCCGGTCATTCCTGCTAGTTTTTCGTACATGCGAAAGTAATTCTGGATAGTAATTGTCGCGTAGGTTTTTGTCTCTTTCTCAATAGCAACACCTTCTTTTGCTTCAACTGCTTGGTGCAAACCGTTACTCCACCTCCTGCCAGGCATCAATCGACCTGTGTTCTCATCGACGATCATTACTTTACCACCCTGTACTACGTACTGTTTATCTTTTTCATATAAGCCATATGCTCTAAGTAATTGAGAAACAGTGTGAATTCTCTCACTTCTAATCTGAAAATCGTTTTCCGCTTCCTCTTTTTTCTGACGCTTTTCTTCGTCGCTTGCATTTTTGTCTCTATCAATCTCAACATACAAGGTTGCTAAATCTGGAATTACAAAGCCATCTGGATCTTTAGGACTAATTAATGAGCGACCAACCTCGGTTAAATCAGCCTGCTGATTTTTTTCGTCGATTACATAATGCAAATCTTCTTTAAGCTTATGTGCCCTCTCCTTGTTGTAATCGGAATTCATTTCCAAGTCGAATTTCTCAAATTTTTTACGAATCTGAGCATCCTCCATCATTCTCATAAATTGACGATGGGTAGGCATTCCACGCTTCACTTGGTATAGTTTAGCAGTAGCTTCATCAACTTCTTCGTCAGATAAAGTTTCTTGAGCAAAAGCTTTTTTAGCCTCTTCGGCCAAACGATTACATTGCTTCAACTGAGAATCAAAAAGTTTCATGACCAATGGTTTCATTTCACCAAAAGGCAAAGGGTGATCATCTCGCATCGGACCCGAGATAATGAGAGGAGTTCTTGCTTCATCAATTAAAATGGAATCTGCCTCGTCAATTATACAGAAAAAATGATCCTTTTGAACTTGGTCATCCTGGCAGGTAGCCATTCCATTATCACGCAAGTAATCGAAGCCAAACTCTGATGCAGTACCATAGGTGATATTTTTATTATACATCTCTCTTCTTTCAGCCGAAGGCATATTATTCTGTATGCAACCGACGGTAAGACCAAGAAACTCAAAAAGTGCTCCCATCCAATGAGAATCACGGCGTGCAAGATAATCATTCACTGTCACAAGTTGACAATTTTTGCCCGATAACGCGTTAAGATAGAGCGGACATGTTGAGACCAAAGTCTTTCCTTCACCAGTTGCCATTTCAGCAATATGTCGGTCATGCAAAGCCATACCTCCTATGAGCTGCACATCATAATGCACCATTTCCCAACCAAGAGGATGTCCACACACATCAATTGTACTACCACATAATCGACGTGCAGCATTTTTAACTACTGCAAACGCCTCAGGAAGTAAGTCTTCCAGGCTTTCCCCTTTGGAATAGCGCTCCATCATCTCTGGGGTTTTGGCCTTCAGTTCATCATCAGATAAATTCTGATATTCTTTTTCGAAGTTGTTAATTTTTTCCACCACGGGCACACATTTCTTTAGGTACTTACGATGGTGTCTTCCTTTGAGGCTTTTAAGAATTGATTTGAAGGGTGCTAAAGGGTTCATTCTATGTATTAAATTCCTAAAATTTTCTTAAAATAAGGGATGGTTTGATCCAAGCCATCTTGTAGTTGAATTGCCGGCTCCCAATCCAAGATTTTTTTAGCCAAAGATATATCTGGTTTCCTTTGAGTCGGATCATCTGAGGGAAGATCCATTTCTATTATTTGTGATTTGCTCTTAACTTTTTGCAAAACGGTTTCAGCTAGTTCACGGATAGTAAATTCATGTGGGTTTCCAATATTTATCGGACCTACAGTCTCCTCTTGCTCCATTACTCGAATCATTGCCTCCAGCAAATCATCTACATAGCAAAATGAACGGGTTTGTGAACCATCACCGTACAAAGTAATGTTTTCACCTCTAAGTGCTTGAACAATAAAATTAGAAACTACCCGACCATCATCCGGTAACATCCTAGGCCCATAAGTATTAAAGATACGTACCACCCGGACATCGACATTATTTTCCCTATGGTAATCAAAAAATAAAGTTTCTGCACATCGTTTGCCTTCGTCGTAACATGCACGTAATCCAATAGGGTTTACATTTCCTCTGTAAGACTCTGGTTGTGGGTGAACTTCAGGATCACCGTAAACTTCAGAGGTAGATGCCTGTAAAATCCTCGCACCGACCCTTTTAGCCAATCCAAGACAGTTAATCGCACCCATCACAGAAGTCTTTACAGTTTTAATGGGATTGTACTGGTAATGTATAGGGGAAGCTGGACAAGCAAGATTATAGATGCGGTCAACTTCAAGTTTGAATGGATCCACAACATCGTGACGAATCAGTTCAAAATTTGAATTTTCAAGAAGATGAGAAACATTTTTCCTTCTTCCAGTAAAAAAATTATCCAAGCATAAGACTTCGTTTCCTTGATCAAGTAAACGCTCACATAAATGACTGCCTAGAAAACCAGCCCCTCCGGTAACAAGAATAACCATATTTATAATTAAGATCCTACCCTATCAGTTCCTGAAAATTTGAAAACAATCTTTTACAAAGAATAAACGGATTTCTAATTTAATTCCTTTAAAGCCTTGAATAGCACTTGGGTACCCTTTTCTTTGTAACCTAGATTCGATACTTGGTCATATAATTTCTTTACCAAATTTAAGCCCTCTAATTTCAGTTCCATTCTGTTCGCATCCTCAATAGCAATTCCCATATCCTTAATGAAGTGTTTAACAAAAAAACCCGGTTCAACATTACCTTTTATTATACGAGGACCTAATTCAGTTAAAGACCAACATCCTGCTGCACCTTTTTCTATTAATTTTATTACTTCATTTAAATCCAAACCCGATCGCTCAGCATAAAGCATAGACTCCACCACACCTACCATAGTTGATGCGATAAGTATTTGATTACTCATTTTAACACGCTGACCAGAACCAGCCTTTCCAAAAAATTGGATATTTTTTCCCATGCACTGTAGAATAAGTAAAACTTTTTCAAAAATCTCTTTTTTCCCTCCACACATTATTGCAAGACTGGCGTTTCTTGCCCCAACATCTCCGCCACTAACAGGAGCGTCTAATGAAAAAGAACAAGACTCTAATGCTTTCTGATCAATCTTTTCTGCAACTTGAGGACTCGATGTTGTCATATCGATTAAAATAGATCCTTTTTTTAAATTTTTAAACACACCATCAGTACCGAAATAAACTTGCTCAACCTCTTCTGGGTAACCTACCATTGAAAATATATAATCAACTTCACCTGCTAGTTCAGCCGGGGATTTGCACCAATTTGCTCCGAAAGCACATATATCATCAGCTTTTGATTTCGTCCTTGTATGGACATAAATGTCGTAACCATTTTTTAATAAATGCTGCGCCATAGATGACCCCATAATGCCCAAGCCTATCCATCCAATTTTCATTTTGTTTTAATATGTATAGTGTTGAAAAGATTAAAGATACAATGGTCGGGACGACAGGATTTGAACCTGCGACCCCTACACCCCCAGCGTAGTGCGCTACCAGACTGCGCCACGTCCCGACATACTTGTATCTAACAGAAAAACTAAATATATTTCAGTCTTATGTACTGCTTGAAATGAATATCACATTAAACTTAGATACATTAAAAACTAGATCAACCAAAAAGGCAATGCGATCTTCTCCTGCTAATCCTTAGAGAAAATTCAAATACTTTTCCAAAAAATTTTAAATTTGAGCTCTTGTCCTGCGAAAACCGAAAATCTTTTACCCATCACAAAAGAATTTTTTTAAATTCAATAAAAATTCGTTGCGAAATTGGATTCCATTTCTATTAGGTATAGTAACAAACCATAAAAATGTACAAATCAATACTCATATATTCTGTTTCTTTACTAATCACCGGCTTTGCATTTGCTGACAAGGTTGAACCACCTAAGGATGCTGTTCCTTTTCGGGGCAGTCACTATAAAGCTTTCCTAGATACTAATAGTACTTGGTGGGAAGCTAAATTCGCCTGTGATGATATAGGGGGTGAACTTGTAGTCATTTCATCCGCACAAGAAAATGAATTCATTCGTAGATTAGCTAAGGATAATTTAGTTTGGCTTGGTGGAACAGATGAATTTGAAGAGGGAAAATGGACATGGGATAACGGTGAGCCTTTCAAATACAAAAATTGGGGAAACAATCAACCTTCTGGAAGTAATGGATTTAATTTTTTAGTTTTAGACGGTAAACTTGGAAAATGGGCAGATACAACAGACTTTTCAGGCAAAGTTAAAGGTTACATTTGCGAGTGGAAAGGATCTGCACCTAAGGATGCCGGGCCCAAAGACTCGGAATTAAAACCACCTGCAAAATAAATATCTAATTTAACTATTTAAAGCCGGGTACCCGGCTTTTTTTTTTAACATTGCTCTGATTGGTATCTTTCAATCCATTCGCTTGCCCACTTAGAAAAATTCCCAATCCTAATTTGATTTCGAGCATCCTCCATCAATTTAATGAAGAAACGTAAGTTATGAAGGGTTAAAATGACGCCTCCTAAAGACTCTTTCGACATAAAAAGATGTCGGATGTAAGAACGACTGAAGTCTTGGGAAGCGAAACAATCTGTCTCTTCATCCAATGGCCTAAAATCTAATCGAAACTTTTCATTTCGAATATTAATACTTCCTCTGGAAGTGTATGCTGTTCCATGCCTAGCTGCCCTACTGGGAAGCACACAGTCAAACATGTCTATACCATAGCCAATCATTTGCAAAAGCTGTGTAGGCGTTCCAACGCCCATGACATATCTTGGTTTTTCAGATGGTAAAAATTTTACTGTATGAGCAACCTGCTCAAGCATATCTGCTTCAGGTTCGCCGACGCTTACTCCCCCAATAGCATAACCTTGAAAATCAATTTCCAAAAGCTTTTCAGCTGATCTTTGCCTAAGTTCTGAAAATCGGCCTCCCTGAACAATCCCAAACAGTTTCCTCCCCTCATCTGCCCCATTTGTCTCTGCCCAATAATCCTTGCAAGACTTGGCCCAAAGTGTTGACCGATCAACGGCTGTAGACACCTCCTTTTCAGATGCCTCTGCAGGGGGGCATTCGTCTAGACACATTGCAATATCAGACCTTAAAGCATCCTGTATCATAACTGCCTCTTTTGGACCAAGAAAAACCTCTCGCCCATCAATATGGGAATGAAAACGAACGCCTTCGTCATTTAGTTTTCTTAACTTAGCCAAGCTAAATACTTGAAAACCACCACTATCAGTTAATACCGGACCATTCCAATTCATGAAACTTGCTAAACCACCCGCCTCTCTGATAACTTCGATACCTGGTCTTAAATTCAAATGATAAGTATTGCCCAAAATTATGGTAGCCTTAATCACATCGCTGAGATCCCGAGGCAAAATGCCTTTAACTGTAGCTTGGGTGCCAACCGGCATAAAAACAGGAGTTGCAAGCGTACCAGTAGACAATTTCACCATGGTTTCACGTGCTTGATCCAAAGAGTGCGATTTTTTTTGGCTTACTGGTTGCATGAATTGGATTCAGATAAAAAAGGCAGGTCTTAAAAATACAATCATAAACGAAAAATTAAACTGTATAAAAAGTGAAGAGTTAAAATTCGAACTGAATTTTAGATTGAAAACTCAGTAGCTTTGACAGAATTTCTGTGTAACCTTATAGGAGAGACTTGAATTTTTCTTATTAAATGCGATGAAACTTAAAAATAATCATAGGAACACATTATTTTTCTTTTTTTTTGTTTTTGTTTTTTTGCACGGTCTATTCTCAAATAGTAGATTGGATAATGCTGGTCTGAGCAAGCTTCAGTCTGAAAATATTGCAGAGGCTTTGCTATACATAACTTGTAATAAGCTCGAGCAAAACCGAGCAGATCCAGTTGCACATTCTTTACTAAAATTTGCATTTTTTTTTGCCCCCGATCATCCAAAAGCTTTTCTGTTACTTGGAATAATTGAGTCAGGAAAAGAAATCCCTCAATATTTAATTGCTAAAAAAACTAGCGAGGAAGTCTTGGTTCAAAACCTAGTTCACTTGGCAAGCAAACGAGAAAAAGACTATTTAAATTTAATTTTGTGGAAACTAATCAAAACCCTCTCACCAGAAAACAAGACAGCAACCATCGAATTACAATCGGTAAAAAGAAAGGGACAACCTGTAGATTTAGAAAACTTAATCCAATTCTCTTTAATGGAACTGCCCCAGTCTTTAACAAAATCCTCGTTCTCCCCTGAGTTACCCCATGAAATCCGGCGTAAAATAGTTTCACTATCTTCAAGTTATGCAAGATTATTGTTTAAACAAAATCGCTCTAATTCAGTAACTCCCAAATTAATTGAATTTGGAAAAGTAATAGATTTTGAAAACGAAGAATTGATACTACTTGAGGCGCAAATCGAGGATGACTTTACAATTTCTGAAGAGGATTTCGCCATTAAAGAAATTCTTCTTAGTTATTTAAAAATTGCAACGAAGAGAAAGTACAATTCAGAACTTCTTAATTTTGTGCTTCACTCCACTATTTTACTGATAGACTCAGATCAGCATCTGTCTATTGCATCTGTACAAAAAGCAAAACAGAAATATTTTCTGAATTCTTTTAATTCAATTCTGCACAAATATCGTACAGAGAGAATGAATGTCTCAGAAATCAAAAATCAAAATTTAAAAAGCTCAAAAATTATAAAAGTGATTAACTTGCAACTTGCTGATTTCTTAACTCAAAAAAAGTGGGTTCTTGAAAGTAGCCAAACAAATGAGGAATGGTTTTTTACCTTTAAAAAAACTAGGTTAACTCCCCAGATAGGTGGACATTGCGAGGGTAAAATTGGGAATCATAAACACTCTTGGAACCAGTGGAATATCATCAATAAAGTTCTTATTATTGATGGATATGCTAGGTACAGATTCTCTCCAAAGGAAAAAATTTGGAAACAACTTGATGGTAGAAAAAACACAATTCTTCGATAAAAGTCCCCCCATGATCAATTATGATATAATTGGAGATATACACGGACACGCTAGGGAACTCGTTGATTTATTAAATAGACTTGGTTACCAAGATAATGGTATTTGCTTTTGCCACCCAGATGGCAATCAAGCTATTTTTGTCGGGGATCTTATTAACAGAGGACCGGAAACTATTGGAGTTTTAAATATAGTTAAGGCTATGCATAAAAACATGCAGGCACATGTCGTCTTGGGAAACCATGAATTTAGGCTTCTTCAAAAATTTACTATTAACCCTGAATTCATTTCAAAAGAAATCTTAAAATTCATTCCTTGGATTCAATCATTACCTCTTTTTTTGGATTTACCTGATTTGAGAGTTGTTCATGCAGCCTGGCATTTTTCTTCAATCGAAAAGCTCCGAGATAAAAAAGTTAAAGACGAGCAATTCATAAAATCAACTTTAACCAAAGGCTCAGAATTGAAACTAGCAACCGAAGTAATTCTACAAGGAATCAAAGTACGATTACCGGCTAATTTCGAATACCTTGACCGCTTTGGAATTCAAAGAAAAAAAGCACGGATTAAATGGTGGGAAAAACCTGGCAGGCGAATTTCAGGTGCGAATTTTTTTCCTAAATGTATTAAATACTATGATTCATTCTTTGAATATGATTCAAAGGTTGAAAGAGAACATTACGATAGTTATGAAAAACCAGTCTTTTACGGACACTACTGCATTCCGCCAGAGGAAGAAAAAATCACAGATAACAAAATTTGCCTAGATGGTTGCGTTTCATTTGATAAAGTCCTTTGGGCATACAAATTTAACAGGGACACAAAAATAAACCTAGAATCAATTCTTAATACAGAGTCTAATGCTAATTAAGAAAAGAATCAGGTAAAGAAATTTTTTCCCAACTGGATTTCCAACGATTCCACTTCTCAACTCTGTCCAAATGCAAATGTAAATGCCTTTTGCAACAAGCATATTCAAACATTTGTCTAGCTTCGTCTAAATTGTGTGCCATGAAATACTTGTCCGAACTGCCAACAGTATTATTGAGATGATAGTGAAACTTGAACTCCACTAGGTCATTATCGCGGGCGGGCTTCATATCCTCTATACTAGCCTAAAACTGTGAGATTTTCAAATCACAGAAAGATTTATTTTATAAAAATCATTTTAACTAAGATTTGAAGATAATAAGTTTTTATTTTGTCTAAAAAATTTGATCGTTGAAATTAGCTAACCAATTCTTCCTGTGTTTCCCAAGTTGAATTCCACCTATTCCACTTTTCAACTTTCTGAATCGTGGCAGATAAATCATTTTTCTCGCAAACAAACTCGAACATTTTTTTTGCATCCTCAAAATCAATTGCCATGAAATATTTGGACAGTAAATCAAGCGAGCCCTCCAATGCATAAATAACTTTAAATTCCTCCGGACTTGGCTCACTTTTTTCTTTCATCTAGAAATTTAAACCTAATTCGTAAATTTGAGCAAATTTTATTAATTCTTTTACTAATAATAATCAAAATTTCTAATTACTTATTATTGCATTCCTTAACTAGTATCCATGAAAATTATCAAATTTTTAAAAAAGAATGTTCATGTTTCCATATTTTTAATTCTATTTTATCTTTTCAAACTTGCTCGACAGGGAGATTTTCATTCCAAGTGAACAGATGAAAAATATTGAATCTAAAGTAGCAAGAAGATCATTTTGTAAAAGTTCAGTTGTAATTTTTTGTTCATCAATGATGAGCTCTAAAAAACTGAAATCCGCCCCAAGTAATAGCTTAAACATCCCTCTTGGCTTTGACAATTTTTCAATTAGAGCGATGGGGTGGAAAGCACCTCGCCTTCTTGAGTACGCAAAAGATCAAAAAGTTGACTCAGTATTATTCTCAGATCTTGAAGTTTATGATTCTTTAGAAACTTCATATTTAAATGAAGTTAAAACAGAAGCAGACAAACAAAGAATTGTTCTGCATGCGGGAACAGGTAGCATATGCCCGACATCCCAAAGCTTTAAAGAAAAATACGGAAATGCTGAGGAACACCTTCGATTGCTTATTAGAGTTGCCAGAGAAGTGGGTTCGAATGTGGCAAGATGCTATTTGGGAAATATGAAAGATCGAATGGGACAAGGTGGAATTCAACAGCACATAGACAGCACAATAAGAG
Source organism: Opitutales bacterium (assembly GCA_965660725.1). Taxonomy (GTDB): domain Bacteria; phylum Verrucomicrobiota; class Verrucomicrobiia; order Opitutales; family Seribacteraceae; genus Seribacter. Next base: position 34,796 of record CBFIBI010000019.1, read on the forward strand.
TTTTAAAAAAAGTTAGAGAACATGCTCTAGATTCAGATGTAAAGATAGCGTTGGAAAATCATGCGGGTGATCTGCACAGTCGTGAACTCATCGAATTAATTGAACGTGCCGGACCAGATTTTGTTGGAGCCACAATTGATTCTGGAAATGCAACCTGGACAATGGAGGATCCGGTTGAAACTCTTCGCAACTTATCACCCTACGCTGTATCAAGCGGGATCAGAGACTCCATGGTTTGGGAAAATAAAAAGGGAGTAACAGTACAATGGACAGCAATGGGAGATGGATGTACTGATTTAAAGAAATTTACTTCGGAATGGAAAAAATTGTGCCCTTCTCTACCCATGCAACTTGAAACTATTTCTGGATTTGCAAAAGATTTTGCTATCTTGGAAAAAGATTTTTGGCAGCCTTACTCAGGCATTTTAGCAGAGGACTTATCCCGTTTTCTTCTACTTGCCAAAAAAGGGATCGTCCTAAAACCATTTAAGCCTGCTGCAAGTAAAAATCGAAAAGCTGCCCTGCAGGAATATCAGCTATTTCAATTGGAAAAAAGCTTGAAGTTTT
>CBFIBI010000020.1:0-33830 GCA_965660725.1 Opitutales bacterium
AATAAAGAGTATAATCAACATTCGTGGGAATCCGCAGCAGATCCGCCCAAAATTGATAGTGATGAGCCGTGTAGCCCGCATCATTTGAAAGTAATTTTTGAATCAGTTCTGAATGTTTGTTTTTGGAGGTGGAATTGAGGAAATTATTTGCTTCTAAAATCGTGGGAATACGGCCGATGATCGAGAGGTAAATTCGTCGGAGGAACAGACCGTCACTGATAAGAGGATTGGGTTTCAGATTCTCACTTTTTAGATGAGCATTCAAGAGTTCGTCAATTTTTTGAGCGGCTGGGAGCGGGTCAAATGAGGTGGTTCCGGAAGGTTTTTTTTCGCTCGACGAAATAGCTTCAATTGCATTATTTGAACCGGTGGTTTGTGTGCTTGAATCAGTCTTTTCACCTGTAAAAAAGTAGACAATACCTCCGATCAAAGAAATTGAAACTAAAGCCACCCCACTGAGAACATAAATTTTTCTACGGGTTTTGGGAACCGGTTTGACGGTCTTTTGTTCAAGCGTTGCCCGCACCTTTACGGATGGGGTGCGCTCTGGATTCTTATCCTTCTGCCCAGGTTCTTCTCGGGCGGGCAGGGGGTTTTCAGAGATACCGGGAACTAATGATAATTTGACCCAATTAGCTCCGTCATAACAGGCCAAATCATCACGAGTAAAGTTTTTCGCCCTGAGGTATTCCTTCAGTTGAGAAACGGAGTAAGGACCGAAGTTTTTACCGTCTCGGTGAACATATATTTTCATCGTTTATTGCGTGTCCAAAATTTTTTTAAGTTTTAATAAATTGCTATTATTTCGATAAAGATATTCAACACTGGCAGAATAGGCATTATTTCGATCGGTTATAATTTTTAGGAATTGCGGATTCCCATTTAGTTCTTTTTTAGCATGTTTTCGCTTTTGAGAAATTTCCTTAGCACTAAGAAAAAGTTGGGGATATTTTTCCTGCAACTTTTGCTGAGCTTCTTCAGATTTTTTTGCAAGTTGATGATAATCCGACGAACTATTGTATTGAATCCTTGCATGCTCGAGTGCGGCTTTTTTTTGTGAATTGGGTAGATCAGAAATTTCTGGTTTTTTTTCGATGAGATAGTGATCAATTGATCGATGGGTCTGAAAAGTAGCAAATAGCAATTTTTTATATTCAGGATCATTTTGATGTAATTGTTTGCGTATTTTTTTAATCTTTTGCTGAAGGTCTTTCTTTGTGGAAAATGCTTCTGGAAAGCGTTCTGATTTTTCCTTGTCGAGAGCTTCAATCCGTTCTATTAATTTTCGATATTTTTCGTCCTTCATGAATAAGTGTGCATGAAGATTTTTTTTAAGTATGTCGTGTTCTTCCTGAACTGTTTTTTTCAGTGGAAAGCGAAATTCATTAGCTTTGATTAGAGAAAGATTATTGTCTTGTTTAGGATGCCTTCCCACTTGGAAAACTTGAAGGTTATCAAAGGAGGCACCTTCCTGGTCAACTTGGAAGGCAAAATAAGTTCGTTCCTTGTTAATCATGGGGTGTTTTGCATAGGCCATATGTTTGTGATCAAGATGAGCAACCACTTGATCATCGATGAATTCTATGGTCATACCGTACCATTTACCTTCTTTGAAGTCGTAAGCACATTCACCATGACGCATTGAAAACCATGGCCCATTCTTATCCTTTGCAGTCTGAATAAAAAAATGATTATTTTGTATATGAAGAACGGTATTATAGCTACCATTTGAACCTGTGACCAGGCGTATCTCTTTGGCCCCATCAAACCGAAACTCAAACCTTATCAAGGCATTCTGAAAGTTCGGGTCTTTGTAAAAAAGTCGCTTATTTTTACCCGTAATTTGGTTGCGCAAAAGCGTCCCATTTTCAACCTGCCATTCTTTTTGAAAGAACCAATTGGGACTTATTTGTCCTTCGGAAAAATGCTCCCCCCAAAGAAGATTTCTACTTTCGGTAAGCAGGGGGCGGGAGGGAATTCGTGCACCGGTTTTTTCACGCCAGGAAAGAAGTTCCTGGTGAAGTCTCTCTACAAGATTTGGATTTGTATTAGATAAATCATTCTTTTCGAATGGGTCTTTTTTTAGATTAAAAAGCTCAAACTTTTGCGGTCTTGCCGGGTCAAAATATTCAATTAATTTGTAATCATTTTTACGGATTGCCCCGCTGGAAACTCCACCAAGAAAATGGGGTCGGTCCAATGGGTAATGCCAATGTAAAGCATTGCGCTTGGTTGGCTTTGCTGGATTTTGCCAGGTAGATAGAATTGAAATACCGTCTAACTTTTGCTTTGAATCTGGTTCAATTTTGGCAGCTTCAAGAAGGGTGGGGTAGAAATCGTGATTTACAACTGGTTGTGAGCAGGTTTGGCCGGATGGAACTTTTCCTCTCGGCCATCGCACAATCAACGGTACCCTGATTCCTCCCTCGTACAGCTGACTTTTTCCTCCTCTGAGCGGTTCGTTGCTGGTGACATTGGTTTCTCCCCCATTATCACTTGAAAAAATGAATATGGTATTTCCCGAAATCCCAAGGTCGTCGATTTTTCTCGTTAAGAGACCGATCCCGTCGTCAATGCTTTCAAGCATCGCTCCTAAATGTGGATTGTGACTTATAGACCAATGTTCACAGTGCTCGACCTCAAGACCTGCATCTTTGCAGAGATAGCAGTTGGTCCTTTGACTTTTTCCTGGAGATTTTTTCTTCCGGTATTTTGCCACCAAGTCGGGACGTCCGTTCAGAATGGTGTGAGGTGCGTAATGACTAAGATAGAGGAAGAAAGGTTTATCTTTATTTCTTTCTATGAATTCAACGGCCTCTAAATTTAAACGGTCCGTGAGGTATTCGTTTTCCCCCAGCCTGTTCTTTGGCAGATCTATCCATGAGATGGGCTGGGTGCGAAAAACATAAGGCCAAAAATTTGCCCCATTTCCCACTCCTTTGATCTCACTTCCGGTATTCCAGGAGAAGCCATGATCCTTGGGCCTTATTTCGAACTGAGCCTTTTGATATTTATACCCTGTTAGATGCCATTTGCCCACCATTCCCGTTGAGTATTCATTTTGACGAAGAATCTTGGGCAGGGTGATCTGACTGACAGGTAATGCGTTTGAAGAGTTGGGTCGGAGGTAGTCCAAAATACCCACACGGGCGGGGTGCTGACCGGTTAGTAAAGCAGCCCGATACGGTGAGCACACGGGAGCAGCAGCATATGCATGAGTGAAGCGGACTCCTTGCTTGGCAAGCTTGTCCAAGTTGGGAGTTTCATTAAAGGTGTTGCCATAGCAACCCAATTCAGCCCAGCCCAGATCATCTGCCAATACAAAAATAATATTTGGTTTCTTCGCATGAAGGCCAAAAATAAATGGAATGAAAAAAAGGAACAAATGAAGGATTCTTTGAAAGATCATTTGAAGGAAAGGGTAATGGAGGTTTTGGGAGACTTTTCATTGGCTAGATAGGAGAGATAGTCAGCATGGGTTGCATTCTGCTCGGTAAAAGTGACTCCGTTCAATTGAGGATCCCGGGAAAGTTCACCTTGTTCCAGCCAGGGCTCAAACTGAACCCGAAGTGGGCAGTTGGAAACGGCAATCGATTTTCTCTTCTCTCCCAGGAAATCTTTTTTGCGTTCGAATCGAACTTGGGTCCAACCATTTTGATTGCCTATAGGAATATCGAATTCCATCCAGTCCCAATGGGTGGGCATAGAATCCTTGATATGTAACACATTGTCTGGGATTGAATAGGATAAGCCCGCCAATCCTTCGATAAAGAGAAGGATTTTTCCGGCATTAAAATTGGAATATTGGTCGCCAAATAAAGAGAGATCACGGCGGTAGGCCTCCGGAGCCACTGGAATTTTCCATTCCTTATGAAAGTTATAATTTTCCAAGTGATTAAGAGTCAGATCGGAAGCAATTTTTGGAAATCCTTGGCGAAACATTCCATCTAATGTGAAATAGGCTGTATCCGGTGTATAGCCAAAGGACTGGTCGTCAGCAGAGTTGAAAAAACTCATTGATTTTCTTGCCATCGCCAAGGGAAAGAACTCACCGAAGAATCCTTCTTCCTTGTTTAGAGCCCATGAGTTAATCAATTTTTCCGCATATTCGCGGGGGAAGTGCATGGAACGCATGGCCCAAAAAGCATTGGTCATGAGCATGCCATTTCTTCCACCCATGAAAAAATCTTTATGCCCATTCGCTTCCCAGCGTTGATCAAACATGAGTCGAATGTGTTTTGGGTCTTGGTTAATTAGCTTATTCCAATGCTCAACATCTGAATTATTTCCTGAAAGCACTGCCATTTTTTCGAGGGCTTTTCCTACTTCAGCGTCATTCATGGCAAAACCAACCAAGTTCTTCCAAAAAACTTTTCGGAAATATCCCTCATAGCACTTTCGGACAAAATCTCGATCCCCAGTGTGTTCATAAATTTGCCATGCACCTAGTACATGCTCGGCTAATTCTGGACCATAGGCACCTGAGTGCCAAGCTATACCCTTGTTGTCGGAGAGAAATATATGACCGTTTTTCGTTTCCCGATATCGGCCATTTTCTACCAGGTGTTTCCAGGTTAAAACATTTCCGTAGGCGAACCGCGTTTTATTCCGTGCCCATGCACCCACTTTTATTTGAAAACAGGCATCATAACGATGGATACCGAGGAAGTTATTCACTGCAGACTGGGTATGATTTTCCATTTCCCACCCTTTTTGTACATTGATGTAATACATCATATGAAGAGACCAAAGATAGTAATAAATATTCTCAAACTTTGGATCGCTGCAGCGAAATTGTGGTATTTCCTGACTAAGAATATTATTCATCTCAGCGGTTTTATCTGTTCGCATTGCCTTAGAATGAAGGCTTGTTTCTCTGCTTTTATTCTTGGCAATATTTTCATCGTCGTGCATGGACCAAGTCACAGTAGAACCTTGTTCGTCGCATTGAATTTCAAAAGAATATTTCCATACTCCCCGGTCATCCTTATCGAATTTAATGGTTTTAGAAAAGTCCTTCGAGGAAGAGAGGGCAGTGGTCATCCCCTCATAAACACAGGGACCAATTCTTTCAGGTCGGTCCGGGTCGGGAAGGGAGCGAACGGTTCCTCCTTCGCGGACAAGGATTGAATTTGTGGTTGAGTCGTATCGAATAGAAGCATTCGAAGAAACGCTGTGTCTGATATAAAAACTGTGCCCTTCAAATCTGAGGGTAATCGGTTCAGATGATGTAATAATTGAGGCTGCTGTATCTTTTGTACTTATAAATTTTTCTTCGCGAATGGTGATTCCATTTATTTCATATTCACAAATCATTTTATCCGGTCGCCAAGTCATTTGTATGGGTGCGGGGTGCTTATATGTCTTGCCCCCAATAATAACACTACCGTATAGAACCCGAGTATCTTTATAGAATTCCCACCCTCGATAGTCATTCCCTACACCTGTATGCTCCGTTCCATTAATCTGGCTTTCAACCAAACCAACTCCGCGACTTCTTAGATCATGATAAAAAGGGTGAGTAAGCCCTATTGTTTCATCCTCGATTGGTTCCCAACTTGCATGGAAGCCACCTACATAATATGCGAGGTTGCCGGCTAGAAATCCGTGCTTTTTACCCTGAATAGATTGCTCGAGCCTCTTGCAGAAGTCATTCGTTTGCTGTGCTGATTTTGCGGTGTCTCGGGATGGATTTAGCCAAAAGAATAACAGACAAATAAGGAATCTTTCCATCATGAATTAATGGGAAAAAAATTCTATTCAAATGCGACTTTAACTTCCAGTATTCCAACCGCCGCGTTTTCCTGAGCTTGCATGTTAATCCGAATAGCGTCACAGGTTAGGGGAGAAGCTGGGTGTACCACATTATATTGGTTTGCCCGGTTGTCATATCGATCGGTGACATAGAGTTCGAAGGGTCGCCATTTTCCATTTTTATGAACTTCAAGGGACCATGCCTTTGGAAATTTAACATCCTGTTGGTCTTGCATCCAGTACACTCCAATATCCCGAATTTTCTTTGGTTCAGAAAATTTAGCTTCAACCCACTGACTTGTTCCAAGTTGGGGTCTACTCGTCCAGCGAGGAACATCTTTGCCACTGGACCATCTAGGTTCTTTGCCGTCACCTATTGCAGATACGGTATCGAGATCTGAAGTATGAGAAGCTGTAATGTCAGAAAAAATACTTTCTTTAGGAAGTTGATGAGGATCAAAAACTGCTAGTTCTGGGGTTGTGGGAAACCAAATGGTCATTGAACCAGGGGAACGATTGTTCCAGGCATAATAAGGAACAAGAGAAAGTTTTCTCTTTTCGGTTTTTCCTGTTTGGGTAAGTGCATTGGATTGTGTGGAAGCTCGGAGGAAGGATCCTGCAGGAAGGCTAACTTTTGATAAATTTACTTTTTGAATGGATGGTTTTGTATCTAGATAGAAGCGTTGGGTGGACCCGCCATTATCTGTTTCTTCGGCACAAAGCACAAATGGTCCACGGGTAAAGGCAACGCGGTGTTTGTTTTCCTCCACCCGTTTGTCACAGTGATTTAGTCGTAAAGGCATCGGTAATTCGAGTACAACTTTGTCCCCTTTTTTCCACTGACGGTCGATAGTTGCAAACCCAAGATTCATTTGGGTCGAAACTTTTTTGCCGTTGACTGAAAGCTTCCACATTTGGGTTGTTTTATTTTGGTAGTGATAGAGTTTTCCAGGTACGAACTGATCTCTTGCCCAAGTGGGTATTCTGAGGTGGAGTTTGAATGAAGCGGTTTTTTGCGGATTAAGGGAAACTTCAATTCTTCCATCGTTGGGGTATTTAGTGGTTTGAGAAATTGCAAGGTTGGTTCCTCCAATCTCCAGCTCGGTTGAGGTTTCGGCATACATGGCAAGGTAGAGATTTTTATCATCGTGAGCGTAAGTCATACCCTGAACCTGAGGGAGCAGTCGTGCCATGTTGCTCGGGCAACATGCGGTTCCAAACCATGGGGCCCGCCCCATGGTACCATGGTTAAATGGGTACTTTCCATCAGCTTCGAGCGGATTCACATAAAAGAATTTATTTCCTTCTAGATTAACCGCCGCTAAAACATTGTTTAGGAGGGAAACTTCTGCAACATCAAGATACTTGGCATCCTTGTGTGCGAGAAACATCCGAAAGTTAAAAAGAACATTACCCACGGCGGCACAGGTTTCGTTAAATGCATCTGCATTGGGAAGAAGATATTGTGGGCCGAAACCCTCAATTCCATGAACAGCACCCAAACCTCCAGTTATGTGCATGCGGGTATCGGTAATATCGGCCCAAATGCGGTGTAAAGCCTTGGTGTAAGAATTCTTTTGCTTTAACGCAGCAATATCAGCCATTGCCGCGTATAAATATGTCGCTCGAACCGCATGGCCAACTGCCTCGCTTTGGTTTTCCAATGGAGCATGTTGTTGAGCGTATGTGGGTGACATGACACCTTCTCCATTAGGAACAAAGGTTTTTCCTCGAATTTCGAGGAATTTTTCGGCCATTTCGAGATAAATCTTTTTGCCGGTAACATTCGATAATTTTACCAAGGCCAACTCCATTTCCTGATGTCCTGGGGCTTGCATGATTGGTTTTCCATCATTGTAATTAGGGTCCCCTTCAAAGAATACTCGGTTCACATGGAGGGCATTTTTCTCGGCTACTTTTAAAAGTTTATCTTTTCCGGTGGCCTGAAAATAGGCAATTGCCGCTTCGTAAAGGTGGCCCATATTATAAAGTTCGTGACTATGTACAACAAAAGTATAGGGTTTATTTCCCATCATATTTTTATCACTTCCCACCTTTGTTGTATGGGAAGGGTAGAGGTAACCGTCCGGTTCCTGAGCGGCTGCTATGACCTCCACGATTCGGTCAAATTGAGATTCAAGCTCCGGGTCATCCTGTAATTGAGCTAAGTAGGCAGCTCCTTCCATTACTTTATAAAGGTCAGAATCGATAAACCGGTGCGGACGGTGGCCGTCGACTTTTTTCCCTTTAAGATAATCAGCCGCCGCCTGTAAATGAGCAACTCCAGGTTCGGTTTTTTCAAAGGCAAAAGGTACTAGTACTTTGCGTTGAGTTATTAGGCGCGGTCTCCAAAAATCGCTTGTCATTTCAACTTTGTGAAAAGGAATAGGTTCGATAGACGCGACAGCTTGAAGGCTGGCTAAAATGGAAAGGGAAACAAGTTTAGAAATAGAAAAAACATTCATAAAAAAAAGGGTAATAGCATAAATTATTATATATCAATTATAATCTATATATAATAAATAATATTTTAATTTTGGTTTAATTTGAATTTTAATGTTGGGCCAACAGGTAATCGATGGGTTGAGTAATCGGGATGAAGGTCCGCAAAGCTTGGAATCTGAAAAGGCTGGTGCATAATCATATTTCTGAACATTACGCTTTTTAGAATCGTTACCGACGGGTTAATAATTGGAGAAAGTCCATCGAATGATGCAATATCATGAAAATGATCACCATCTCCAGCGTTGGTGGTCATGGTTAGAATAAAAATTGAACCAATATTTAAAGAAACAGGCTTTCTTAATTCAAGATATCTGAATTCACCCTCTAAGAGTCCTTGTTTTTTTGGAGTTATTTGAATGGCAGCAATTTCTTGTGGACCCGAATTCTTTATTTCCCATAAACGAATCCAATGTTCACTGTTAATAGTCCTTGGTTTTTTTCCTAATCTGCTGGGTTGATCGGATTCTTGTTCAGTGGGGATACTCCGAGCATCACGAATAGGCAATTCTCGATCGTGATCGTCCCACATGCCTAAATGGGTGATGATTTGGTTTTTCTCCAGTTTGAATGTAAATCCGATTAAACCAGTAACATCGTTTCTTAAATTATGCCATCCATCATCGAGTATTAAGTTTGGACTCTCGGGAAGATCGAGTTCCCTTGAGTGACCTTGGTTATGAATTTGAAGGAGTCGGTTTGCCATGGTAGATGCATTAGGTGAGAATTTTGAGAAATCTTCTTTCTCGTAAGGGTCATGTTTCAAGTCGTAATATACTATTGGTTGGGCAGTGCCTTGTGTTCCTTTTATAGTCCAAGGTTGAGCGAGTCCGCCACTTACGATTACCTTTTGTAGATTTTGTCTAATAGCAATTGCATCATTTTCATAGGGAGGGCCTAAATGGCAAAAAAAATAACGAGGTCTCATATCACTCTTTTGAGGATTCCTCCAATAAGTGATTGAATCTAAGCTGTCCTGAGCTTCAGTAGGTTTGAGTTCTTCACTTACTAATGCGGCCAAAGTAGAAAAGAGATCTGTTAGAGAAAATAGGCTTCTGTTTATAGTCCCACCCTGAAAATGTTGTTTCCTAAAAATAATAAAGGGAACCCGATGACCTCCTTCCCAAATTTTGGCTTTTTTTCCTCTAAGTCCCCCGCTTTCTTGATTTGTTCCTTCGTTATCTCCTACATTAGGGCCATTATCGCTGGTAAAAATAATTAAAGTGTTATCGATCAGTTTATGACCAGGATTCCGTTGATCATCAGTTTTTTCGAGTTTTTCAATTAATGCACCAAAAGCTATATCATTTTCAATTATCATGTCTTCACGATCGGTTCCTTTGGTTCCATCCGTAAACCGGCTCGTTCCTTGAACGGGTTTTCCATCCAAAAATTTTGGTACTGCATAATCTCCGGTTAGATTTCTCTGGAAATGATTTGCGGTGGGAACATAATATAAAAAGAACGGCTTTTGTTTCAGAGATGCTGATTGAATGAATTGAAGCCCTTCTTTCAGGAAATCGGGTCCAAGTTGAGATAGATCCCAATTCGGTCCGCTTAGAATTTGACCAACTCTATGCTTCATGCCCATCCAACGCATTTTTGAACGGTCCGTGAAAGTCCAATTCTCGTTACGAATATATATTCTTGGTTCAGTATCCAAGGAATCTTCAGTATTTCCGGGTACACCAAAAAATTCATCGAATCCATGATGGGTAGGACCGTCAAGTAATGGCTTGGTGAAATCTACATCTTTATAGTCAAATTCATCTGCAGGCTTACCATGGCCATCATCGAAATCCATACCGACATGGTATTTTCCGATAGCTCCGGTATAGTATCCGTTTCGTTGGAGCATTTCGGGCAGAGTTGTAAGAGCCCGTTGGATCATTGGGCGATTCGGACCATGAGGTAGCCATCCCTGCTTTTTAAGGTAAGCCCGATGAGCAAGTCGACCCGTTAATAGAGAGTATCGAGTAGAGCTGCACATAGATGCGGGTGCATGGGCATCCGTAAAAATAATTCCTTGTTTAGCGAACCTTTCAAGATTCGGAGTTTTTAATGTTTTACTGATTGGCTTAGCCCCAACTGTAAGTTTTACATTCTGATATGCACTTGAATCGCCAAGCCCCATATCGTCTGCCATAAAAAGGATGATATTAGGTTTGTTTTTTGGTTCTGCTAGCAGAAGAGAAATAGAGAAACACAAACCCAAGAAAAAACTAATTTTAGCACTGTATATCATTTTCAACTATTAAGTTACGCTTGGGTAAAAATTTGCCTTTTGTACCCTAAAATATGTTTTTTAAAAGGTTCTTATGACTTCAAAAGCCGAAATCAACAAAACTTATTTTTTTTTGTGAATAGAGCTAAGGCCAGATTGCTTCTGACTTCCAGTAATCCAACCATGAATTATTTCCTCGTCCTTTAACTTCAGAATACTTTGGAGTCCCTCCTGCTTTCTTAACCGCCTCAATCATATCTCTCGACCTCGATGGTTTAATAACTGTATCCTGATCCCCATACCATGCCCATACAGGTAGTTTCGTAAGTCGATGAGCAAGCGCTTTATCACCCTCGCCATAAATAGGAACCTACGCAGCAAAGAAATTGGGTCTTCTTTCAATCGCATCCCACATGCCGTAGCCACCCATGGAAAGCTCCATTACATAAATTCTTTTTGAATCAACCTGATTTAATGGATCTTCAATGCCTGCATCTACAGCTCTCAAGGCGATTCGTGCAAAATCCAAAAATTTGGGCAATTTATGATTTCCTGGCGTTTTCTATCGAATGAAAGCCTTTTTGATGGATTTTTTCTCCAGGTTCAGCAAAACAGAGCCAAGAGTAACTCAAGAAGAGAATTAAAACCGTTAATAATATTTGTACCCTTATAAAAAAAGTTTACCACAAAAAGTAAATTTCAGTCTGAAGAAAGTTTTTTGATTAGTAGCTCCGACGATTGGGTGGATTTTCCTTGCTTTGCTTTAGGTCTTGAATCAAATCAAAAGGCTTCCATTACTTATTAAATGAGCAATCTAGTTGAAGAATCTCTTGAAAAGTTGCGAAAAAAGGGGTTGCGAGTTACCGATCAACGCCGGGCGATTCTTTTCGCATTGGTCCATTCGGAAAACCCTAGGTCCGCTGAAGAAACCCATGCCGCTCTTCCTGAAGTTACCTGTGATCTTGTAACGGTATATCGTTGTCTTGAGCAGTTTGAACAAGCAGGCGTTGTTCAAAGAGGCGTGCGGGAAAATGGAACAAAAGTATACTGTTTAGGTCATGGTCATGGGCATCATCATCATTTAACATGCCGGTCTTGTGGAAAAACTGAGCGAATTGATCTTTGTATGGGAAAGGAATTAGAGGATGCGGCAAAATCTTTTGGGTATTCGGAAATAACACATGTGATGGAAGTGTTTGGAAATTGTCCGTCCTGCGTTTAAAATATAAATACACTTTTCCTTTCTTGCGTTATATTTAAAATCTATTTCAGATTGATCTTAGTTCTTATGAAACAATACTTTTTTTTAGGCATCATTTTTTTGGCGACATCCTTTTCTTTATTTTCTGAAAGGGACGAAGAGATATTAAAGATTATGGAGGCAGCTCCAATTAAACCAACAGTGGAACCTAAAAGAGCACGACATGTTTTGGTTTACTCAAAACCTAGCGGTTTTAAACATAGTTCCATACCTACTGGTGTTAAAGGGATTCGAGTATTAGCTGAAAAAACAAAGGCATTTGATGCAACATTTACTCTTGAGACAAAAGAATTCACGGTTTCTGGTCTAAAGAAATATGATGCAATTATATTTAACAACACGACCCATGTGCAAAAGGCGTTTAATGATCAATCTCAGCGTGATGCTATACTTAACTTTATTAAAAACGGAAAGGCTTTTATAGGTTTCCATTCCGCTTCGGATGGTGGTTCACCTCAATGGCCAGAGTATACTGATATGATTGGAGGATGCTTCGCCGGGCACCCCTGGAATGCTGGAGGTAAATGGCCTTTCTTTGTAGAAGATCAGAAGCATCCCGTAAATCAAGCCTTCAAGAAGAATGAATTTATGTTCTCAGATGAGATTTATCAGTACAAGGGTTATGATAGAAACAAATTAAGGATTTTAATTGGATTAGATTCATTAAAAACAGATAAAAAAGGTAATTCTGAAACAAATGATTATCCCGTATCTTGGGTTAGGTCCTATGGTAAAGGGCGGGTTTTTTATTCAAACTTTGGGCATAACAAAGCAACTTGGTGGACTCCTTTTATGTTGCAACACTTTTTAGACGGCATTCAATGGGCTCTTGGTGACATTGCGGGTCCAACTAAATCGTTACCCCAGACCAGAAACTTAAATTAATTATCTCGAAAATAACCAACCTAATCTATTAAATCTATATGAAAGAATCAGAATCTTTAAGTCGTAGAAATTTTATTGGTTCAACTGCTCTTGCAGGAGCGGCTGCAACCTTTCCCTATGTGGCAAAGGGTGAAGCTCTTCAAAGCGACACTATTCGTGTTGCAGCAGTGGGTCTTGGAGGGCGGGGAACAGGTGCGATTGGCCAAATACTAGACGCACCTAAAGACTTGGAAAAAGAAAAAGGAATACGATGTAACACAAAGCTTGTGGCTGTTGCAGATGCATTTCCAGAAAAAAGTGCTCGAAAAATTGAAGCCTTTAAAAAGAAATACGGAGAGGATAGGGTAGATGTCGAAGGCCGTATTTTTGGAGGTCTTGATGGTTATAAACAGGCGATTAGCGATGATGTTGACATGGTTGTAATTGCAACCCCTCCCGGATTCAAACCTCAACAATTTGAATATGCTATAAACCAGGGTAAGAAAGTCTTCATGGAAAAGCCTGTTGCTAGTGATGTAACTGGAGTCCGTCGAGTGCTTGAAGCCTCAAAAAAGGCTAAGGAAAAAGGCTTAAATGTTGGCGTTGGACTTCAGAGGAGGCACGAAGAAAGATATACAAAATGCGTTAAGCAACTGCAGGATGGAGTAATTGGAGATATAAACCTTCTTCGAGTTTATTGGAATGGCGGTGGCATATGGCATCGTGGAAAACAAGAGGGTATGACTGAGATGGAATATCAGGTTAATAATTGGTATCATTTTACTTGGGCATCCGGAGATCAAATTTGTGAACAGCATATTCACAATCTCGATGTAGGTTGCTGGATAAAGGGTATGTACCCGATCAAAGCCAATGGAATGGGAGGTAGTGAAATGCGTATGGGTGGAGACCGAAAGCTTTCACAAATATTCGATCATACATTCGTTGAATATACCTTCGAAGACGGTACCAAGATGTACAGCCAAGGCCGACATTTGAAAGGTGGCTGGTCTAATGTATCTGAATCTGTTCATGGTTACAAAGGCACTTGTGATGTTGCACGAGGCATTTATCCATTTAAAGGTGATCCAATTCGATGCACTGGTAATGGTGGTGGTCATTATCAAGAACAGAAAGATCTAGTTCAAGCATTACATAAAGGTGAGTATTACAACGAGGCTGATTATGGTGCTATGAGTACTTTTACAGCAATTCTTGGACGCGAAGCCTGTTATTCTGGAAAGGAAATTATTGCAGACGAGCTTATGAAGAAGGGAAGAGACTATGCACCGGGTATAGATGATTATACTTGGGACACAACGCCACCAGTTGTTCCAGGAGAACATGGTGAATATCCTGTTCCAGCACCTGGAGTTTACCGTCCTTTTGCTTAATCAAATTTTGATTTTTAAAGCCTCTCGGGAATTTCCTGAGAGGCTTTTTTTTTGTTTTTATTGAATAAATTTTCTTATTATTGTTGTGACAAAAACTTAATTGTTGGGATAAGATAAGTTTACCTCAAATCTATCTAGAAATTATAAAAAATATGATTCTATCTGACAGTTCTATCCTTGATGCAATTGGCGCCAATGACATAGTGATCGATCCTTATGACCGATCATGTTTGGGAACTAATAGTTATGATGTGCACTTATCTAAATTTTTGGCATGCTATGTGGATGAAATTATTGATGCCAAGAAACATAACAAAGTAAAACACTTTGAAATTGAAGATGATGGTATTGTTTTATACCCAGGAAAAACTTATCTAGGTTCTACAATAGAGTACACGGAAACAAGAAAATTTGTACCTTTTCTTGAGGGTAAATCGAGTGTCGGTCGATTAGGAATTGATATTCATGCGACTGCCGGTAAGGGAGATGTTGGATTTTGTAATCATTGGACTCTTGAAATTTCAGTTTCTCAACCAGTTCGGGTTTATGCTGGAATGCCAATTGGTCAGCTGATTTATTTTAATGTGGAAGGAGATGTGGAAGTCGATTATTCTGAGAAAAAGTCTGCAAAGTATAATCATCGTACTCCCCAGCCTGTAGAGTCAATGATGTGGAAAAACAGTTTTTAATCGTTTGGAAAATTTAATTCATCGAGAAATCCTGGAGGAAAATGCACGGGTTCCGAGTTTAGCAGGAAAACTAGACTTTTATAATTATTATGGAGAATGGATCAGTGATAAAACTGGAAATACTTGCGAATTAACTTTGCTGATTGAGGATTCTCGTCTAACTGATATTCGGTTTTGTGGACAGGGATCAGCTTTATCGCAAGCATGTGGTTCCATTATGTGTAAAGAAGTAAAAAAAATGGATGTGTCGAATATAATAATGCTTTCTCACTCCATTATTGAATTCATTGAGCAAGGGACCGAATGTAAATTACCCGGAGATTTAGTTGTTTACGAAACTATCTCACGTTTCGTGGAAAGACATGACTGTAGTTTGCTTTGTTGGCGGGCCTTGTCAAAGGCTCTTCAGTGAACTAGTTGTTTTTTCAGTAATTTCCACTTCTACGATTGTTGCCATATTGAGTCCATCTAGCGCCATAGCCAGATTGCTGACCGAAAGCATTTTGTGAGTGGACATTATAAACTTCGTACCCACTTTGCGGTAATTCTTTTAGAAATCTACTCTGCATCAATCGAATTTGCGTACCGTTTTGACTGGATAACATTGGAAAAACCAAGTGAAGAGATCGTTCTGCTCGAGTAGATGCAACATAGAAAAGCCTTCTCTCCTCTTCCAAATCGCCTTCTCCATCAATTGCCCTTTTATTGGGAAAGAGTCCATCGGAAAGACCGATAATGAAAACATGACGAAATTCCAATCCTTTTGATTGGTGAATGGTAGAGAGCCTAAGACAACTTTCACCTTGTCTCATTACTCTGTCACCTGACTCTGAACTTAATAGGATTAATTGGGTAAGCATTTCGGCAAGATTTTCATGCTTGGTGGCAAAATCAACAAGACTTTCTAAATCCTCTTCTCTTCTTGGCCAATTTTCATAGGTTGCGTGAAGGTATTCATGATACCACCCATTGATTGCCTCGTCTACTACCTTCGATGGTGGTGCAGTTCCAGCCAATTTATGTACGCTTTTTAATGTTTCAATAAGACCAGACCAGTCATCTTTGGCATCTTTAGGTACTTTCTTAAAAATGGCATCATCTTCTAAAGCGTGAATGACAGGAATTTCTTTTTTCTCTGAAATTTCTTCTGCAAGGATAAGCAACTTACTTGCAGTTTTTTCACCCACTTTTGGTAGCAGGCAAGCAAAGCGATGAAAGGCCGTGAGATCTTTTGGGTTAGTAACGAAGCGTAATTGTGCAACTAAATCTTTCACATGAGCTTGTTCAAAAAACCGAAGGCCACTGGTAATGACAAAGGGAATATCTCTCCTGGATAATTCAATTTGCAATTCCATAGCATGATAGTGTGCCCGATAGAGAATTGCTATATCATGGTAGCTCGTACCATTATCTACAAGCTGCTCGATTTTCGATAGAATAAAGTTAGCTTGTTGATAAGTATCGACAGTTGGAACTACTACAGGAAGGTCCTGATGAGGTTGGGAGGGTTTAAGCGTTTTTGTGAAGTTTTCGTCGGTGGAGCGATTTTCTAGAATCCCATTTGCGAACCTAAGAATTTCAGGCGAACTACGGTAGTTTGTCTCGATCTTAAAAATTTTGGTTCCTGGATGTCTTTCAGGGAATCCAAGAATTTGGTCAATATCTGCTCCCCGCCATGTATAAATGCATTGTGCATCATCACCGACTGCCATAATTTGATGATTTGCTCCGATGATATCTACAAGTTTAGATTGGAGACTGTTCACATCCTGATATTCATCCACTAAAATATGGGAAAATCTATTTTGGTAGTACTGTGCAGCCTCTTTGTTAGTTTCCATGACTTTTAACCAAAGAACAAGAAGATCATCATAATCAGCTAATCCTCTGCTTATTTTTGTCTGATGATATTCTTTAGAAAAAGCATCTATTTTAGCTAGTAATTCTCCATTAGAAGGATAGCGTCCTTTTGCCACCTCTTCAACAGGAATCATAACATTCCTAGCATAACTAATTAAACCTTTGATTGGTTTAGCTTTTGGATTTTCTTTGGACTTAAAAAAATCTGGATCTAGGTCACGAATCACCTCGGAAAGAAGAGCATCAGAATCTCCATCATCAAGAATTGTAAAATTTCTTGGTAATCCAATAGAATCCCCAAACAAACGCAGAACTTGTCCGCCAACATGATGGAATGTACCACCAAGGAAACGATGCGAACCGACACCCGTTAATTCTTTCACTCGATCTAGCATTTGTTTTGATGCTTTGTTGGTAAAAGTAAGTAGCAGGATTTCTTCAGGACTTACGCCTTCAGTTAAGAGATAAGCGACACGATAGGTAAGTGTTCGTGTTTTACCAGAACCAGCACCAGCTAAAACTAATGCGGGACCGAACGGTGCAGTTACTGCTTGTAATTGATCTTCATTTAATTCGGATTTAAAATCAATTTTAGCTTTATTTTGAGTTGGGCTTGGTGAGCCGAACATATCATCTTCTTCGTCTTCGTAATCGTACACAGCAGATACCATTCTCGAAAAGAGAGGGAACGGGCAAGCGTATTCAGCTTTTTTCTGATTGTATTAGGACTAAATGGTCCCGATAAATAACTTCAGGACGATTTTTTCCAGGAAAAAAAGTAAGAATTTCTTCGTCTTCCCTGCCCATTATTTTTTGAAGCTCAATCTGGCTGAAGCGACAAACTCCCTTTGCGATTGTTTGTTCAGATGAGTTTTTGATATCAACTACATCCGCTTTTTCAAATATACCTTCTACGATCGATATTCCTTTTGCATGTAAGCTTCCTTGTTTTTGAAATATTGAATCAATCATATTATCGTTCACAGTGATTGCTCCTTGTGAATCTGGAAAAAAAGGAAGCCATTTCGTTCTGTCTGTTAATTCTAATCCACAAGGAGCAAAAAAAGTACCCAAAGCTTTACCTTCAATAATTGCTCCCAGTAGGGATGGGTTTTCTCCACTACCAATAAATACAGCACATCCAGATCTAGTGGCTATTTTTGCAGCTTCAATCTTGGTAACCATACCACCGACTGCAGTAGCACTATGAGTGCCTTTTGCCATAGTTTCAATTGAAGGAGTAATTTCAGCAACAAAAGGAATTAAGGATCCTGATGCTGGATGGGTCATAAGTCCTTTAACAGTTGATAAAATTATAAGGAAGTCTGCATTACCCATAGATGCAAGCAATGCAGAAAGAACATCGTTATCACCGAATTTAATTTCTTCATCGCTTACCGAATCGTTTTCATTTACGATTGGAATTACTTTATTTTTATGCAAAGAGTTAAGAGTCTCTTGTAATTTCACAGATCGTTTTTTATTTTCAAAATCTTCTCTGGTAAGCAGAACCTGTGAAGCAATCAATCCAGCACTCTCTAGTGATTGATTCCAGGCATTCATTAAAAGACACTGTCCAATTGAAGCACAGGCCCTTAGGAGTGATAAATCTTTAGGTCTCTCAGTTAAGCCAAGCTTTCCCATTCCTAAGCCCACTGCACCTGAACTTACAATTGTAATATCAATATCAATTTTAGAAAGTGCAGCAATCCCATTTGAGAGTTGATCCATTCTGTCGGTTCTGATGTTGCCTTCGCCGGCAGACAGAATACCAGTTCCGAGTTTGATGATGACTTTTTTCAAATTGGCTTACAAATTACCAAGATCAATTTTCAGTAAATATTATATGTACATACTCAAATTTGTCTTAGGTCAGCTTCTTTTGCACTAAGGGAATCATTAATTTTAGCCACAGCATCGTCTGTCTTTTTCTGGACATCTTTTTCTGCTCTTTTAAAGTCGTCTTCAGGTAAACCATCCTTTTGTGCATTCTTTAGGGCATCCATTGCTTCTTTTCTTGAAGCACGAATTCCAATTCGGCTGCTTTCAGCAAAGTTTTGTGCCATTTTGCACAATTCTTCTCTTCTTTCCCCACTCAATTCAGGGATAGGTAAGCGAATAATTTCCCCGGTAATTAGCGGAGTAATTCCAAGCTTAGCCTCCAATAGTGCTTTTTCTATGGGTGCACAAGTGGATTTGTCCCAGGGTTGAATCTGTATTGTTCGGGAATCAGGTGTGGTAATTGCGGCCACATCTCTTAATTTCATAGCAGAGCCATAAACATCCACTGTTATATTTTCAACCATAGAGGAATTTGCTTTTCCTGTGTGAAGTGTAGAAAATTCGTGACTTGCATGATCAAGAGATTTGTTGATGTCTTGATCCATTTTATTAAAAATTTGTGATGTTTCCATTTTAAGAATAAGCGTTTAAGGATTTAAAACTTAGGTTAAATTATTTTACGATAGTACCGATATTTTCTCCGGTGACGGCCATTCGGATAGAATTTTTTTGTTGTAGATCAAAAACCAAAATTGGCATTTTATTATCCATGCAAAGAGAAAAGGCGGTTGAGTCCATAACTGAGAGTCTTTTTTCCAGACAGTCCATATAGCTAAGCTGTTCAAATTTTTTGGCATTTTCATATTTATGGGGGTCTTTGTCATAAATCCCATCAACCTTTGTAGCTTTAAGAATTATATCTGCAGATATTTCACTAGCTCTTAGGGCAGCAGTCGTATCTGTAGAGAAATATGGATTCCCTGTCCCTGCAACAAAAATAACAATCCGTCCTCGTTCAAGATGCCTAATTGCACGTCTTTGAATGTAAGGTTCAGCGAGCTTGTCCATTGGTATTGCACTTTGAACTCTTACCACGGAACCCATTTTTTCGAGCCGATCCATTAATGCTAAACCATTTATAACAGTAGCAAGCATTCCCATTGAATCTCCAGTTGTTCGATCTATTCCTTTATCGCTTCCCTGAAGGCCTCTAAATATATTACCACCTCCGACTACCAACCCAACTTCAATTCCCATATCAGCAACGGCCTTTACTTCAGAGCATATATTTTCTAATGATTTGGCGTAAATTGGCTCTCCCTCGCTTCGGCTACCAAGGATTTCACCACTTATTTTGAGAATTATTCGTTTGTATTTTTTAGACATGAATAAGTATGTTAATTAAAGCAAGATTCTTGACTTTAGGCGAGGAGTAATCATTTTAGTGCGTTGTAGCCTGGTGGTGTAATGGTAGCACAGGAGTTTTTGGTACTCTCAGTCGGGGTTCGAATCCCTGCCGGGCTGCCACTTTTTTTCAATAGAAGACCGATTCACACACAGCATTTCGATCACTGAGGAGGTGGCGGTAAGTCAAAAGGATTAAAAGTTGGTGGCGGTGGTGGTGGTGGTGGCGTACTAAATACATCACCGAGTGGAACTGCTGGTTCGGATCCATTATCCTCTGAGTTTGCAAAGGGGTCGAAAGGCGTTGAGTCAGTTTGCGGAGAAATATCAAAAGGATTCTCAATTGTTGGTGGAGGTGGTGGAGGTGGTGGAAATGAATTATCACCAGGCGTAGAAATAGCACCATCGGGATTCTCTTCTGCAAAAGGATCAAAAGTAGGAGGAGCAGGTGGTGGCGGAGGAGGTGGTGGGAATGAATTATCAATAGGTGGAGAAACAGCACCATTAGGAGGCTCTATTGCTTGATTAGGATTCTCTTCTGCAAAAGGATTGAAAGTGGGAGGAGAAGGAGGTGGAGGTGGTAATGAATTTTCAACAGGGGTAGAAATAGTTCCATTAGGTATCTCGGTTGATTGATTAGAGTTTTCTTCTGAAAAGGGATTGAAACCTGGAGGAGAAGGCGGAGATGGAGCGGGTGAATTTAATTGCTCAGGTACTTCGATTGGTTCAGCTTTTGGTGCATCTGTATTTAAGTTGTTATTACTGTCAGTGGGAGATGGAGTATCTGCTGGCTGCGAAGGAGGTGTAGCCTTATTTAGTGGAGGGGTTGATGGCGGCTCAAATAAGCCACTATCTTGGGCTGCTTTTTTATTTTCCTTCTTTTCTGTTTCATCTGTTTGAATCTCAGAATCAGTAGGTGTGTTATTAGTTGATTGATTTGAATCTATCTTTTGTCCAGACAGTAAATTCTGAACAGGCTTACCTTCAATAAATCGAATTTCTGAGATCTTTTTCCCAGTTGAATCCCATTCTGTACAAATCCCGTGTTCAAGATTTGCTTTAAAGTTATAATCAAATTGTTGTTCTCCATTTGGGAACCAGCCTTTTGAATTTCCTTCCATTAAATTATCTACAAATTGAGCTGTTAATCTTTTTTTACCATCCTCGTACCAAATTGTCCTTTGTCCATGTTGTTTGTCTTTCTGGTAAAAAAGACCGAGTTTTCGTTGTCCATTTGGGTACCATTCAGAAGATGGTCCTTCTCTCAAGCCATGTCTGTATATCGTTGAGGATTTTTCTATTCCATCAGGATACCATTCCAAGGCATTTCCGTGCGGTTTACCATTTTTCATTTGTACTTCGAGAATTTTGGCACCATTTGGATGCCACTCACTTTTTGGGCCATGAAGCTCACCAGAATTGTAAGTTTCTCTTCTCAGTAGTTCGCCAGTTATTCTATATTCTTCAGCCACGCCATCCTTGATGCCCATCTTATAATTAATCACTCTTCTTTTTCGACCATTGTAAAAATATTCAATTGTATTTCCGTGCTTTTGCCCATTTTTCCACTGAGAAATAGACTTTGTAGGGCTTTGTTCAAAGGTCTCTATTGCTTCCCCGGAAAATAGTTTACTTGATTTGGAGAGGTTTCCGTCGTTACCGGTTAATCTAACGAGACCCTCTTCATCAAGATCGAGCCAGTGTAACATAACAGTTTTCTCTGGAGAGGATGACACCTTTGAAGTTGTACTTGACTGAACACAAGATGAATACAGGGAAATAAAAATCAGGGCAATAATAGGAATAATAATCTTCTTCATCACACTTTTTAATGCCTATCCATATGGGGTCTTGCAAGTGTTTTAATGAACATTATGATCTGTAACATTATTTACTGTAAGTTGGAATAACCAGTTTTTAACTGCAGATTAATTTGATAGGCGGCTGTTTGAGGTAAATTAATATTTTTGGTTACGCAGCTAATATTATAAATCTACTTTTGGCAGTGTAGGATAACTTAAGAATTTTTTGAAAAAAATTCTTCTAAATCACGTCTTTGCTTTTTGGAGGGCCTACCTCTTGAGTAAGATCCAATAGATTTATTTTGATTCTTACGAAATTCTTTCTCTTTATTGTATTCCTCTTCCGGTGTCATGTCTTCAATATAATCAACCAACAATTTAGCCCCAACTCTTTGTTTAAGAATTTGCAGGACCTTAATAGTTTTTGAAAAGAAAGGTCTTCTGATTGTTATAATATCACCTAAATTGACTTCTCTAGAGGGCTTTACAGGATTCTTATTAATCTCTACCCAACTTCTTTTGCATGCATCTGTAGACAGCGAGCGGGTTTTAAATTGCCTGCAAGACCAAAGAAAACGGTCTACCCTGACTGAGTTCTCACTTTTTTCCATATGTTAATTGTTTCTTGATATCTTGATCTCCAAACTGAGGCTTAAGTTTTCCTTAGTAGTTATTTGGATCGCCCCTTTGGATTTTTCGGCTAATTCAACCTCCTTTATCATATTTGGAGTGATTCCAAATTTATTAAGGGCATAGGGTAAGAAGTTGATTAATTCAGGAGGATAATTTTCAAAGTCCGGAATGACAAAGTCTCTCTTAGATAGTTCCAAAGAGAGCAGAAGAAGGCGAAATCTGTCTTGGTCGTTTAATTCTAGACCCCGGGCAATTTTATTGAGAGTTTTGCAGCCTGCAGTCCTAATACCGTTTTCCAGGTCATTAACAATTGAGGTTGCAACTCCGCTTAAGCTTGCGAGCTCAGGTTGGGTGTACCCCTTTTGTTTTCTGAATGACAAGATAATTTTTCCAAGTTTAGAAACTTTCTTTTTATCGACCATTTTAAGTGGTTGTTATTTTAGAGTTAGCGTTATTTGGGTAAAAGTTTATTTTGATTTAAATATCCGAGCACGATAAATTTCGGTGAAGTTACCTTCACTCGACAAGTTGTTTTCCAAGGGGGTCAATTCGAGTAAAAATGGCACTACTTCCTCATGAATATCAAGAAGCGAATTCTGCATTTGTCTTTTATTTGATACGGGGGGATTTTCTTTCGTATCAATATCTTGACTGAATTGGCCGAAATTTCTAAATGATTCGATCCATGGTTCAATAAATTTTTTATTTTTGTAAGCAAAAATTCCGAAAACATTAATAATTATTAATAAAGAAATATAAAGGATCCATCTTCTTTTTTCTCGGGAAGGCGGTTTTTGTGGTCGAGGTCCTTGAATACTCTCATCCCATTCATTCCATTCTTTGTTTTTCTTTCTTATCTCAATGATTGACCCAGTGATGATAGCTAGTTCGTATAGAATATAGAGTGGTATGGTTAGAATGCATAAACTTACCGGATCGCCACCGGGTGTTATAAGGGCAGCTGAAACCATTAATATAACTAAGACTAATCGTCGATTCTCCCTTAATTTTTTAACGCTCAATATTCCAATCTTGATAAGAAGAATGAGAACAAGCGGAAATTGAAAAGCGATTCCCACTGCAAATGTCATCCAAATTATAGTACTGTAATAATTTCCTGCCTCAGGTCTGTAAACATCTAGTCCGAGCACATTAAAAGAGAATTCAATTGTGAAAGCCAGAGAGTAAGGCAGAATAAAAAAGTAAGTCATGGAAGCTCCAGCAATAAAGAGAAGAGTTGCTGCGACACACCCTGGAAAGAAGACTTTTTTTTCATCTCTTGTAAGACCAGGAACCACAAACGAGCCGACGAAGTATAAAATTAAAGGTAATGAAATGCCGATCCCTCCAAGAAAACATATCTTCATTGCAATGAAAATTGGAGAGTATGAGCGAATAACCTGAAGCAGGTTTCTGTTTTGACCGTTTGAAAAATGAGTTAAAATTCTTGTCCTGTGATGTGGGTCGCTAATTCCCCAGTCCATAAGATTGCTTTCTCTTGCATTTCTAAGCATGCTGAGGCTTACCTCTTTTTCATCCAAGGTTTTAATGTATTCTTCAAGGCCGATTGTTTGAAGGTCAATATCGATAACTCCAAAGTCTTCTACTGCACTAACTAGGGGCATCTGCAGAAGTTTAACGGAATCTTGCATGAAAATAGCCACACCTATGCATCCAGCCAGAAAAGCAAGAACCGCTTTTAATATTACCCATCGTAATTCTTCAAGATGCTCAAGGAAATGCATTTCATTAGGATCAGCTTTTCCTGCCTTGCTCTTCTTTTTAATAAAACCTGAAAGTCCTTCTTCTTGGAATTTTTCGCCAAAAGTTTTGGGTTTTTTAGAGGGTTCGTTCATTTAAAATTAAATAGTATCAAAAACAGAAATCTTCATAATGTCATCTTTCTAATTCACGTTCAACTCAAAGAAAATGTTTTTAAAAATTAAGTTTCGAAAATTAATAGCAAGTCATACATTGACAAAATAATTAAAAAATAAGATAAAACTCATTCAATTTTATCACCAAGATTCATTTTATTCTTACATCTTGTTTTGATAAATGAAAATAGTTACTAATTAATCCTTCATTCAAATGGCCCAAAAAAAGAAGTCAAAATCAGCAAAAACTAAATCGTCCGCCAAATCAGCTTCATCCACGAAGTCAAAGGCAAGCAATGTAAAAAGTCATAAATATGTTTATGACTTCGGAAAGAAAACTGATGGAGATGCAAAACAACGCGAGCTTCTGGGAGGTAAAGGAGCAAACCTTGCTGAAATGGCAAAAATAGGATTACCAGTTCCTCCTGGGTTTACGATCTCAACTGAAGTTTGTACTTATTTTTATAAAAATAATAAATCCTATCCCAAGGTTTTAGATCAACAAATCAAGGACTCGGTTGCATCCATGGAGAAGCAACTGGATAAAAAGCTTGGCGATTTGAAAAAGCCTCTCTTATTGTCGGTAAGATCAGGTGCTCGCGATTCAATGCCTGGAATGATGGATACAATTCTTAACCTTGGTTTAAATGATGATACAGTTGAGGCTTTGGCAAATGCATCTGGTAATCCCCGCTTTGCGTGGGATTGTTATCGCCGTTTTATTCAAATGTATGGTGATGTTGTAATGGGTGTGCAAAAGCTGCCTAGTGAAGATCATGACCCATTTGAAGCGATCATTGAGGATTATAAAAAAGAAATTTTTCCTAAAGAAAAAGGTGAGGTTGATGATTCTAGAATTTCCTTGGATCAAATGAAGGAATTAGTTTCTCGATTTAAGAATTTGGTAAAGAAAAGGTCCGGAGAAGATTTCCCGACATGTCCGTGGCAGCAGTTGGAGGGGTCAGTTGGAGCCGTTTTTAGTTCGTGGATGAATGACCGGGCGATTGTTTACAGGCGTAAATATGGAATACCCGCAGAGTGGGGAACTGCAGTCAATGTCCAAGCTATGGTTTTCGGTAATACCGGTAAAAAATCTGGTTCAGGAGTTGGATTTACTCGTGACCCAGCAACCGGTGAGAAGGTACTGTATGGAGAATTTTTAACTGATGCTCAAGGTGAGGATGTAGTTGCAGGTGTTCGTACACCGCGTCCAGTTGCCAAGTTAAAGAGAGTTCTTCCAAAGCCCTTCAAAGAACTTGTGCTTGTTCAAAAGAAATTGGAGAAACATTTTAAGGACATGCAGGATTTTGAATTTACCATTGAAAATGAAAAACTCTACATGTTGCAAACACGGAATGGTAAACGCACCGGCCTTGCTGCAGTGAGAATTGCTGCTGAAATGGTTAAGGAGAGATTAATTGATTGGAAAACTGCCATTAAACGTGTTCCAGCGGATCAGTTAGATCAGGTATTGGCACCAGTATTTGATGCTGCTGCGGAAAGAGCAGCCGACACTTTATGCAAAGGTTTGCCTGCAGGCCCAGGTGCTGCTTCTGGAAAGATTTGTCTGAATGCAGAGCGAGCTGTTGAAGCTGCCAAAAATGGAAATGTTTTATTAGTCAGACAGGAAACTTCTCCTGAAGACTTGAGAGGAATGATTGCCGCAGAGGGAATTCTTACCGCGAGAGGAGGAGTGTCATCTCATGCTGCTTTGGTTGCCCGTCAGATGGGAAAGGTTTGCGTATGTGGTGCTGCTGAACTCGATGTTGATTATCAAAGCAGAACTGTCCGAGTGGCTGGAAAAACCTTTAAAGAAGGTGATTACATGTCAATCAATGGTACAACCGGTGAAGTCTTTGCAGGGGAGTTAAAGACTGCACCATCGGAAATTATTCAGGTTCTTATTGAAAAGAAATTGGATCCTAAAAAGAGTCGAGCTTATCAAAATTTTGCCAAGCTGATGGAATGGTGTGAGAAAGCCACAAAGATGTCCGTTAGAACAAATGCTGACTCACCCTCTCAAGTAGCCAATGCTGTTGCTTTTGGTGCAACAGGTATTGGTCTTTGCCGTACTGAGCATATGTTCTTTGAGGGAAATCGAATCGATGCTATGCGCGAGATGATTTTGGCCGACGATGAAGCAACTCGAAGAAAG
This sequence comes from Opitutales bacterium, assembly GCA_965660725.1. GTDB lineage: Bacteria > Verrucomicrobiota > Verrucomicrobiia > Opitutales > Seribacteraceae > Seribacter. The sequence continues at coordinate 26,202 of CBFIBI010000020.1, forward strand.
GCATTAAAAAAACTACTGCCTTATCAACGACGTGATTTTCAGGGAATTTTCAAGGCTTTGGAGGGTAAGCCTGCTACAATTAGATTACTTGATCCACCATTACATGAATTTCTTCCTCATGATTTGAACTCCCAAAGAGATTTGGCAAAGAAGCTTGGTGTCACTTTAGCATCAATAAAGAAACGGGTTGAGGATTTACATGAATTTAATCCCATGCTTGGACACAGAGGGTGCCGTTTGGGTATTTCTTACCCGGAAGTTACTGAAATGCAGGCTCAAGCTATTTTCGAAGCTGCTATTTTGGCGCAAAAGAGTGGAATTGATGTAAATCCAGAGCTCATGGTTCCATTAGTTGGATTTCCTCGTGAGTTGGAACTGCAAGTTGAGGTAATTCATGAAACAGCAAAGAAAGTTTTTGCAGCTAAGGGAGAGAAAGTAAAATATCTGGTAGGTACTATGATTGAAATTCCCCGTGCTGCTTTAGTAGCTGATGAGATTGCTAAGACGGCACAATTCTTTAGTTTTGGAACAAATGATCTTACCCAAACAACCATGGGTATGAGCCGAGATGATTCAGGCAGTTTCTTACCGAATTACACAGAGCTTGATATTTTGGATGCAAATCCATTTGCAAGCGTTGACCAAAGTGGTGTTGGACAGTTAATGGAGATCGCAGTTAAAAAAGGAAAAGCCTCTAGGCGTGGAATTAAACTTGGTATCTGCGGAGAACACGGAGGAGATCCTTCTAGCGTAGAGTTTTGCCATAAAATTGGCTTGAATTATGTTAGTTGCTCACCCTTTAGGGTTCCAACTGCCCGCTTGGCTGCGGCCCAAGCATCGGTTTCATAATTTTTTTGAATTCGAAATTTACAAGAGGGATCGAGCCTACCGCTCGATCCCTTTTTGTTAGTCCAGATTTATTAAATGTTTGAAGTTAAAGAAAAGCCAAGAAAAGTGGAACGGGCGTTTCTTTTGTCTGTAATCAAGCATAAAGACGAAGAGGTAACTGCTATTTCTTTAATTAATGAATTAGCAGAACTCGTTGAAAATTTATCAATTTCCGTAGTGTCGAAAACAGTTGCTCGTACTCGAAAAACTTATCCAGGGCACATTCTGGGAAAAGGTAAATGTGAAGAAATATATAATCAAGTTAAGGAATTAAATTGTGATGTTATAATTTTCGATAATGAAATATCACCAGGCCAACAGAGAAATTGGGAAGAATTAACAAAGGTTCTTGTTATTGATCGTCATGAAGTTATCTTAGATGTTTTCGCAGATCGTGCTCAAACCAAGGAGGCTGTCTTACAGGTCAGATTAGCCAGACTGGAGTACTCTCTGCCACGGTTGCGCAGAGCATGGACTCATTTAGATAGGCAAAGAGGTGGAGGAGTAACACAGAGAGGAGAAGGTGAGGCACAGATAGAACTTGATCAGAGAATGCTCAGAGATAAGATTTCACTAACCAAGAAAGAGATTAAGCAAGTCTCTAATCGTCGACAAACGAGTCGAAAGAAAAGGCAACGAATTCCATTAGCAACTATAGCAATCGTGGGTTATACCAATGCTGGAAAATCAACTTTATTAAATCGGGTTACTGGAGCCAATGTCTTATCTGAAGACAAATTATTTGCAACTTTGGATCCAACTAGTCGGAGGGTGAAATTGCCTAACGGAAGAATGGTCGTATTTACAGATACAGTTGGATTTATTCGTAAGTTACCACACCGCTTAATTGATGCCTTTAAGGCAACTTTAGAGGAAGCTCTCGTTGCAGATTTACTTGTGCATATAGTTGATTTTTCTGCTTCAGAATATGAGAGCCATATTCAGACAACAAATGAAGTTTTATCTGAATTGGGTGCATCGGAAAAAGAAATGATAACGGTTTATAATAAGATTGATAATAAGAATGAAATAATTGATAGGCTTATTGCTCGAAAAACTACTTCGGACTCCGTTTTTTTAAGTTGTAAAACAGGGGAGGGGATTCAAGAACTACTCGAAATTATCGAATCTAAGATAAACATGAGTTTTCCATTACAAGAATATAAAATACCCCATAATAGATATGATTTAATTGCAAAACTAAGAGAACAAGGCTCTATTTCAACCGAAGAAACTTTAGAAGTAGGAGTTGTTATAAAGGCTAATCCTAGAGCCAAGTTAGCTTCTCAATTAACTGATTTTAAGATCAGTTAAAAATGAAATGCTTAATCAGACTTTTTATTCCTTTGGAAATCAACTAAGGTAACGCGGAACATGTTGGCTGCTAACCAGAATACCCCTGTCATGCAAAAGGATGTCATACCGGCTACTATAGCAATAGCAGTTGGATCTTCAGACGGCACATGCGGTTTTAAGACAAAAAACATGTAAATAAAAAAAGCAACCGAAAGTAAAAGATCTATGATAATTCCATTTCTAGAAATAAGAGGTTTCTCATTGGGTTGATCAGACATATATTAGATGATGTGGATTTAATAAGAATCGTCAAATGTTTCCTTCGGAATTAACAACATCGAGTATTTTTTGTTTAATTTCTGAAACTTTCAGATCATTCAGAACGCTGGGATTGATTCTATTGATGTGAAGGGATGGCAGGTGGTCGAGCGTTTCATGAAGAATTAAGTTTCGATTCGCAAATACTTCATCAACTCGATCAATCGGAGTGAAGTGAGGTGCTGATTTCACAGCATTTGGACATTCGTTAATAATCTCCTTAATAGCAATTACAGCATCCGCAAAACGATCAAGTTCATTTTTCGTGTAGCTTTCAGTAGGTTCTATCATAAGACCAAATATCTCAGGGAAAGCAACTGTGGGAGCATGAAAACCAAAATCTAGAAATAGTTTTCCAACTTGTGGAATTGCTTTACTTTTGGGAATGCCAGCATTTTCTAGATTTTTAAAGTCTTCATCGCTTAGGGTTAAAATGAATTCATGCATTCGGGGAGTTGAATCAGAATTTGCTGGAAGAGTGGGAAAGAATTTCTTTAACTTTTGGAATAAATAGCGAGCAGAAAGAACTGCAATTGAGGACATTCTTGGAACACCTTCCTTACCCAATCGAATCATATAAGTATATGCTCTGACTTTGTGACTGAAGTTACCCCAATTTCTATGAAATGAACCTATGGTCGCTAGGGGTTTAACAGATTCGAAAAAGCCTTGCTTATTCTTGATAATTTGCAAACCAGGTAAAAAGGGCAATAGTTTTTCAGAAACAGCGACAATTGCATCTCCGGGACCACCACCACCGTGAGGAATTGTCCATGTCTTGTGTAAGTTGTTGTGGACTGCGTCTACTCCTAGTTTTCCTAGGTTTATCTTTCCAGCAATTGCGTTCATATTTGCACCATCCATATAAACAAGTCCTCCTGCATCATGTACGCTTTTCGCAATCTCATGAAAAGATTCTTCAAATAAGCCTGATGTGTTAGGGTTTGTAATCATAACCCCGCAAAGACGTTTGCCATATAAGCTAATTTTCTTTTGGAAATCAGTCATGTCTATCATTCCGTGATCGTTAGCCTGTAAATAAATAATGCTATTTGAGTTGGTAAAACCAGCCATTGCAGCGGTGGCAAAATTAGTACCATGTGCAGATTTAGGAATAAAAACGATGTCCCGATCAAAATCTTTTCTTGATCGATGAAAAGCTTGAAAAAGCTTTAAGCCAACCAATTCGCCTTGTGCACCAGCAACTGGTTGAGTGGTGACGCCCGGAAGGCCAGTAATTTCCTTAAACCATTCCTGCACCTCATATAAAACTTCGAGAGGTCCTTGAACATCTTTTTCAGGTGCTTGAGGGTGAGTGTTGGAGAAACCAGGTAAAGAAGCAGCCCAGTCATTAAGTAATGGATTGTATTTCATGGTACAAGAACCAAGTGGATAACATCCATTATCTGGACTAACGTTTAATGCAGCTAGTTTCTCATAATATTGCGAAAGCTCATCAAATGAAAATGAAGGAAGATTTAGTGGTTTTGCCCTACAAAATCGCTGATTTGTAGCTTCTTGTTCTTGATGAGTAATATTTGTTTCTTCCTCAAAAGAATCAAATAGGAACGAAGTCAATTGTCTTAAAGAATCTGTGCTATGAATATCAGTGAAAGTCAGTTTGATTAGATTTCGACTGCCTTTGTTTTTAATTCTATCGGACACATCAATCCCAAGTTGAATATTTTTTGAGTCAGCTAATTGAAGGAGAGTTTCAACGGGAGTTTCAGTTTCAAGGACAAGCTCATTAAAACTAAGATTTGATGGAAAAGCTTCTTTAATACCTTTTAATCTTCTAATTACAGATACGATCGATGATTTTGCCTTTAAAGCTTTCTCAATAGATTGGGATATTCCTTTATTCCCTTTTGCTAGAAGAGATGCACCAGCAAGAGTAGAAAGGAAGGCTTGATTTGAACAAACATTGGATGTCGCCTTTTCTTTACGTATATGCTGCTCCCTTGTGGAAAGAACCATTACAAAGCAGTCTCTACCATTTACATCTTTTGCTTTCCCAATATATCTTCCTGGAGTAGAACGAATGTCTCTGTTCTTTTTCTCATTGTGCCTGCATCCGAACAAACCAAGGCCTGGTCCACCAAAGTTGGGTTTTATTGCTAGGTGCTGGGCTTCACCAACAATAAAGTCAACACCTTCTTTACCAAAATCGGATGGTGGTTTTAGTCCACCTGTACCGAGTAGCATCGGATCAATGCATGCGATGGATCTGATTTGGTTGGTGGCGCAAAAATCGCTTAGTAAATCGACATCCTCTAATAAACCAAGTGAGTTGACCTGAGGGAAAACAAGTGTGGAAATTAAATCTTTTTCTTTAGCACTAATGTTTTGTAGCCATTGATAATCGAGAAGCCCGGTATTTTCATCAGTGGGTAGAGTAAGAAATTCTAAGGATGTCTCCTCAGACAGAGTATTTATTACTTCGGTTTCAGATTCAAATAATGATTCAGCTAGTAATACCTTCCCTCCTTTTTTATTCGTACGGATTGCACAAGTTATTGCTTCGTAGATAGCGGCTGAACGATCATACAGGGAAGTATTTATTGCCTCAAAACCAGTTAAGGCAGACATAGCACACTGGTAGATCCAATGAGTAACCAGAGTACCTTGACTTCTTTCTGGTTGATATGGGGTGTAAGAAGTACTTAGAGGACGCAGATTTGAAACGAAATCAACAATTTTATGGGTTTGCCAAACGGGAAGTGAGTCCCCAATGAAGGAAACTTTGAGCTCAGATTTATTAGAGATTGTTGCGATCTTTTCTATCGCTTCCTGGTAGTTTAATTCTTTAGGGACTGCAGGATAGCTTTCGAAATGAAATTCTCTTGGAATGTGCGAGTATAAATCCTTTAAAGATGAGAGACCTATAAAGTTAAGCATATCAAAAATATCCTTGTCATCAGCAGTTATATAATGACGTGACATTTCGCGAGGAAACTCAGAGGGATCGTAGGGTAATTTAACTCTGATTTTCTGATCTCTAGTTGTGGAATTTGAATCTAATAAACTCATGTTCAATGAATAGTTCTATATCCTAGTAAAAGGAATTTTAATAAATTAACGTTTATAACAACAAATTTAATATCTCTATCAAAGCAAACTAGACAAAAAATGATATGTTTTGCTCTCTCAGTTTTATATTCTGTGAAAGCAAAATGATTCCCATATTTAACTCTGACCTCGCGGATACAGCTTAAAATCAAAGATAAAAAGTAGGTTTTGTTTTTAATCGATCCTTACACCTTTTTCCCAAATATTTTTTTCAGTAATTATGCCAACTTCATTGATGAAGACCTCTTCGCCATGAAGTTGACCATCAAGAAGATTTACCTCGCCTATCAAGATACCATCCGAGTTAAGGATTTGCATTTTTCCTGAAAAAGGAGTTTTGGACTTAGCGTCTCGAACAGTATCTATACCATTTACCAACTCTGTTATAAACTTTTCTTCCGCTTCGGAAACGGTACCAGTCCAAATATTGGAATTCTGATTGTTACTTGCTTTTGAATACGATTTGGGATCGTCAGTTTCGATTGTTTCAAAAATATTAGTAGCGGATGAATTATCAGGCTTTTTCTGATCTGATGAAATTTGATTTAGCGAAGAATCAACGGGTTTAATATCTTGATCTTCAAAGGTCTCATATGAGTTATTATTTAACGAATTCGGAGGTGGAGAGGAACTTGAATTTTTAACAGGAATCGACACAGCGTCAACGGAGGCGTCTTGGTTCATATCATTGCTTTGCTTGGTTGTAGAAAAGTGGTTCTTTTCGGCTTGGATGTAATCAACTTTTTGGATTACCGGTTTACTGGCAGACTTAGGTAATAAAGCAGGTTGGGCAATAATTTCACCATTCTTCCAGACAGAGTTCATTCTAACCTGATTAGGTTGTATGAGCAACCCCGGTCCATGTTGTAAATCATCAAACCAATTTCCTTCGTAAATAGTTCCATCTATTGAACAATATTTACCATTGCCATGTCTTTTACCCATTAAAAATGACCCCTCATAATAAGATCCATCTGGCCATTTGTAAATACCTTGTCCAGTTCTTTCATCTTCTAAATAATCCCCTTTATAGGTTTCCCCATTACTCCACTTGAATTTACCATTGCCGTGCCTTAAATCATTTTTGAAGTCACCTTCATATGTAGATCCATCAAGCCAAACATAAGCACCCTTACCATGTTTTTTCCCTTTTTTATTAATCTCACCTTTGTAAGTCCCATCGGAAAATTCGATCGTGGAAAATTTTGAAGATTGGCAGGATGAAATGTAAAAAGCTATTATTAATATCCAGACTTTTGTAATATGACTAATCATGTTGGTAATTTAAGCTTTCGAAATCGCTTCGGGCAACTACGAAAATAAGGTTCGTTGCATTCAAGTACAGTAAATTTATTTGCCATAAGTAAAGTGTTTAATCATAGATATGGCTTTTCCTAGGAGAGGTGGCAGAGTGGTCGAATGTGCCCGACTCGAAATCTGTTACCATTGCTTCAAACTCTTAGCTAAATACTATGATTCTCTGTAAAGCAAGTGCTATAAGTTGTTAGCTTCTACTTTAAATCAGTACTTCGGAAGGGCTTAAATGTGTCACGATCCTGTTACGTGGATTTCGATACTTCAAATGAAAGTTTTTTTGCATCCAATTTACCATACCCCACATCACAACTAAAAATTAAAACCTTATTACAAAGCGAAGCCCCCAATGAATAGTTTTTAAAAGATGGAGCTAGTAATGTGAAATTTCTTATTTTGATCAGCTAGGAGGTTGAGCATAAATCACAAAAAATATACATAGAGTAACATAGTCAATATCACTAATTTAATTCAGCAGATTTCACAGATATGTAGTAGCAGCCGATTTCGTGCTCAATGTCATTAATTTGTATCGTGAAAAATGGGGAAAATTTGTAAGGACCTTCCTTTAGTTTATGGGTAAATTTGTCACACCAATCTCAACGGCCAATTCCTGGAACGCTGTGTTCTCATTCAGTTTGCTGACGGGGGAAACATGCCAGGCTATCCACCGAAAGTTCCCGAGGTTTGTCTCCGGTTTTGAGCGTAGCGAAAGAGCGGTGTATTGATCGACCTTCTGACCAT
>CBFIBI010000021.1:0-10435 GCA_965660725.1 Opitutales bacterium
GAGCTTGAACCGATGATCATTGGTCGAAATTTTTTAGTTAAGATCAATGCAAATATTGGTAACTCTGCCGTTGCTTCATCAATTGAAGAGGAGGTTGAGAAAATGAGGTGGGCGACTAAGTGGGGTGCAGACACACTGATGGATTTGTCGACTGGTAAGAATATTCACAGAACCCGCGAATGGATTATCCGTAATTGTCCAGTACCTGTTGGAACTGTACCTATTTACCAAGCTCTTGAGAAGGTACGAGGTAAACCGGAGGATTTAACATGGGAGATCTTTAAAGATACCTTAATAGAGCAAGCAGAACAAGGAGTTGATTATTTTACTATACATGCAGGCGTTCTGTTGCGATATGTTCCAATGACAAGCAATAGGATGACAGGAATTGTCAGCAGAGGAGGCTCTATTATGGCAAAGTGGTGTCTTGCTCATCATAGAGAAAATTTTCTCTATGAACACTGGGATGATATTTGTGAGATTATGGCTGCCTACGATGTTTCTTTCTCGATTGGTGACGGTTTACGCCCTGGATCGATTGCAGATGCAAATGACAAAGCACAATTTGCCGAACTGAAAACTCAAGGCGAACTAACCACACGTGCATGGAGGTATGGCGTTCAGGTTATGAACGAGGGACCTGGACATGTGCCCATGCACATGATCAAAGAAAATATGGACAAGCAACTTGAGTGGTGCCATGAAGCCCCATTTTACACTTTAGGTCCTTTAACCACAGATGTTGCTCCCGGGTACGATCATATTACTAGCGGAATCGGTGCCGCAATGATAGGCTGGTACGGTTGTGCAATGTTATGTTATGTAACCCCAAAAGAACATTTAGGTTTGCCAGATAGAGAAGATGTAAGGGAAGGTGTTATAACCTATAAACTCGCGGCACATGCTGCAGATCTTGCCAAGGGTCATCCAGCTGCCCAGTTCCGGGATAATGCATTGTCAAAAGCAAGATTTGAATTTAGATGGGAGGATCAATTCAACTTATCCCTTGATCCTGAAAAAGCGAAAGAATTTCACGACCAAACATTACCCCAAGATAATGCTAAAACAGCACATTTCTGCTCTATGTGTGGGCCGCATTTCTGTTCCATGAAAATAAGTGAAGATGTACGTCAATATGCTAGAGAAAAAGGAATGGCGGTAGACGAATCCATCTTAGAAAAAGGTATGGCAGAGAAGTCTAAAGAGTTTCTTGAGTCAGGAGCTGATATTTATGTGAATGAAGATATATAATGAAGGTATTCATTAATGACGAAGAGAAAGAAATTCCATCTGATCTGTCTCTTGGTTCCTATCTTAATCTAATTGGGATGAGCGACATGTCTGGATGGGCAATAGCACTAAATCAAGAGATCATTCCATCTGATGAAGTTATTGAGACTAAGTTGTCTGAGGGGGATCAAATAATTTTAATACAGGCCACCCAGGGAGGATGAAGGATTTACCCAGTATAATTTTGATTTCTCCGCCATCTAAGAAAGTGGGGGAAGAAGAATTGCTAATTAAATTTTTCGATGCAGGGTTGAAAAGATTTCATTTAAGAAAACCCAAGTTTTCCGTTGAAGAATTAAATAATTATCTCAAAAAGATTCCCGAAAAATATTTGTCAAGAATTGTAGTTCACCGAAAACCTGAACTAACTGAACAATTTTCCCTTGGTGGCTATCACTATCGTTCAGACGAATTAACTTTGCCTCTTCAAGGAACAAGGAGTCGTTCTTTACATAGCATTAAAGAATTAAAGAACCTCAAAGATTCTATGGATTATGCTTTTTTGGGACCAGTTTATGAATCCATCTCGAAAGAAGGGTATAAACCTAAGGTTTCTCTTAGTGAGCTTTTTCTTTTTTTTAATTCCGTTCATATAAAGACGCAGAAAAAGCAAACCAAGGTTTTTGCGCTTGGGGGAATTAGAAAAAAGAAATTACGAAAATTAGCTCAAGTTGGATTTGATGGTGTAGCATTACTCGGTTCCGTTTGGGGGAGTCGAGATCCCCTGGCTGCTATGAACGATTTTCTTAATTTAGATCTGGAATTTTCGCTATCTTCTAGAAGTAATAGTTTATGATTACATTTTCGAAGTTGCTCTGTATCACCTCAGATAATTCAGCATTGTCTCACGATGAGCAGGTTAGATTGTTAATGAAATATGGTGCGAAATTTATTCAAATTCGAACGAAAAATTTGCCGCAAGCTCAGTTAGAGAAGCAAGTCAGTAGAGCGTTGAACTATACGAAATCCAAAAATGTCAATCTAATCGTGAATGATTTTGTTGAAGTGGTCGACAAGGTTAATGCATCTGGTGTTCATCTCGGTTCTTTTGATGAATCTGTCTTAAAGGCAAGAGAGAAACTTGGCAACCAAGCTATTATTGGATCCACTGTTCATAATTTTGCTGAGGCAAGAAGGGTTAAAGATCTCGGTTTATGCGATTATGTGGGTTTGGGACCTTTCAGAGAGTCATTGACCAAGCGAAATTTGACTCCTTTTTTATCTGAAATGTTAATTCACGAAATTGTTGAATTTTTATCACCCTTACCTGTTTATTTAATCGGCGGGCTTGGATTATCTGATTGTAAGTTAATTTCGAAATACGGACTTTCAGGAATTGCAGTCTGTTCTTCGTTATCATCTAGAAATGATTATGGTAATAATGTTGGAAATTTTATTAAAGAAATTGAACGAGTTAACCATTTAGTTGCATGATTGAAAATTTAGATAATTTAAACATCGCTGGAGAAGAATTTAATTCACGACTCTTTATTGGCACTGGAAAGTTTGAATCTGGGCAGATCCTTGAAGAAACAATCAAGGCATGTGGTAGTCAAATGGTCACTGTCGCGATGAAAAGAGCTAATCCAAATGGAAGTAAAGATTCAATATTAGACTATTTGGATAAGAATATTTCTAAAATTTTGCCGAATACTTCTGGTGCAAGAGATGCAACTGAGGCTGTTTTTGTTGCCAAAATGGCTAGGGAAGCACTTCAAACAAATTGGTTGAAGCTGGAAATTCATCCTGATCCGAAATACTTAATGCCAGACCCTCTTGCCACCTTACATGCCACTGAAGAACTTGCCAAGGACGGTTTTATAGTTTTGCCGTATTGTCACGCTGATCCGGTTTTATGCAAAAAATTGGAAGATGCTGGCGCCGCTGCAGTTATGCCTTTGGGGTCGCCCATTGGTAGTAATCAAGGACTCAAAAGCCGAGAGTTTCTCAAAATTATTATCGAGCAAGCTATTGTTCCTGTAGTAATAGATGCAGGAATTGGAGCACCATCTCAAGCATCAGAAGCGATGGAGATGGGAGCCGATGCAGTTCTTATAAATACTGCTATTGCAATTGCTTCCGACCCAATTTTGATGGGCAACGCATTCGGGAAGGCAGTTGAAGCCGGTAGATCAGGGTATCTTGCGGGTTTAGGTCAAATGAGGCGAGATGCTTCTGCTTCATCTCCTTTAACAGGTTTTTTATCATAGTTTTTTATGGATTCTTTTTTGTCTAGTTTTGAGAAAATTAATCGTGAGGATGTTAGCAGCCTAATACAAGGGATTGGTCGAAAGCATGTTGAGCAAGCTATAAACAGTAAAGGCAAGGGTGGCTTAGGGGATTTTGCTGCACTGCTCTCCCCAATTGCTGGTAAGGAATATCTCGAGGACATGGCTCAACTTGCAAATCGATTAACTGTTCAAAGATTTGGAAAAGTAATGCGTCTCTTTGCACCTCTTTATCTTTCAAATGAGTGTAATAATGTTTGTGATTATTGTGGCTTCAGCCTTGGAAACAAGATCCCGCGTAAAACTTTGTCGGTTGCTGAAATGCTCAGGGAAGCAGGCGTACTGAAAAAAAATGGGTTCGAGCATGTATTATTAGTAACTGGTGAATCTGCAAAGAAGGTTGATACTAATTACCTGTTTGAAGCGATAAACATTTTGGATGATTACTTTTCTAATGTATCTATGGAGGTGCAACCCCTCTCTGTTCAAGGGTATGAAAAGCTTATCAAGGCTGGATTACATGCGGTGCTGGTCTACCAAGAGACTTACGATAAGGAAAGCTACGCAATTCACCATAAAAAGGGAAAAAAAACTAATTTTAATTGGAGGCTTGAAACGGCTGATAGGCTTGGCCAAGCTGGCATTAACAAAATAGGTTTAGGTTGCCTGTATGGGCTTACCAAAGATTGGAGAACTGATTCATATTTTGCTGCTATGCATTTGGATTATCTTGAAAAAAAATATTGGCAGACAACATTTTCAATGTCATTTCCTCGAATTCGTCCATATGAAGGGGAAATTGAACCAGTTGTCGATTTGCATGATCGAGATCTAGTGCAATTACTTTGTGCATATCGGATTTTCAATCACGAACTTGAGCTTAGTTTATCGACAAGAGAAAGCCCAGTGTTAAGAGAGAAACTTCTACCTATTGGAATTACTTCAATGAGTGCAGGTTCCAAGACTAATCCCGGTGGTTATTCAGGATCAGATGAATCACTTGAGCAATTTTCTACATCAGATCAAAGAAGCCCAGAGCAAATTGCTAAAGTTCTACAATTGAATGGATATGAACCAGTGTGGAAAGATTGGGATTCTTCCTATCATCTTGTGAATAAGAATTCTAAGGATTGCCAAAATCTATCTTTAGAACAGAGTTCTGGCATGAGGCTAGTCTCGTAATCTGTTTTATTTTAAGTCACTAATTTTAATCAAATGCTTTCAGAGGAAGAGAAGGGGCAATATCAAAGACACTTGTCTTTACCTCTCGTGGGCAGAGTTGGGCAGGAGAAATTAAAATCCTCTTCAGTTCTGGTGATCGGTGCTGGGGGACTGGGGTGTCCAGTTTTACAATACCTTGTTTCTGCAGGTGTTGGGAAAATTGGTATTGTGGATGACGATCTTGTTGAAATTTCTAATTTGCAGAGGCAGGTTCTCTATACTCATGAAGACATTGGAAAGCCAAAAGTAAAGATAGCAGTTAGACGATTAAAACTTCTGAATCCTTATGTTGAAATAATGCCTCATTTTGCCAAGTTCAATTCTGAGAATGCAGAAGGTATATTATTAGAATACGATTTGGTTGTTGATGGGACTGACAATTTTTCATCCCGATATCTTATCAATGACGCATGTGTTCTTTTTGGGAAAACATTAATATACGGTGCAATCTATCAATTTGAAGGCCAGGTTAGTGTATTTAATCATAAAGGGGGACCTACATATCGTTGTCTTTATCCAAACCCTCCGAATTCTAATGGGTTGCCAAGTTGTGGGGAAATTGGAGTGTTGGGAGTTTTGCCAGGAATTATTGGTAGTTTTCAAGCCTTGGAGGCAATAAAAATTCTTCTGGATATCGGAGATTCATTATCTGGTAAAGTTTTACTTTATGATGCCTTGAGTCAGAAAACACGCCTGATTAGACTTAAAGTAAATAACAAAAATAAAACAGATATATTATTGGCTGATAATTACAATAATTCCTCATGCTCTTCGCAAAAAAACTCTGAATTCATGATAAATGAAATTCAACCAAATGAATTTTCTAAAATGCTCAATTCAGGAGTTGATATTTTAATATTTGATGTTCGAGAGAGTTGGGAGCGTGATGTCTCTAAAATCTCTCCTTCAATTCACATACCACTAGGTGATTTTTCTACTCCTTTTCTAAAATTACCCAAAGATATAAACGAGAAACAGAACATAGTTCTTTATTGTAAAGCAGGAGTGCGAAGTCGTATTGCTGCAGGGGTTCTAAGTGATATGGGTTATAAAAACCTTTATAATCTTGAAGGTGGGATAACAAAGTGGGAGTCGGAGGGTTTTAAGATTAGTTGAAACCTCAAGTTTTATTGATTGGTGGAACTGATAGTTCATGTGGTGCTGGTATTACGGCTGATTTTGAGGTAATATCAGAACTAGGTGGTGATTGTCTTTCTTGTGTGACTTCAGTTACAGCTCAAACTAATCACAGTTTTTTAAAATCTCATGCAATACCTGCCAGCATGATAGAAGAACAACTAAATTCTTTTCAGGAGCAAAAAATTGACGCTGTTAAAATTGGAATGCTTCCAACTTCAGAGTCTGTAGAAGTTGTGGTTGAATTTATTCAAAAGTTTTCTCTACAAAATATTGTTATAGATCCGGTTTTTAGAAGTAGTTCCGAAGGTGTTTTATCCTCAGGAAGTGCAATTGAAGCTGTTCAGAAAAAACTTTTAAGACTTTGCTCATTGGTTACTCCAAATCTTTCTGAGGCTATTCATCTTACTGGATTAAACTATTGTCATTTTGATGATTTTCCTAAATTTGCAAATCAGTTTTTTTTGATGGGATCCAATGCGGTATTAATTAAAGGGGGGCACTTAGATGATCAGAATTGCAAAGATTTTTTTGCAACATTGGATGGTAATTCAGTTACCTTTGAGCATAAAAGAGTTCGTGGAGGCACGGCTATTCGAGGAACTGGTTGTCGTTTGGCAAGTGCAATTGTTTATCATCTAGCTCGCTCTGTTGAAATGGAAAGTGCTATTGAACTTGGTGTTAATTTTTTACAGGAGTATATTCAAAGAAAGTTAGTGCAGGTGAATTAGCAGTTAATTATCTACCTAAAGCCTTCCTTATAAGCTCTTCTGTAGAAGCATTTTTACCCATCTCATCTGATGCTTTTCTTATTGCCTGATCAGCATCGGTAGCTTTGTAGCCCAAAGTTAATAAAGCTGATACAGCATCGTGGTACGATTCAAACCCAATATTTGTTTCTGCTTCATTATTTATTTCATTCTCTTTATGAATAGATGCAGCAGATGTAGTTGGAGTATTAGTTCCTTTGGGTAGTACCTTATCTTTAAGTTCAACCACAATTCTCTCAGCAGTTTTTTTACCTAGTCCTTGTGCTTTTGATAGCATTGCGATATCTCCGCTCGCTATTGATGTCTTGAGCATGGGTAAAGAAAGTGATCCCAATAAATTAAGTGCGATTTTAGGTCCAATACCTGAAACCTTATCTACAATTATACGGAAGAAGTCACGAGATTCGCGGTCTATAAAGCCATACAGAGTCTGTGAGTCTTCTCGATAAGTTGCTTGAGTATATAATTTGACTTCTTTCCCCAACGAGGGAAGTTTTTCTGATGTAGTAAGAGGAATATTCACCTCATAGCCAATACCTCCCACCTGAATAATTGCTGCGTTGAGTTGGCACTCAATTAAATCTCCTTCTATAAATGCGATCATAATATTTCTTATATCAAGCGCTTAAGCCTAGAACATCCTGCATGGAGTAAAGTCCAGGAGGTTGATTTTTAACCCATTTAGCAGCTTTTAATGCACCAGCTGCAAAGATCACCCGGTCTGTTGCTCTGTGAGTAAGTTCAATTCTTTCTCCTATACCTGCAAACATAACTGTATGTTCTCCAACTATATCGCCACCTCTTAGTGCATGAGATCCAATTTCGTTGGTTTTTCTTTCACCTGGCATTCCCGCGCGTCCATGCGATATGTCTTTTTCTTCCGCATTTCTAGATTCCTTTATTATTTCAAGGAGGCGTTCTGCCGTTCCACTAGGGGCATCCTTTTTTAGTTTATGATGCATTTCAATAACTTCAGGGTCAAAATTTGAATCTAAATCTAGAACTTTGGAAGCTTGTTGGGTAAGGTAGAATAATAAATTAACGCCAGTGGAAAAATTTCCAGCCCAAACCATAGGAATGCTTTCAGATACAAGTTCAATTTGTTTTTTTTCTTCTTTAGTATGTCCAGTTGTTCCAATAACGATAGGCTTTTTGTAAATGCCTGCCAGTTCAGCTAATTTGAGAGTTGCATCCCTTAGTGAGAAATCTATGACAACATCACAATCCTTAATGCCAGTATTCGGGTCGTCCCCTATATCAACTGGATGTGATATGATGCATGAGTGATTAGATGCAACAGATTGGATAGCATTTCCCATCCTACCTTTTGCTCCGCTTAGTAATATTTTAAGTTCCATTAATATGTTTCGTTTAAATATTTAACGAATTAGCAATTTTTAAGAATAACTCTTTGTTTTTTAAGGAGGGTTGAGTCAGTGGCAGTCTTACTTCTGGAGAAGAAATGAGACCTTTTAGATATAGCAAATTTTTAATTGGAACTGGATTGGGTTCGAGGAAAATATCTGAGAAAAATTGATAATGCTTTAGGTGTATTTTTTTTGCTAGATCAAATTGCTCATTCATAGCCGATGTAACAAGTTTGACGATAGTTGAAGGGATAATATTTGAAGCAACACTTATTACTCCTTTTGCACCACATGCTATGAAGGGTAAGGTAAGGCCATCATCTCCAGACAGTACTGTGAAGTTTTCATCAACGGCACAAACTGTTTCTGATACTTTTGATGACCTGCCACCAGCCTCTTTCAGTGCACACACATTCGGATATTTTTCATAAAGTTTTAAAACTGTAGATGTAGAAATCTCGATTCCACATCTTGACGGTATTGAATATAAAACAATCGGCTTCTCTGTACATTCAGCTAATGCACTAAAATGAGCAAGCAGACCATCTTGGCTAGGTTTGTTATAATAGGGAGCCACGAGAAGAAATGCATCAGCACCAGCAGTATCTGCTTTTTTTGTTAAATCAAGTGCTTCCTGAGTTGAATTTGCTCCAGTTCCAGCAATTACAGGAATTTGACCGCCTACTATTTCAAGAGTAGATTTTATCACCTGAAGATGTTCGTTATCTGAAAGGGTGGGGGATTCTCCGGTGGTTCCGCATGGGATAACCCCCGAAATGCCAGCAGATAACTGTGCGTTTACTAAGCTTTCTAGGTCGGTATATGATACCGCCCCATCTTTCATAGGTGTAATAAGCGCTGTATGCGCTCCTTGAAGTAGTTTCTTGTCCATTTGAAATAAATATGCGAGAAAGGACCATCCCCTCTTTTGCACATGTTCTTTCTCAAGGGGAATTTTTCAGTGGTCAACTTTTTAATGGTGGAAACTCAAAGGATTCGTAATTTTTGTATCATAGCGCATGTCGATCATGGCAAGACTACCTTGTCTGATAGACTACTTGAGAGTACCCAGACGGTTATGGCCAGGGAAATGAAAGAGCAACTTCTTGATTCAATGGATTTGGAAAGAGAGAGAGGGATTACAATAAAATGTCATCCTGTTTCAATGAATTATAGATCTAAGGCGGGTGACGATTATTTGTTTAATTTAATCGATACTCCCGGGCATGTAGACTTTTCTTATGAAGTTTCAAGAAGCTTGGCCGCCTGTGAGGGAGCTTTACTTTTAGTTGATGCATCTCAAGGAGTGGAGGCTCAAACATTGGCTAATGCACAGCTAGCAGACTCTCAAGGATTAACGATCATACCTGTTATTAATAAAGTTGATCTGCCCAGTGCGGATGTAGAACGCGTTTCAAAGCAAATTGAAGACATGCTTGCAATTCCTGCAGAGGAAGCAATCTTGGCGAGTGGTAAATCAGGAATAGGGGTGGAGGAAATTTTGGAAGCGGTTGTCGAGCGTTTGCCCTCACCTAGGTGGTCAGAGTATTCAAAACCTCGTGCCCTTGTATTCGATAATCAGTTTGATTCTTTTAAGGGTGTTATTTGCTATGTCCGCGTTTTTTCTGGTATATTCAAGAAGAACGCAAATCTTCTTTTGATGAGTGATTCCCGGAAAACTCCAATCAAGGAAATTGGTAAATTTTGTCCGCAACCAGTTCCAATGGATAGTTTGGGAGTGGGAGAGGTTGGTTATGTTGTCACTGGAATTCGTGATGTTGCTGAAATAAAAATTGGTGATACTCTGACCCTTTCCGATTCTCCTGCAACCGAGATGCTTCCAGGTTATAAGGAGGTTAGACCAATGGTTTTTAGCGGTCTTTATCCATTGGATACCTCGGATTACGAAAAATTAAAAAAAAGTGTCGGAAAGTTGCGGCTAAATGACGCCGCATTTACGTTCCAATCAGAAACTTCGGTTGCACTGGGGTTTGGGTTTCGATGTGGTTTTTTAGGTTTATTGCACATGGAAATTATTCAGGAACGTTTGCGCCGGGAGTACGATATTGATTTAATTTCAACTTATCCAAGCGTTGTTTATCGAGTTCATTTAACAGTCGGCGGTGTAGTTGAAGTGGATAATCCATTAGACTTGCCAGATACAACAGAAATTCTAAAAATAGAAGAACCTACTATTTTAGCTCGAATTCATGCCCCTAATCATTCTATTGGCGATTTGCTTGCTTTGGTAACCGAGAAGAGGGGGTCATGCAGTGATACTGAAACGGTAGACGAAACAAGAGTTATGATGACTTGTCATTTGCCATTGAATGAAATCTTAGTCGATTTTAATGATCGCCTTAAAAGTGTTACCCATGGATACGGTTCTATGGACTATGATATGGCTGAGTATGTTGAATCT
>CBFIBI010000021.1:10445-32967 GCA_965660725.1 Opitutales bacterium
TGTAAGAATGGAAATTTTGGTCAATGCAGAAGTGGTAGATGCTTTTTCTACTATTGTGCATAAGGATAAGGCTGAAAACCGGGGTAGGGCACTTTGTTCAAAATTGAAAGATATTTTACCTAGGCAGTTATTTAAAATAGCTTTGCAAGCTGCAGTAGGTGGTAAAGTAATTGCCAGAGAGACAATAAGTGCAATGAGGAAGGATGTTACTGCAAAGTGTTATGGAGGAGATATCTCCAGGAAAAGAAAACTTTTAGAGAAGCAAAAAGAAGGTAAGAAACGCATGAAGCAGATTGGAAATGTTAATATTCCACAAGAAGCATTCGTACAGATATTAAAAAGTTCAACCTGAATGAAGAACTCTATGACTAAATCAATAAAAGCAAGCCGTTCACAAAAAAAAGGTGCAAAAGAAATTCTTCGTCTGGGTGTAAAGGCACTTGCTTACCGTAGAGATATTTTAAACGAGGAAGATGTTGTAAGACTCGAAAGAGCAATTGAAGAGCTGCAATCAGTACTCAAATCAAAACCGATTCTTATAGCTGACCTTGAGGAAAAGGCTGAGTCTTTAGACCGGGAGCTCAAAAAGTCTGGCGGACTTTATTATCATAAAAAAGGTTGGGTTGAAAATATTGAAATGCTTATGGTGGCTGCAATTGTGGTTATTGGCATTAGGAGCTTTTTCCTACAACCATTTATAATCCCTACAAATTCCATGTACCCATCCTTTTACGGCATGCAACCTAATCTTTATGAAGATAAGGGGGATGTACCAAATATATTGGAGCGAAGTATAGATAAAGTCCTACTTGGAGCATCGCATTATAAACTTGAAGTTGAAAGTTCGGGGAATCTTTATTTAGTTCTTCAAAATGGTGGAAGCTTCAGATTTGCTAGTGCAAACTTCCCAAATGGGCGTTTTTTTATTTTTCCGACTACCGTCAAGGAATATGTATTTGAAGTAGGTGGACGAGAGCAAATACTTCAAGTCCCAGCAGAATTTGATTTTGATAGTTTAATTGCTAGTAAATTTGCAGGTGTCGAAGACCTACGTGATTTGCCTTTAATCGTTTCTCAAGATCAAGGTTTTACTGGAAATCGTTTGAAATTATCTGACCAATCTTACCAAGTTGGAGATATCGCAATTGCTTTTGATATTTTACTGGGCGACGCTCTGTTTGTGGACCGAATGACTTATAATTTCGTCACTCCAAAAGTTGGCGATCCTGCCGTTTTTAGAACATCCTCAATTGATGAATACAATAGGAAAATTGGAACTGAAGTAAGAAGTTTTATTGGTGAGGATAAATACTATATTAAGCGTTTAGTTGGAGAACCAGGAGATCAATTGGAAATGATTGTTCCTGATGATATATTTACAAATGGAACAGATGTGAGGAAAGGTACACCTGGAGTTTTATACCGTAATGGTAAACCTATTTTTGGAAAATATGCATTTACTCAAAACCGATTGAGAACTGAAGGTTTAGCTAAAAGTCCTAATGCGGAGAATCCATTGAAGTATCCTGGTTATCGCGCTGAAGGCCTTCTCAGCAACCGTTCAATCCTGAGGGTTCCAAGTAAGCATGATAAGGGAAATCCTACTGGTTTAAATGGATTTCTCGCGATGGGAGATAATTCAACCGATAGTTTGGATGGACGTGCCTGGGGTTTTGTTCCTGAGAATGAGATTATTGGTCGTGCATTTGTTGTTTATTATCCGTTTACAAAGCGTTGGGGATTATCAGACTAAATTCAATTCAATGAAACCATCCCTTTAATTTATTTCGCACAATATGCATTATGTCTAATTCATGCTTTAATTATGCCTCATGGTTGAGGCGTCGTTCTGCTGGATCGTTTTTGCATATATCATCTTTGCCTTCCAAAACCGGTATTGGCAACCTAGGTGAAAGTTCATATTCTTTTATTAAATTTTTGAAAAATTCGGGTATGTCTTTTTGGCAGATGTGTCCGGTTGGACCTACAGGATTTGGAGATTCTCCTTACCAGGTGTTTTCGTCTTCTGCTGGAAATCCTTATTTCATTGATTGGTATCCTTTTATATCTGCGGGCCTTATTATGGAGAGTGATCTTGCAATTTTAAGTCAATTGCCTGCGTGTTACACGGATTTCGAGAATCTTTATAAAATTTTTTTTACAGTTGCTCGAAAAGTTTATGCTCGATTTCAAGATGATCCAAATGTGTTTACTGATATTTATGGCGATTATTCAAACTTTGTGGAAGACAATACATATTGGTTAAAGTCTTATTGTTCGTTTCAGGCGTTTAAGCAAAAATATAACGGTTTACCTTGGTGGACATGGCCAAGTTATCATAGGAAAGAAATTGAATGTATTGCTAAAACGCCTGAATTTTACTTTCAGGAATTTTTGCAATACATATTTCGAGGGCAATGGAAAAAGTTAAGAAAATTTGCAACCGAAAATGAAATACAGTTGATTGGAGATCTTCCAATTTATTGTGCACCTGATTCAGCTGATGTTTGGGCATCTCCAGAATTATTTGAAATTAATCTTGAAAATACTGCTTTTGAGAAAGTTGCTGGTGTACCTCCTGATTATTTTAATGCTGATGGACAGTATTGGGGGAACCCCCTATACAAATGGAATGTTCACTCTTCAGGGAATTACAACTGGTGGGTCAAAAGGTTATCCCTTCAACTGGATCTATTTGATGTAATTAGAATCGATCACTTTCGCGGATTTAACGATTATTGGAGCATTCGAGCAGAAAATTCTGATGCTAAGATGGGAAAGTGGGTAAAGGGACCAGGGATGCATTTTTGGGAAATAATTAAAGAGCACTTCCCCACCCTTCCTTTTTTAGCTGAAGATCTAGGTCTTATTACCAAAGATGTTAGAAATCTTCGTGACAAAATTCCACTGTTAGGAATGGCAGTTCTGCAATTTGCTTTTGATGGAGACCCTGAAAATCTCTATCTACCGCATAACCTTACAAATTCTCTTGTTCTTTATAGCGGAACTCATGACAACAATACTACACATGGTTGGTATGCGAATTCTTCTAGTGAGATCAAAGATAATTTTCGTTCTTACCTTAGTGTTTCGGGTGAAGATTCATCTTGGGATATGATTCGTCTAGCTTATCGAAGCATTTCGCCACTAGTTATAATACCTGTGCAAGATTATCTGGGACTTGGTAGTGAAGCTAGGTTTAATGAACCTGGAATTTCTCAGGGCAACTGGAAATGGCGAATGTCATTTAACCAGCTTGAACATCTGGAAAGTAATTGTTCAAAGTACTTGCTCGAGCAGGCAAAGATAACTGGACGTGTCCTAATGAAAAAGAGCAGTAATTCTTTTTAATGAAAGATATAGATGGAAAAAAGCATATAAAGATATCTAGGCTTTGGCCTTATTTTTTTATGCTAAAACCCTTGTGGTTACCTTTTACATGTGCTCTTTTATGTGGAGTAATTTACGGAATATCAAGTGGCTTTGGGCTTCCATATATGATCGACCAAATATTTCCTAAAATATTCAGTAATGAACAAATTTCCAAAAATCAAGAACTGAGCTCCTTTGAACTTTTTTTATATGTAGGTTGGTTTCCCGTAGTTTTTTTAATTCGTGGTGTCAGCGGATACTTAAATACATATTTGATTAATTATTGTGGAGTAAAAATACTTGAAAAGATTCGAGTTCAAGTGTTTTCAAAATTACAAAGATTACCCTTGTCTTTTTTTCAACGCAATCAAGAGGGTGATCTATTAAGTCGTGTGAGCAATGACACTGGTCAGTTGCAGGTAGCTGTTTTGTCTGTAAGTAATGATTGTGTGAAGCAACCAGTTACATTTTTGGGTGCTATTTGTGCTCTTTTTGTAATCGCACTTCAAAATGAAGGAATGTCCTTTGTTTTATTATGTTTGCTGGTTATCCCGATCTGTATTTTTCCCATTCGTAAAATTGGTGGGATTATTATGCGTAAAGCTTTGGGTATGCAAGAAATGGCTGGAGGAATGACAGCAATTCTCAGTGAAAACCTTTCAGCATCAAGAGAAATTCGAGCTTTTAACCTTGAGGATAGAGAGGTAAAAAGATTTCAGAACTCATCCCATGAGTACCTATTGGCTAGATTGAAAGTTATTAAGTATTCCAACCTTTTAACGCCTATTATAGAAATAATTACAGCCTTAGGGATTTCCGTAGCCATTTTTCAGGCATCCAAAACTCAAATAAGTTTGGAGTCTTTTATTCCTGTAATAATGGCACTTTATATGTCATACGAACCAGTGAAGAAATTGGGTGCTATCCAGAATCAAATTAAGCAAGCTCTAGCTTCAATCCAAAGAATTGATGATATACTCAATGCTGAGGAAATTGTGCAAGATCCCTCAAATCCGGTTCTTAACGAGATTAGTGGTAAGATAGAATTAAATGATGTTTGTTATTCTTATAATGACGGAGAGAGAAAAGAAATTGCCCTTCAGCATATTAACTTATTAATTAATCCAGGTGACATTGTTGCTATTGTGGGACCTAGTGGAGCTGGTAAAACTACCTTGGCAGGATTGCTGAACCGTTTTTTCGATCCGACTTCTGGAACGATAATCTTAGACGGAGTAGATCTTCGTGAATTTAGCTTGAAGCACCTCAGGGAATCTGTGGCCGTTGTACCTCAAAAACCTTTCCTGTTCAACCTCTCAGTACTAGAAAATATAAAGCTCGGCCATTCAAGCTACACTAGAGTGACTCCTTCAAAATCTGCTCAATTATCAAATGCATCTGAGTTCATAAATAAACTACCCAATAAATTTGATGAACAGCTTGGGGAAAACGGTTGTCGTCTTTCTGGAGGGCAGATTCAACGCTTGGCTATGGCCAGAGCTTTTTATAAAAATTCTCCCATTCTAATTTTAGATGAAGCCACCTCTGCATTAGATTCTGAAAATGAAGAGAAAATTCATCAATCTATGAAAAATCTAATGCAAGGTAAGACTACCTTTTTGATTGCACACCGTTTCAGTTCAATTCGCTTAGCAAGTCGAATTCTAGTTATGGATAAGGGCAAGATTATTTCTGATGGTACTCACGAAGAGCTTTATTCAACTTGTTCGCTTTACAAGAATTTATATGACCAGCAAAATGAAACTCTTTCCTAACTAGAGTTTTCATTTTTTGAAGAATATTTTTTTTAATTCTAATCCATCACTCGGTGGTCCTTGAGGGAAGCATCGAGTAGACTTCAGTTTAACTGGTATTATTGATCGCGTAAAAACAAGAGCGTTGGCACAAAACCAACTCACGCTGATGACTTCTATCCAAATAGGAAGGGAATGATGAAATATTAACCATCCCATTAAATATGCCATACAGAATGAGGTGCAAGGACCACCTAAAATAACCGATGCAAGTGAAATAATGGATAGAGAATGTTTATCATAACCAGTAAACCCCTCGTTTCCCTTTTTAAAGCTAAACTGCCAAGAAATTCTAGAAATTTCACCTTTCCATCCTTTTTCGTCATCTCCTACCCGAATAAAAACTTTCTCTTTTGTAAAAAATAATGCTGATAGTGCATGTCCTATCTCATGAACAAATGTGGCAAAAGGTCTTAAAATAATTAAACCGATCCAGGCAAGAGCAACCCATGGTATTCCATCTACACTTAAGTAATTAAAGTTATTTTGAATAGTGGCCATTAATTAGTTCGTTTGGACTTGCCCGAACATACTGATATTATAAGTTAAAAGTATTGATTGATAAAGAATGTTTCGTTTTCTTGTGCAAGCCTTCTCGGGTAAAAAGCCCAATGTTCGTGTTCCTCATAGCCCGGGATTGCCTTTGACTGACGAAAATAAATATGGAGAGGAAGCTGAGTCTAGTCAATGGATTGGCGTAGATTTAGATGGTACTTTAGCAGAAGCTGATCCATGGCAGGGTTTTGAACATATTGGTAAGCCAGTTCCAAATATGATGAAGCGTGTTAAAATTTGGATCGATATGGGATACCGTGTTAAAATTGTTACAGCAAGAGCTCAGGATCCTGAAAAAGCATTACCCCCCATAAAAAGATGGTTAAAAAAACATGGATTGCCAGAACTTGAGATTACAAATGCGAAAGATATGGACATGATTGAACTATGGGACGATCGTTGTGTGCAGGTTATTCCCAATACGGGAAACCCAGTTGGTCCTGCCCCTGATCCGTACCGAATGTAAAATTTATTTTCTCTTCGTATTTTATGTAATTAATCGTCACAGAGAGAATGTTTTATGAATTGGTGGGGTAAATTAATAGGCTCAAGTATTGGTATGCTTGGTGGTCCATTCGGTGCTTTGGCAGGTGCTGCAATTGGGCACCTTTATGATGAGGATGATCCTGCCACAAAAGATGAACGAAAGGCACGTGTTCTCTACTTAGCTTATTTTTTTTCATGTGCGGCAAAAATTGCAAAAGCGGATGGGCAGGTTTCGGCTAAAGAAATTGAAGCGACAGAGACCATCATGAATCGAATGGTACTCAATAAAAGAACCAAAGAATTTGCCAAGAATGTTTTTCGAAAAGCGAAAAATAGTAATCGTTCTATTGATGAAGATTTCAAGGAAGTTGCTCGTCTTATTTCTTATGACCCGGTTGTTAGTCAGACTTTTTTGGGTGGACTTTTCGAGATCGCAAATTCGAACAGTTCCAAGTTAAGTAAGACTCAAATTCGATTTCTTCTTTATGGCGAAAAACGATTGAAATTACCTTCCGGTCTATTGCAGTCTTGGTTAAGCGGTGGTTACGCCCCACCCCGCTATGGCACTTCATCTAATGATTTATCTATTGCGGATGCATATAATACTTTAGGCTTAAATGAAAGCTGCACTGATGCCGAGCTAAAAGCTGCATACCGAAATCGTGCTGCAAGTTTTCATCCTGATAAATTAAAAAGTAAAAATCTACCAGAAGAGTTTACTTCATTTGCTAACGATCAACTCGCAAAAATAAACCATGCAAACGAGGTAATTCAAAAGGCTCGTGCGATTTAGCTTACAATGAGCCCGTCTCTCATAGTTATAAAATTATCACATTGATAAGCGATATCCCTATTGTGGGTAACTAATAAAACCGAGAGATTTTTTTCTCTTGTCAAAAACTGAAGCAAATTAAAAACTTTTTCTGAATTAACACTGTCCAAATTACCAGTTGGTTCATCTGCCAAGAGTAATTCAGGGGAATTTATTAAAGATCTTGCAATTGCGACTCTTTGTTGTTCACCACCGGATAACTTATTTGCATATCGGTCCGCTTTTTCAGCTAGTCCTAATTTATCTAGTATATCATCAGCTTTATCCATAGCATCTTTCTTATTCATCCCATTTTTTTGCCCAGGTAGTGCAACATTTTCTCTAGCGGATAATTCTTTAATTAAAAAATGAAATTGAAAAATAAATCCAATTGTTTTTCTTCTTAGTTTTGTTCTATTTAAATCATCTAACTTTGAAACAATCTGTTTGTTTAAAATAATTTCTCCTGATTCTGGTCTGTCTAACAAACCAAGCAGATATAGTAAGGTACTTTTTCCACAACCAGAAGGACCAATGATTGAAGTAATTCCACCTTGATTCAATCCGAATGAAACACCTTTAAGTGCATGAATTTTTTTTCCAGCTTCTGTAAAAGTATGTTTTAAATTTTTAACTTTCAGGAAGGGATCAGTCATTATATTGTCTCTCTTATTATTTTTGCTGGTTGAATTTTTGCCGCCCTGCGTGCTGGAATCCAACTGGCGATTCCAACAAAAATTGAAGCAATAAGAATGGCCCATAGATAATGTGATATGTCCCAGTTCACAACAAAACTATCAGTTTTAAAGAGACCTCTAATTTGAAGTGGAATTTTTGATACTAGAAATGTACCCAAAGCACCCAAAGAAACACCGAATATTATGCCTACGATAAGAATAATTATGCCTTGCCAAAGGAAAACCGCAGCAATATCTCCTGGTTGAAATCCTAATGATCGAAGAATGGCGACATCTCGTGTCTTTTCGATTACCATAATTGCAAAAACATTAAAAATACCGAGTCCAGACAACAAAAGAATCGACGAAACCGTTATGGCAGAGGAAACCCTTAACGCTTTAAATACTCCAAGCCAAACTTTTTCTCGCTCCTGCCAACTTACTGTTCTGTGTCCAGTAGTTTCTTGTATCTGAGCCGCAATTTCCTTTGCACGATAAGGTTCTTTTAAACCTAATTGAAAGCTCGCACCTCCAAATTTTTTTCCTGCTAAAGATCTTGCCGTCGAAATCGAAATATACACTCTTTTTTTATCAATTTCATTAATGCCAGTTTCAAAAATTCCTGAGACTCTAAGGTGAAAACTTTCTTTATTTCCAATTATATTAATTCGATCGTTTACTTGGAGGTTTAATCTTTGAGCAATTCGGTATCCTATAAATATTCCCATTTTATCACTCAAGAAGTTTTCGATTGAACCTTCAACAATTTGTTCTTTTAGCTCTGATGCCAAAATGTGGTCACGAATTCTTATTCCGTGAACTTGGACTGAATGACTGCGAGATTTTGTATTCAGTAGAGCATTTGTCTCGAAAACCTCAGAAATTCCTAATGCACTAGGAAATAATGACAAAGCTTTCCTGATTTCTTGCGGAAAATCAATACCTTCAATGTACGGGGTATTTTCTCGACTCTTATATTCGAAGCGAATTTTACCATCCTTAGATATTTTGTTTACCGTTCCATCCAAGTCCTGAAAACGGTCAGAAATTTTAATAGCTCCATTGGCTCCTAAAATTGTTTTAATGAAATAGAATTGAAAGCCCGAAGTTTGAGCCTGGGTGACTATGAAAAACGAAATTCCAAATATGATACCCATTAAGCTCATCATCATTGCTCGCTTGCGAGAAAAAATATATCTCAATGCAAGTTGGAGTGATAGATACACGGGTAAAAATTACTTAATCCAGGATGAAATGATTGGCTCGATGAGATCACCCTCATTAAAAATATGTGGAGTTTCACTGACTACAAGGTCCCCTACATTTAATCCTTCAACAACTTCAACTTTTTGCAAAGTCCTAATACCTGCTTTTATATCACGCATTTCGATTTGTTTATTGTTGACTAAAAAAACAGAGTTTCCGATAAGTGCTTTTTTAGGTATTAAAAGACAATTAGGCTTATTTCTTTTTATAACCGAAACCCTTCCCGTTGAACCTAAGGGTAAAATATGGTTTGAATCATTGGTTTTTAAGTATAGAAGTCTTCTTCCTGTCGACGAATCTACAACATTGGATAGTTGAGAAACTTTACTTTCGATGAGCTTTTTCTCTGAAGAAAAAAGAGTTACTGCAGCTGGTAAACCCACAGTTAAACCATGAAAGTCTTCCTCGTTTAATGAAGCTTCAATAAGTCTTTCTTTTGATACTAAGGTTCCAACTACTTGTCCCGTAGAAATTAGTTCATTGGGGGAAATATTTGAGAAGATTAATTCACCGTCAATCGGACTGCGAATCGTCATTTTTTCAATTTGTGCTCTCAGATTTTCAATTGATGTTGAAAGTGAATGCAAATTATCTTCATTAGAAATCTTTTCTAATTCAATTTTAGTTTTAAGTTGATCAACTAAGTTTTGCTTACGATTTAGTTGAGATTGTGGAATCTTTTCTTCAGCTGCTAGCTTTTTGAGAGAGTTTAATTCATCCAACTCAATATTTAATTCAATTTTAAATGGTGATCCCGCATCAATTTTTTGAATAAAATATTTCTTGGATACTATTGCCTGATTTAAACTTCGATTTAAGTCTGAAATATCAAGTTGTGCTATTATGTCGTTTTTGCTTAATATAATTGACTTCTCATTAGGTAACTTAGCCACTTTTGAGACTATGCCCGATTGGCGAGATTTTATTTGATAGGTTTCTTTTGCTAATACCCGAACATTACCAGTCACCGAATCTTGTATCTCCCCCTTTATTACTTTAACACAATGTACTCGACCGTTTATTTGTGAAAAATAGAAAAGAAAAAAGGCGACAAAGATAAATGAAACGATTACAAGAAATCTGCCCTTCATTACTTTCATGATTTGGAATGTGAGGAAGTAAGGTGTGCTTGATATTGTTCTTTGATACTAAAGTACCTAAATACTGATTCCAGCAAACTTAATTCAGCTTTATTGAGGTTAATTTTTGCTGAAAGTAAATCATTTGTAGTGATTTGATTTTGATTGAATTTAATTTCGCTTATTTCGTTTCTTTGTTGTGCACTCTTTAAAAGTCTTCTTGACAGTGCAATCTGCTCTGCAACATTAAATAACTCATCTTTAAGACTTTCAATTTCTAATCTTAATTTGCGAACACTGGTTTCAAGTTGAATCTCATATCTTCGCTTTTTGGCGAGTGCAAGAGATTTTTGTCCTTTACCGAAAGATGAATCCCACAATGCCCAATTTGCTTCGATTCCGATAAGAAAGTTATTTCTTCTTACTGAATCAGGTTGCTCAGGTAAATCGATTTGGTCCTGATAAAATCCACCAATCAAGTTTACTTTTGGTTTCAATGCCGACTCTGCAACTATAATGTTTTGATTTTCAGTATCGATTAGAGTTTTGAGTTGCTCTATCTCATTAGACTTTTTTGCCCCAACTATAATGGGAATTTTTTCTCCAAATTTATGATTCTTACACATGGTAACAAAAGATGAAGGGATTGATAAATTCAGGTCATTTGAATAACCCGTTTCAATTTTAAAAAAAGCTCTTTTTTTTCCTAGCAATCGTTCAGTTTCAGCTATCTTTAATGCTTGTTCCAACTTTTTTATTGTGGCTTCGCTAACATCTAACTCAGTATTAAGTCCGACATCTTTTCGTTTTGTTAACTCATCTTCATTTTCTACAGCAAATTGATATGTTTTTTTTTCAAGTTCGAGTTGATAATTTAGAAGGACTAAATCAGTAAATTCGGACCTCACTTCGTTAATTAAGTTTAATTTTGTAAGTTTTGATTGTTCTTGGCTATATTTCAATGAGAGTTCTGCAATCCTACTTTTTGCATTAATTGCACCCCAATGAAAAATCGGTTTTTTTATAAATACTGAACCAACAGTTCT
This sequence comes from Opitutales bacterium, assembly GCA_965660725.1. Lineage (GTDB taxonomy): Bacteria > Verrucomicrobiota > Verrucomicrobiia > Opitutales > Seribacteraceae > Seribacter. The sequence goes on from CBFIBI010000021.1 coordinate 21,552, forward strand.
ATAGCTTTGATAATAACTTTGTCCTGGTCTATTTTCGTATATTGATTGTGAACCTAAGCTAAAGTTAACTTTTATACCTTTGTTCGAGTCCGCAATCAGTTTATTGGCACTTGCTTCCTTAATATATTCTTTTGAAAGGAGTAATTCAGGCGATTTTTGTTCAATGTTTCTTATTATAAAAGTTAAGTCATCGAAAAAATGTACAATATCTTCTTTTGTTTCGTTTTCAAGTTCACTAGAGCCATACAGGTGATTTGACACCAATAACATGGCCAAAAAAGTGCTAAAGCAGAAATTAATTTTATCTAAATTCAAGACGACCTTATAAAGGAAGTATTCCCTTAGCTCAATCAGAATGGAGGGTAATTTAAAGAAGATAAAGAATAATACTATTCTGAACGATCAGATAAATAAATAGAATGAAGTTCTTCACCAATCCACTGATCTTTCTTATCAGCACTAAGTTTGCGAATCTCGGCAACTTCAATTTCTGTTAATTCCGAAGCTTTATTACCCCATGAATTTCTAACATAAGTCGAAACATTAGCTATTTCCCTGTCATCTATTGGAACCGCAACCATATTGACACCAGGATTCGTCCCATATTTTTCACCTTTAACTGTGATTTCTCCTTTTAAGCCATTAAGAATAATTTTGGTTATTAGTTCAGGATTAGCTGTAACCCACTCCGATCCGGCAAGAGGCGGATACTGATTCGGGATACCAAGACCGTTTGACTGGTGGCAGGATGCACAGCGATTTGCAAAAATCTTTTTTCCGGAGGCCATTTTTCTTTCAACCCTAGCAATTTCTATGTCTTCATCCGAAAGCACAACTATGTCTTTCGGTGGATGAAGTTGGAAACTATTCGTTGAGTGAGCAAGTTGAATAGAGCAGACGAATATTAAACATCCAAAGACGAATACAAATATAAGCGGTGCCTTCAAAAAGCCTTGAGTCGGCTCATGTTTTTCACGACCCAATTGGGTATGAATTTCTACCATATCATCATCGTTCATACCTGTGTAGTCAACGGAACTGTTTTTATTTTTATCGCTCATTTACTTTGCATTAAGTTCTGCAACTGTCCACATTTGCATGGGAGCTCGATCCTTGACTGATTCTCTAACGCTGGCAACCTCTCCGGGGCTAACTGAAGACGCAGAGTTGCCCCAATCGTTTCTGATGTAAGTAAGAACATCTGCAATCTGTTTGTCAGTTAGTGAACCAGGCGGAATACCGGGCGGTGCCATAACATTATTATATTTTACACCATTAACTTCAATTTCTCCCATAAGTCCATGCATTGTGATTTTGATTAACCTTTCTTTATCGCCAAGTACCCAATCAGAACCAGCAAGTGGGGGAAATTGACCATCCAATCCTTTTCCATTAGCTTGGTGGCATGTAAAACAAAGGCCCCCACCTGGTGCCGCTTTCATGTAAATTTCCTTTCCTGACTCTATTTGACTCGCTAACCAAGATGGTAGTTTGGAAGCGTTAGAATCTGGTAACTCATTCTCTATTTCAACGACCGCTACATCAGAATTTTTTTCCTCATTATCAACTTTTACAAAAGCAATTTCTGGTAACTCATAATCCTGTTTAAGGGATTTAAGATAGGCGACAATTTGGTTTGCACGAAGAGAAGGCGATATAAATCTAACCTCGTTGTTCCTTATACTCTCAACTTTTATGGTTGGGGGAGTGGATTTATTGACAACTTCGTAAAGAAATGGGTTGGGTGGACAAACTGAATCTTTCACAAGTGATTGTGGTTCGAACAAATGTTGGTGAAACCATTCATCGGAATATTCACGTAATCCGACATTGGCAAGGTCAGGCCCAACCCTAGTATTACCAATCGAAACTTCATTTTGCAGAATATAGTCTCGTGCAACAGATGGTCGTTTGCCCCACCCTCTTTCAACATCAAATCCGGCATCTACAAGCCTAACTTGCTGAGTATGACATGTTGCGCAACCAAGAGTCACATATTCTTTGGCACCCTGCTGAGCTATACCAGAGAAAGCACGAGGGAACAGATCTGCATCTTCTGGAATGGAGCCATTTTCTTCGAGTATCGAGGATGTTGGTTCAAGATCTCCAAATTGAGCTCTAGCACCTACAACAAAGGCAAGCCATGCAAATGCAAGTGCAGAGAAAATACCAAAGGCAAATTTAAAGATGTTATTCATGCTGGAGATGATCTTTCGATAAATTTTTTGTTCTTACTACTATCCTCGAAGGGATTAGGAACAAGCACTTTCCATATGTTTATGACAAATACAAGCTGAGAAAATCCAAGGATAACAAATGCAATTTCGGTGATTAGAAAGTAAGGGCGAACAGATGATATTACGGAAGAAGCCCATTCCAAAGAGGGTTGCTGTGCTAGAACACCGTGAGTTAGCCCACCAATTAGGTAAGCAAGTAAGAGCATCAAAACACCTAGTGCAGATGTCCAGAAATGGAAGTTTTTTGCGTTTTTCCCAATTTCTTTATTAGTAATTTTGGGTAACATATAATAAACTGCACCGAAAACAATCATACTAAAGAAGCCATAAACTCTTTGGTTAAAATGAAATTCGTTGATGATTGAAAATTGAGTAAGCTTTGCCACAGCTGGAAGTGAAAAAATTACACCAATATAACTCGAGATTGTGTAAGAAAGAGTTCCAAAAATAACAAATCTTAGGGGTAAAATATTCCAAACCTTGTCCACACTTTTAAACGCTGTGGCGTGAAAATTTGTTGAAGCTACAGCGATAGGAAATATCATGGCGATACTCATAACCGTTCCAATTGCAGGAATCCACATTGGAACAGGTCCACCTTCAAGGTGATGAACAACAGACCAAGGTGCCAATGTAGCAATGCACCAAAAACCAAATATTGCCAGATAGTATTTGTCTATAGCTAATCCAGTAATTTTCGGTATGATATAATAAGCTACGCCTAATGCGAATGGAGTTAGCCATAACCAAATAAGACTTTGACCAAACCACATTGATAAAACACTTTGAACAGTACCGCGAGCTGGATTAATTTCTAACCCATTCCATGCAATTATGAAAAGAGCAGGAAACCATAATATAGAGGCTAGTATGAACCATTGTGGTGCAATTGTTTCATGCCTAACTCTCGATCTGTGAAGGACAATAATCAAAGAAGTAATAATTGTATATGAGATAAAAAGTAGAGGCCATACTTCTGAAGGCATTTCCAATAATTCATGCCCGTTCATATGACCATCAAAAATACCTAATAGACCAAATGTTATACCTAAGTTCCAAAAGATACCTGCTGCAATAAGGAAAAAACGACCTCTAACCTCAGCCTGGGATAATCTGGCAATAATCCATAAGGTAATTGCAAATATTGAATTTCCACCCCAACCATAAACGAATGCATTCGCTTGTGCTATTTTAACTTTACCATAAGTGAAGGCTTCGAAAGATGCTAGTAGGAAAGGGTCGGTAAGTTTTGCCGCTGCAATATATGCAAGAAAAGCTGCGGCAAGAAGCCACAAACCAGCTGACGCTATGAAAAACGAAACGACCCACTTGGCAGATTTGTCTATTAATTGCTCGTCAGAAAGTTTCACTATTTATCGTTCCGATTTAATTGATTTATTCTTAGAGAGTTCTACCGTTTCTTGCATAAATGACTCTAAGCTTTTGTTTTTATCAGTATAGTATGAATCTACTTTAGAAATGAAGTCCTCAGATTCATTATTAAAATTAGAGATATATTCGGCCCTTTTATTTGGTAGCATGCTAGTATCTTCCTTATTATCATCGATATCGAAGAACATTTGAAAAATAAAATATGAGCTGACGAATAATAATCCAAGCAATATCGAAAAGAATACGCTGCAACCATCTGCTCTCTGATTTTTAGGATCACTCATGATGATTAATAGAATCAATAATTCTTGGATCTCTGACCGGGATAATTTCTGCTTCGTTAGAATTAAAACTTCTTATTATCGATCGTGCACAAAGGCAACCAACTCCGACTAAAGAGGCAAAACCCCAAAACAAATGAACTCCAAAAACAGGTCTTGCCTCGTATCCAACATATGCACCTGGCACAATTTCGCGACCTGGAATTATATTCCAGTAAAGATCTAGCAAGTGAAATGCTAGAATCCAGAGAGCAATAAATGTAATTCTAGGTCCGTCTATTTTATTTTTGTAGAAAAGAAGATATATGAATGGAAAGAAAAAATGGCCAAATATCAAACCCATGCTTACCCAAAACCAAAGAGATCTTTCTCCTGTGTTTGGATTGATTTCGCGTATATTGTACCAAAATGTTTCTTCAGGAATATTCGCACTGTAAATTAGAAAATACTGAGAAAAGCTAATATAAGCCCAGAATACAGTAAAAGCTAGTGATAAGCATGCAAGATCATATTGATGAGCCTGTTTGTAAATACCATTTAGTGAGCCTTTCTGTTTTAGGTATAAACAACCAATGATTGTCACTGCTAAAGCGGATCTCACGCCGGAGGCAAAAAACCAAACACCGTACATTGTAGAGAACCACTGATATTCAAGACTCATAAAGAGGTCAAATGCACCAAATGTTAAGGCAAGTGCTGTTGCAGGGATTCCAACTGCGGAAATTTTCATACCTAAATGCGACCATTTAGGATCCCCATCAAAATCTTGAGAAAATGAAACCTTTCGCATCCAAAAACTCAATCCACAAAAGATGGCAAAATAGCCTATTAATCTAATGCTGAAAAAGTAAAGATTAAGATAGCCTGCTTTTTTTTGGTGGAGCACATCGTTCGCCACTGTTAATCCGTCAACTGTTGGGTTTTGTGGGTTAATCCATGACCATAGAATACCTGCCTGTTCCTGACCAAAAAGAGCAACTAGTAAAAGTGGTAAAAAGCAAAGGCCTAACCAAGGAAAAGCAGCAAGTGCATGTTCCTGTTGTCGACGTACCACTGGGGACCATCTCGAGTTAAAAACTCTAAAAATCATAATCAGCATTAATAATCCGATGGCAATACTAAGCCAAAATGAGCAGCCCCACAACCAACCAAGAAATGGACCCTTGTCGCCATTTGAAAGACCAAGTAGTAACCCTGCTAATCCAATACCTAAACCGATGACTGCACCAGCAAGTAATTTTACATCTATATCTTTTCTGATATTTTCAGTCATTATCTATATTTAAGGCTTTGGTTGCATTGCTAACATAGGATTTTAGGGCACGAATGTATAGTACAATTGCCCAACGTTCACGGGGGGTCAATTTATCCTTCAATCCGAGCATTGTTCCATATCCGTTTGATATCGTATTAAAAGTTTCCCCATCTGTTTTAGATTCGAGATAATAATTAGTTTGCGTAGGGTCGGAAAGATTACGAGGTTGCAGTCCGAAATAAGAGATAACGCCTTTTCCATCACCATATTTCCCGTGACAGATTGCACAATGAATATCATATTTTTCACGACCTAGTCTCACCAAACTCATATCAACTTGAATTTCGGAAGGAATATCATTTACCCAACTGCCGTCTTTTGATTTTCCTGATTTTACAATATTTGAAATAAATTCTGGTTTTTCTGAGAAAACATTTGTTTGAGAAATTAAGTTTCCCCTTATTGCCGTGCCTTCAACAGGTAGTCGGTCAGAAAGTTTGTCGTAAAATAAGGAATTTTGTGTTTGGCTTTTAAATTTAGCCTGCCTGTCCATATCTGGGAAAACTTCAATCGGAGTATTTTCGGTAAGACTGCCTCTAAATCCTAAAATTGATATTACACTTAATACAATGATTATAAAAATTGGAATAAAATATCTCATTGATTAATCAATCGGTTCGCGGATCATGGTAATTGACTTGCCCCCGACTTCTTTGAGGAATTCTTTGGTGTTTTCGTCGTCAAATTTTGGATCCTCTACTTCAATTACAATCATATACTTATCGTCTCCCGTTCTGCCAAAAGAGGGATGCTCAAAAACTGGATGATTGTGTCGAGGAAGTCGGTTCAAGAAAAACATTCCAAATAGGGTACCAAAAGCAGCAAAAAGAATTGTTAACTCGTAAAATACTGGAAATGGATAAATTGGACTAAAGTATGGTTTACCCCCAACGATTAGCGGATAATCGAAGGCATTCATAAACCAAACAATCAACATACCAGTACAAAAACCTGTAACGCCACCAATAAGAGTAAAGCAGGGAACTTTTGATCGTCCAATTCCCATTTGCGCATCTAGTCCGTGAACCGGAATAGGGGTGTAACACTCCCACTCTTTGTATCCTTCTTCCCTAACTTTCCCTGCTGCGTTGAATAAATCTTTCGCAGAATTAAAAGTTGCAGCTAGCCCGTATTTAATGTCCATTAAATTACTCATTATCTGGCAATTAGTGCTTACCTCCATGTGGGTCAGCAGCTGGCATAACGGATTTAACCTCCGCCATAGGCATTAAAGGAAGGAACCTTAAGAAGAGTAGAAATAAAATGGCAAAAAATCCAAAGGTACCAAAAAATGTAAAGATATCAACAACCGTGGGAGAATAATATCCCCAACTTGATGGCAAGAAATCTCTTGATAGGGTTGTGTTGGCAATAACGAACCTTTCAAACCACATACCTACATTAACAAAAATTGAAATAATCCAAACCAGTGGAATGTTATCTTTAATTTTCTTAAACCAAAATAATTGTGGGCAAATAACATTACATGATATCATTATCCAATAAGCCCACCAATAATTACCGAAAGCACGATTAATGAAAGCAAATCCCTCGTATGAATTCGCTCCATACCATGCGATGAAAAACTCCATTGAGTAGGCATAACCAACCATGCTACCGGTTGCTAAGATGATTTTACACATATTGTCTATGTGTTTCTCGGTAATTAAATCATGTAAGCCGAAAATGGCACGAAGTGGCAAAAGTAATGTGAGCACCATCCCAAATCCCGAAAAGATTGCTCCAGCAACGAAATATGGAGGGAAAATCGTAGTATGCCAACCTGGTAGGTTAGCAACCGCGAAATCAAATGAAACTATTGTATGAACTGAAAGTACCAATGGAGTGGATAAACCCGCTAACAAAAGATATGCCATTTCGAAATTTCTCCAATGATTGTTAGCGTTGCGCCAACCCATCGCGAGAAAACCATAAAAGTACTTTCTCCAAGTTTCTTTAGCTCGATCTCTTAGTACTGCAAGATCAGGAATCATTCCCATGTACCAAAAGAGAATAGAAACTGTAAAATAAGTTGAAACCGCGAAGACATCCCATTCGAGAGGACTTCGAAATTGTGGCCAAATTGCATTTGAATTAGGTAATGGAAATAGCCACCATGCAAACCAAACACGCCCAACATGGAACAATGGAAAAATCCCAGCACACATTACAGCAAAAACGGTCATTGCTTCAGAAGCTCGGTTAATTGAAGTTCTCCATTTTTGCTTGAGAAGACAAAGGATCGCGGAAATGAGAGTTCCTGCATGACCAATGCCGATCCAAAAAACAAAGTTTACTATAGCCCAACCCCAATTAACAGGATTATTGTTACCCCATACCCCAACTCCAGTTGATACTAGGTAAAGAAGTCCTAATCCAGTGAAACTTGCAATGCACATTGAGGTTATGAAACACCACCACCACCAAGTAGGTGTTTTTTGTTCGACAATACCACATATTTTCTCTGTTACCCAATGGAAGTTTCTTTTGTTCAGAACTAAAGGAGTATCCTCCCATTTTGCGGGCTTAACTTTTTTCATTAAGTCCGGTGCAACAGCATTCGAGATATCTGTAGACTGATCAGCCATTTAGTGGGTTCCCTCCTTTTGAGAATCATGCCCGTCGTCATGATGAACTGGATGGGCTTTGTCATGGTATTCCCGAGAAGAATGTGGAGATTCTGCAAAATCGGGCATAGCTGGATTTGGATTACGAACTTTTGCTAAAAAAGTGGTGCGAGGACGTGTATTCAAATATCCCAAGACAGAATAATCTCTTGAATTATTTTTTAACTTACTGACTTCGCTTTTGGGATCTGACAGATCTCCAAAGGTTATACTGTTTGATGGGCAAACTTGTTGACATGCTGTCTTAATTGTACCATCAGGGACTTTGATATCTTCAGTCTCTAATTTTAAATCCGTTCCATCTTTGCCGGTTTTTAGCAATGCATTTCTTTGAGCAGCAACTTTAACCTGAATTTTTGATTCTTGAATTCTCTGAACGCAATAGGTGCATTTTTCCATCACACCTCTCATACGAACTGTAACATCAGGATTTTTGCCCATTGCTGGAAGAGAATCATTTTCTTCACCTAACGGACCCTTGTAAAGTTCGTCAGTCTTTCTTTTATTCCAATCAAAGAAATTAAATCTTCTTACCTTGTAAGGACAATTATTGGCACAATAACGAGTACCTACGCATCGATTGTAAGCCATTGCATTTAACCCTTCTTCGTCATGAACAGTAGCATTTACGGGACAAACTGTTTCGCAAGGTGCAGTCTCACAGTGCATACAGGCTACTCCTTGAAATGATACTTGTACATCCGATGGAAGTTCTGCCTCATCACGACCCGTTGAACTAAAATATCTATCGAGACGAATCCAATGCATTTCTCGACCGCGTAAAACTTGGTCTTTACCTACAATTGGTATGTTGTTTTCGCTTTGACATGCCACAACACAGGCACTGCAACCAGTGCACTGATTTAAATCTATTGCCATTCCCCACTGATGCAGACCTGGGATCTCAGTCTTTTCATAATTGTGATCAGGGTGTTCGTATGATGAATTGCCTCTCGGGGTTGTTTGAGCCTTAAACGCTAAATCGGCATCCTGGTCCTTGCCCCAAATCTTAGGGGAATGAGACTCAGCTCCCATGTGTGCTGCGAAAGATTCATCAGAGATGTACTCCTCTGCATTTGCCTCTCTGACAATAGCACGGCCTTCCATAGACCAGTGTTCCTGAACATTAGCTAGGATATGGAATTCCCCGGTAGGCTTCAGGGATACATTTTTAACAATTCGGTTAGATTTAGAATTTAAAAGGGGAAATGCATTGTAACCTGTACCGGCACCGACTCGACCAACTTCGTTTCTTCCAAGACCTAAAGATGCAACTACCGTAAAATCTGCAAGACCTGGTTGAACATATAAAGGACCTTTAATTGATGTACCCTTGTTGATGGATATTGTAACTAAAGGAGATTTCTGTTTCCCATGGTCAAAAACTGCTGCATCCGGGGCAATCTGTCCATTGCGGTTAAGCATTGTCGATTTTGGTAGTAGGTCTAGATCAGGGTATTTTTGTTCAAGAATTTTCGCAAAAACGGGGCTTATGAGTATAGCATTATCCCAAGTTAATTTGGAGATAGGGTCCGGGCATTCCTGCATCCATCCATTATTTGCAAACCTTCCATCCCATGAATGGAAATCTGGAACTAAGAGAACTTCTAGGTTTTCTGAGTTAGGCTTTGCTGAAAGATCTTCAGTCAGATCAGTCTTTGGGACTACTTGATTGGATGAGAAATAATCAACATTTGTATCTTCAATTCCGTGCTTTAAATAATCGGTAAACGAAGTCGGTGAGTTTCTTTGTTCATGGAGATTCTGAATATAATCATGAGTGCTTTCATCACTGCCAAGAATGGCAAGAAGAACTTCCAAGTCAGAAAATGTATCAAAGAGTGGTGCAATCAGGGGTTGGACGGGGACAATGGTAGTACCATCCCAAGTTTTTCCTTCGTCCCAAGATTCAAGATAGTGCGATTGAGCAATATGAACATCGCAAAAAGAAGTTGTTTCATTGATTGAATGACCTAGGTGAATCTTATTTTTTACTTCCGTTCCAATTTTTTCCCAATTAATTGAAGGTGCAGTAAATATCGGATTTCCGCTAAGAAAAACTAATGTGTCAATTTCACCTTTGAGTGCTTTGTCTGAAAGATCAGAAATGGAAAATTCTGGAGAAGACGTAAGCAAATACTTGGAATTATTACCTAATTCGTTATTCAAGATAAAGGAAAGCAGGTGAACTTCAGTATCGAGGTGACTACCCGGAACAATCACAGAACTTTTAGGTTTCGAACAAAGATCCTTAGCACACTCGAATATCCATTCCGAATGTGCAGTCATTAATTTGCCCCTTTGCCTAAGCTGGTCAATTAAATCAACATCTTTACTTTTCCTGATTTTAAGAATTTCGGAAGCCAGAAGATTTGTGAATGCGGTAATTTGAGATGACTCCAATCTGAGCCGGTGATCAGCAACTCCGCCAGTTATTGTGAGATCAGATTCTACTGAATAAAGCCTATTCATCTTTCGGGCATCGTTCTTAGAAAGTACTTTCCTGCCTTTCATGAAAGCTTTTGTATTGGACAAAGAATTTGGTTCTCTGGAACCCAGAAAGTCAGAGTCGAGGGAAAGAACTCGAGATGAATTATTTAAATTCGGGATGAGCCTCACGCCTTTACTTTGGCCAAGTGCTTTACCTAATTTCTGCTCAGGTGTGGTAAGATCAATGGGATCGTATTCAAACCAAAGAGCACCTTTATTTTTTAATTCCGTTACTAACTTGGAGCGAGCAGTTGAAGAAGATTTTTCTGCGAGAATTGCGACTTTACCATCAGTCAGAATACTAGAGAGTTTTTCTTTAACCGTTTTTTCAGAAATAGTAGCCCATTCTTTCTCCTCAGAAATCATTGACGAGGATTTTGAGCGATCAGGATCGTACAAATCAAGAATACTTGCTTGTGCGAAGATATCGGTACTACCCCCATTGGGCAGATAACTTGGATTTCCCTCAATTTTAGTAGGACGACCACTGTGACTTTCCACAATCAGGGGCATAAAACCGTGGGGTGTTGGCATTGATGTCGCGTAAAAGTTCGGAATTCCCGGGATGAGCTCTTCTGGACTTTTTCCATAGGGTAAAATTGTATGTTCAGGTCTTCTGCAACCGGTCATACCTAGACCTGCCAAGCCAAAGGAGGCAGCCATCAATTTCATGAACCCTCGGCGGTTTTGTCCTTCCATTAAACTCGCACCTTCGGGAAATTCTCTTTCGATCCAAGATTTAAAACCTGGGGTGTCAGCTAAATCATCGAGGCTTTTCCAATACCGCTTGCCGTTATCTGTAATTTTTTTAATCATCGGTGACATCCGGTGCAACTAAGAGGTGGATTGACTCCCCAGTTTTTCTTGAGATTAAGTCCGGAATGGATCTTATCAAAGTTATCGTCTCCAGCTTCAATTTCAGGATGTGACCAACCCAAATTTGTAACTTGGTTTAGAGGGCGAAGAGAATCTTCAGGTTTACGATGGCATTCGAGGCAGAAAGCCATGCTAAGTGATTTATCGTGATGAACCACTTCCATTTGGTCGATTCGACCATGGCACTCCACGCAACTT
>CBFIBI010000022.1:0-32857 GCA_965660725.1 Opitutales bacterium
ATATTGGTAATTGGATTTGTGGTAGAATCTGTGACCTGAACTGGGTATAGTCGTTGGTTAGTCGTACCATCTCCAAGTTCTCCATTACCATTATGACCAGTCGCCCAAACCGTACCGTCACTCTTTAGAAAGGGTGTATGGTTCCCGAAATTGGCAAATGTAGAATAGTTTATTAAACAGAGAGATAAGAGAAATAAAGTGGACAATTTCATAACAGTAAACAGATTAGTCAAGAATCGGTATTTATTGAGCTTATCCGATTCATTTTAAAACAAGGGAAAATTATATAAAAAAATTTAACAATAAGGGAATATTCATTCTTCAACATATAATTATGTCATGCAAGGGAAAAGATAGATGGATCATTGCTAGTAGTTATGTGATTTAAAATATAACTTTACTTTTAATGCTATTTAAGTACATATTTGAATCATGAAAGTAATCCCTTTTTTATTTCTTTTTGTAACACTTTCTCTTTCCGCTCAGCCAACAACTTGGAATTCGAGCACAACATATTCAACTGGTAATATTGTTGTATCAGGATCATCAACTTATATTGCGGTCCAAAATGTACCTGCTAATACTGACACTTCGAATTCTACTTACTGGGAAGACTTGGCAAATGCGGCATCACAATTAGGAATTCCGGTAGAAACTGTCCCAAATTTAAATTCGAATACCATCTTGGATGCCTTGCCCGGACAAGCTCCCGATGCAAATTCAAGTGCTAAGAAATCCAAGATTTCAGTATGGGTCAGTGGTAAAGTCTATCAGGCTGCTTCCATTGTTATTTCAGGAAGTAATACATACTTGGCCAAAATAGAAGTACCCATAGGAATACGGCCCCCGAATGTAAATTATTGGGACGATCTGAATGAGGTTGCTTTACGAATGGGGATTCCAATTGATGCAGTACCTAAAATTTCCACTGAAAAGATTCTTAAAAGTATTCCGGTGAGATGGGATATACGACTTGGTTATAAAAAGGGTTCCATTGTTGTTAGAAATGGAAATTCTTACATCGCAAAAATGGATGTACCTATCGGACAGGATCCGGAAGTGTCTTCTTATTGGACGAACTTAGCAAATGCAGCAGTAGCTCTTAAAATTCCAGTTGAAAGTGTTCCAACACTTTCTGTTAACACCATTCTTTCTTCTTTGCCAGGTAAGTCATCCAGTTCAAAAACTTCCGGTATACAAAACTCTGTTTTATCTGTTTGGGATAATGCAAAGGGTTACAGAAAAGGGGAGTTGGTCATTTTTAAGAATAAAACCTATCTTGCAAAAAAAACCGTGCCCGCGGGGCAAAATCCACCCAGTGCAAGTTTTTGGCTTAGTTTATCTGAGGCCGCAACACAATTAAAGGTTCCCATACATGTAGTCCCAAAAATTGATACTGCCACGATTCTTGCATCTTTACCAAATGCCCCACCCACAAGCACCCAACATAAAATATTCTTAAGTTCCTCGCCCGAGAAAGCTGGTGACCTGAGTGGAGGTGGTGAAGTTGCTCGTGGGAGTATGATCACAATTTCTGCAAACCCAAGACCCGGATATTTATTTAAGGAATGGAAAAAAGGGTCCTTATTGAGTACTTCACCAAAGGATTTGTTTATGGTTTCCGAAGATCTCAATGTGACTGCCTATTTTAAAAAAGACCTTGGTGATGATGACGCCGATGGGTTATCCAACTATCAGGAATTGTCAACTTACGGGACAAATAAGGACTCCAATGACTCAGATAGTGATGGATTTTCTGATGCATTTGAGGTTGAAATTGGCACAAATCCATTGGTCTCTGATTCGAGATTAGTAAATTATATATCTGAGAATCCAACCAAGTTTTCCTTGGTTGAAAAAGCGAAGTATGATCAGGCGATGAATGCGTATCCCGCACAGGATACAAATTCGACGCCCTATACAAATGACTGGTTTTATCTGCCTAATCGGGGATGGATGTGGACAAACAGTGATACTTATCCCTATTTCTTTGATCAGAATACTAGCGATTGGTTGCATTTTGAAAATGGAAATTCCAAACCAACATTTTACGAATATAAAACAAAAAAATGGATTCGGATTGAATAATCCATAGACTGGTTGAATGAGAAGATATTTCTTTATTGTTCAATTATTTTTTATATTTCTGTTTTCTGGATGTATTTCCAAGTTTGATAAAAAGAAAAATGATTCAAAAATATTAACTCATGTTGTACTTTGTTGGTTAAAAGATCCGGGAAATAGTGAACAGAGGAAAAAGATTATTAATATGACTGAATCTTTTAACCAAATCCCATCCGTTTTAGATGCCCGTGCAGGAGGCCCAATCATGAGCGAGCGGGCAATTGTGGATGATAGTTTTGATGTGGGAATTATTGTGGAGGTAAGTGATGAGAATGGATTGCAGGAATATTTGGATCATCCAATACATCAAAAAGCAAAAAAAGAGGTTCTTCTCCCTTTGATTGATCGTGTATTGGTCTACGATTTTAAGAAATAGAGTTCTGGGACGGAATTATTTCATGTATCTTCCAAGGTTAATTGTTTCCTTGTTTTGTATTTTTTATTTCCATGTATTTTTAACGGGAACCTCTAAAAAAGAATTCTCCTGGAATGATCAAAAATGGACTTCTGAACAGGAAAAGATCTTTTGGTTAGGTATACCGGATTGGGGCAAATTAAAAGAGGACTTCTATCTTTATCCCAATAATCAAAATGGAGATGTTCTTAAAGAGAACAGTAAGTTGGGTTATTCTGGATTTGCGAAAGCTTATATACATGAGGCGGGAATCGGATATTTTCGAGTAGTGTTGGAGGTCAAAAATGGGTGGGTCGTAACCAAAAAAGTGTGGGATGAAAAAGGCACAAAAAGAATCTTAAGAAAGTATCAAAAAGGAGTCCTAATGGGTAGGTACATTGACTGGTACAAAAATGAACAAAGAAAGGTGGATGGTGTTTCTTTAGATGGAGAAAAAAATGGTTTATGGATCGAGTGGTATTCAAATGGGCAAAAACGCGAGGAAGGGGAGTGGAAAGATGGGAAACCATATGGAATTTTTGAGGAGTGGTATCCAAACGGCAAAAAAGCAAGGGAGCAGGTTTTTAAACAGGGAATCCTTAAGACAGCTTTGGTTTGGAAACCAGACGGCACATTGTGCAAGAAATCAAGAGTTATAGAGGGGGAAGGATTACTCCTTGAATACGACCTTGATGGTAATTTGATCGGGGAAAGCGAAATAATGAGCGGGAAACGAGTGGTTCCTTAACTCGCAAAAAGAATGGAGCCACCTGTCGGGATCGAACCGACGACATCCTCATTACAAGTGAGGTGCTCTACCAGCTGAGCTAAGGTGGCGGACCAATAATGCAAATCTTAGAATAAATTAGAAAAAATGCAATCGGATTGTGAAATAAATCTTTTGGTTTTCCACTAACTAACAGGAGCAATAGTGTCGCAACTAAAGATTTTTTGTTTGGAAGTATGCTCAAGGAGGAGCTGAATACAGGTTTCTTTTCTTTTCTTTTCGATTTCAGGTTTATAGGAGATCGAGCCACCCCGTTTTTCAAGTGGTCCCGCAAAAAGCTTTTCTTCGGGGTATAATTTTTCGATTTTTTTTAAAAATGGTGCGGGCATACGAAAGGCACCAAGTGAGACAGAGTGAATTAAATTCTCAGGAATGGTTGAAAAAATATCTTTAAATAATGCACTGTATCGACTGGTGAAATTCGTACATTCAATAAGGGGGTCAATTCGTAGACCAACCTGCCAACCATGAGAGGTCAGTTTTTTCATAGCTTTAATTCGTGAATGAACGGGTGGAACGCCCGGTTCTATTTGTTCACTTATTTCGTGCGGAGTAAAACTGAATGCAGTTACAATGTTAGAGCATGCTTTGAATTCAAGAAGAGGTTTTATGTTTACACTTTTTGTTCGTAATTCAAGAAAACTGTTAGACTCTTTTTTAAAATAAGGGAGAAAAAATGAGCAGAACTTTGAAAGGTGATCCAGGGCGAGGCTGTCACAATCGTATCCGGAGAAGTACCAGGCGGGTTGGTGAGGGAGTTGTGTAGATGTGGAGTGGATTTCTTCAAGAAAGTCTTCGAAATTAATAAATAATACATAGTGAGCAGATGAATACATGCCCTGCAAAAAACAATACCGGCAGTCGTATAGACAATTAAGCATGTGGGAAAAATAAAAATTTCTTTTTCCGCCAATGCCATATGATTCAGGTATGGGTAGAACAAAGTTCCCCTCTTTTTTGGCGAGGATTAAAGAGGGCTTCTTTTTTTGTAAGCGAAAGTTTTGGCCACGGGGATTAAATACTTCCTTATAATTCGAGCAGGGAATACGAGTTGCCTTAGGGTATCTTTCCAAAATATTTTTGGTGCGCGGATGTTCCGCGATCGATTCTTCAAAGTAAATAACTTCGATCATGTGAAGAGCCTTTTTTGATCAATTATTTTAATAAAGCTTGAAAGAAAGGCACGGGGTGTTGGTTTGCTACGGGACAGTTCAGTGATCACAAGTGGATCAATTCCCAGAGTAAAAGCGTGTTGAAGGTTCTTTTTTACTTGATGCTTTTGGGTCGCAGTAAAAGAGAGCATAGAGGAAATTTCATGGTAAAGTTCACTTAATTCATCGGAGGGTTGAAGGGATTGAGAAGTTTCTTCCATTTCTTCAATCAAATTTAGAAGAGCAGGGATATGAGCAGAGATGATTTCAGATGTACGGGATTTATCAAATTGTGAAAATGGATTTTGTGGATTATCGGAAATTATTTTTACGGACTGAATGAGTTCATTCGAACTAAACCGGGAAGCGGTTTTAAAAAAAGCGGAGCCTTCCATATCATATGCTAAGCCGTTCAGATATTCAGTACTGGCTTGGTTGACGGTTTTTAGAACAGTTTTAGAAAAAATGGGAGAGTAGATTTGTGGTGGATAGAAAGTTACTTTCGATATTTCATCGACAGATTTCACTACCTGCAAGGCACTTCCAAGTGTTTTACTTCCATGACCAGCAAGCCCAATGTTCAGCCAGGCAGCAGATGCGTTTGGTTGATGTCCGTGAAGGAAGGAGACGGCGAGCATGGTGTTTTCTTTACCGAGACCTGATATAACAAGCATGTGCTTATCTGATTGGTAGAGTTGAAAAGGGGAGGGGATTTCCGTTTTTCGAAGGCCAAGTTCATCAATTAATGGGTTTGCTTCCTGTAAAAATGCGGTGACGAAATTCATCATGCAAGTTTGCTTGTTTCGGTAATCCCACTCAACTGATCGAGGAATTTTACTTTTTTAGCCAGGAATACATTGGCTTCATCTTGTCTTTCATGCTTGGAGAAAGTGATAAATAGAAGATCAAGTTTTTGCACGAGGGTTCTTAATATGGCAACCTTTTGCACGGGTGTGATATGGGCAAGAGAAAGCAGATTTTCAAGGGACTGTACGCGGAATCTGTCCATTCCCCAATAACGAGTGGATAATTGGTCCGAATGCCCGCCAAATTTAGTGATTAACTTTTGCGGTATGTGTCCGGGAGGGTATTTAGTCAGAATGCGCAGCCAGAGATCATAATCCTCGCAGACTTTCAGCTTTTCATCAAACAGTCCAACTGATTTAAAGATAGTTTTGCTGATGATTGCCGAAGAGGCTCCAATTAAGCATCTGGTTAAACTTCTTGAGAAGATATCTTCGTTTGATTTATCGAGATAAGCGGGTGGGTTCACTTCTTTTCCATTGCGGACCCATTTTTCATCGGTGTGGACAAATTGAATATTATCGTTTTTTTGAAGAAAGCCGTTTTGGATTTCAAGTTTCGATAAGTGCCAAGTATCATCTGAGTCGAGAAAGGCAATCCATTTGCCCTTAGCTTCTAAGATACCTCGGTTGCGTGCATGGCTAACTCCTCGATTTTCCTGTCTGATTAAACGGCAGATGGGAAAAAGTTCGCAGAGTTTGCCTATACCATTCTCAGTTGATCCATCATCGATAACGATAATTTCACATGGTGGAAGCGTTTGTTCAGAAGCAGAACGAATTGCATCTCCAAGCATTCTCGAGCGGTTGTGGACAGGTATAACGACAGAAACCTGATCGATCAATGGACCGGGCAGGCTAACCATTTTTCGAGATCTAAGTGGCTTGAAAGTGCCTAGAAAACTCGTACCGGGATTTCAACTCCCTGAAAGCCAGGTGCGGATATAACCAGCTTGCCTTCACCTGCTTCTCCCCCTTTGACCATTATGTTCACAGTCTGGTCCCCTTGTTGGATTACTGCCTCGGGCATGATGACAGAGTTGGGGATATCTGTTTTTACAGAGATATTTAAGCCGCCTTCTGGTGCATCATTATCAATTTTAAAAAGGAGTGTGTTGGTGGAGCCAGATTGAATTTCAAGGGAAGAAGGGCTAACCGCAAGAACGCTTTCATCAACCCGAAAACTTCCTATATCGAGTGCACCGTGCGGACCACCAATTAATTGAACCGGATAGTCAATTCCGGAAGGAAGCGGAGGAGTAATAAAACGAAGTTCGTTTTCAGATAGATAGCGCGTTTTGGTTTCTTTTCCTCCTATGGTTATTGAATCATATTTCGTGAACCCTCTTCCCTGAACGGCAATTTCAGCACCAACGGGGCCACGGTAAGAAGCTAAATTGCCAACATATCGGTTTTCCAATCTAAATGTTTGAAGATCACTTTTAAGTTCCCTTGGGTAGCTTCCACCGCCATCTCCATTTATCCGATAATTTGTCTGGAAATAATAGGTCGCTTCGTCAAAACCTTGGGGCAGTTTATAATCGCAACTCCAAAGATTAGGGTTGATCGGGTCCTGAACCATTGGGATTAATTCACCACCAACCACAGTAAAAACTTCAACCGTTTCCGGATTAACATTCCTGTCCTGAATGTCGACCTCTGTCTGTAATGTATAGATACCTGATGGGTTTTGGCTGATATTGGTTGATGTCAAATTTATAAAGGTCGGTTGTTTACAACCGCTAAAAATAGCAGTGGCAAGCATGAGGAGGAAGAATGTGTGTGCGGTGTTCAATTTATTCATCATTTTTATGTGTCGAAAAGAGTGCATTATTTTTGTAGACAAGTTTCATGGAAAAAACGCAAGAATCAAATGATGGGGCGTTGGGTCTTTATGTTCATGTTCCATTTTGTTCCACTACCTGTGACTTTTGCGCATTTTACCAAGAGAGACCAAGCAAAAAGGGATTTGAGGAGTATTTTTTTGCCCTCGAGCGAGATTTTGAGGCTCATTTTACGGATGAAAATTTTTCCACGGTCTTTATCGGAGGAGGGACTCCGGGACTACTTTCTGCTAAGCAGATTGCAAAGCTTTGTTTATTGATTAGAAAAACTGGCTTAGAAGACGGCTGTGAATGGACGGTTGAGGTTGCACCGAATGAAATCAATAACGAGAAAATTGATGCTTTACTCAAAGGCGGTGTGAACCGTTTGTCATTAGGTGTTCAGACATTTGATCAGAAATTCATGAGCGAACTAGGGAGGAATCATAATGTTGAAAGTGCCCTAAAGGCATATCAGTTACTTCGTAGTGCAGGATTTGAGAGTGTAAATATAGATTTGCTCTTTGGTGCTCCGGGACAAGATTTATCAGATTGGCAGGAGGATTTACGCAAAGCGGTTGATCTGGAGCCCGATCATATTTCCACTTATTGTTTAACCTTTGAAGAGGATACAGCTTTATATGCAAAATTAGCCCGAGGTAAGATTAAAGTCGATCCGGAGCGGGATGCAGAATTCTACGAATGGGCATGGGGGTATCTTCCTGCACATGGAATTATGCAATATGAGGTTTCCAATTATGCAGTAAAGGGAATGGAGTGCAGGCATAATCTTAACACGTGGCACATGAATGATTGGATTGGGTATGGTCCCTCTGCTTCATCCCAGTTTAGGGGTGTGCGAAGAAAGAACTTTTCCAATATAAATGAATGGGCAAAGCCTCTGCTTTTAAATGAGATGGGGAGTTATGAGGAATCTTCACTCTTATCTGATGGTGAACTGGCAAGGGATGCTATTATGTTTGGTCTGCGATTAAATAAAGGAGTTGATTTGGATAGGGTTTCAGCCAAGTTCAAAGTTTCCTTAAAATCATTATCCGGAATCATTCACTTTCTTGATTTAATTACAAAAGAAGGGCTGGCCAAAAAAGAGGGCACTCGTTACTTTTTAACAACGGATGGAAGAATTCGTTGTGATGCTATTGCAACAGAGTTGCCAGATTTGGAAAAAGAATTCGCTTAGTTGGCTTTAAGATTGAGCTTTTCCTGCTTGGACTAAGATTTCGGTGCTTTCATCCAAACCGCCCGAACGTGCACGGCTTAGCCACAAAGCCTGATAGTTATTAACGAGCTCTTTCTTAAGTGAAGGGAGAACGTCATTTCCCTTTAGTAGATTGATTCCCATCTCTAGCGATGCATTTGAGAGTTCAATGCCAAGGTTAATTTCTTTGGCAACCAAAGATGAATGCTTTTCTGTATAGTTGCTGGAAAGTGTATTTTTGACTGACTGTAAATGATCGATGCCATCCTGCAATTGTGAGACTTTATGTTTTTCTTTTAGAAAACTTATCAGCTTCTCGCGAAGTGGAGCAAAGAGCAGGTACCAGCAAAGGCTGGTGTTGGGTATATCTGACCCAACCGTTTTATCAAGGTTTCCAAGTTCAAGTAATGAAGAAGAAGGAGTATTGGATTGATTTTGAAAAAGGTGAAAGTCTAAACCGGAAATGATTTCAGCACGCGAGACCGGTTCATTATTCCATGATTTTGCGGCACCGTAGAGGAGTGGAGGATAAAGAGTTGCCCAGGGTTGGTGATTACCGCAATCTCCCCAGCTAGTAAGTAAGACACCCTCTGCATTATGCTCTTTTGCATTAGTGATGGCTAAATCAATATTTACCTGTGCATTTGGCCAACGACCGGAGAAACTTCTCCAATTACCAGTTCCAGGTGCTAGGCAATATTGAAGTCCACATTTTGCAATTGCTTGTGCCTGTTCGGAGAAAGGGTGTGTTGGCTCGTAACCCCATATAATAGGAGAGGCAGAAGAAGGAAGAAGCTTTGCATTCTCGGGCTTTTCCAAAAGAACATCTGCCCAGAATTGCATTTTTTTACCATGTGATTCTACCAGTTTTCGTATTCCATCGAGATGATCGAGGTAGACCTGAGCTTTTCCTTTTTGCTCAATTTCATTTTTGGACCATCCTTGGCCGAGTTCCCAAGGTTCATCCATGCCCACATTAAATTTATCGGAGGAGAAGTTTGGCAGGTATTCATCGTAAAGAGAGTTGATGAAATTAAGGCTTTCCTTGTTTGGCTTAAGGGTTGTGCCATGATCGCGCACAATGTAGGGGTTTTCTCGCTTAAAACCATCAGGACATTCGGCCAAGTGTTTATAGTCGGCGTGCATGAGCCATCTTTCAAAATGCCCAAATGAATTCAGGTTGGGCACCAATTCAATAAAGCGCTCACTACAGTACTGATCGATCGCCTGAATCTCTTCAGAAGTAAATGGAGATGAGTTCTTCCACACGGTTAGATGTTCTTTGAAAGAGAAAGTGTGTTCGATGTAGAGTTGAAGTTCATTTATGTGCAGACGGACAAGCAGGTCGATAAGCGAGAAAAGGGACTCCATTGTTGGAACTTTGCACCTGCTCACATCGAGCATGAATCCTCGTCTTTCAAGAAATGGGAAATCCTCAATTTCACAGCAAGGAATATAGTCTTCGGATAGATCGATTATTTGTAGGAAGGTTTGCAGGGCACGAAACATGCCCACTTCAGTCTCGGCCGATAAAATAATCTTAGAAGGGGATATCTGAAGAGAGTAGCCTTCTGGGTGTTGGGATTTTTTTTGAACAACAAGAATTAAAGCATTATCTGAGCTCTCAGATTGAGAAAATCCATGTTCCAGAAAATATTTTTCAAGATTATTAAAAGACGGATTTTCACAGAAAAAAGGAAATGTTGATGGAATGGGGAACCGGTTAACTGAGGACTTTACTTTTTGTGGCTTTGGGAAAATTTGACTGAATAAATTCATGTTTTTTTTCTAGGGAATAGCAGGGCGGTGCCCCAAGTTATGAAAACGGTTACTGGCCACGCCCAGGCAGTGTGAATAGTAGGGCTAAGTTTCCCGTTTTTATCAGCAAGTGAGCTCCATGACAAAGCCTGCTCTTTAGAGATTAATTCAAAGTTAAGTAAAATTTGATATATATCTGGCCGCATGTATGCAACCAGGGCAAAAGATAATGCAAAGCCCAGTGCGAGTCCTTTAGCTTGAACTTTTGGAGTGAATAATGCGGCAAGGAACATGCCCAGCATCGGGCCAGTTGTGTAAGAGATCATTCCAAAGGCAAGGACGACCACATTTACCTTGCCTCTGAGGGAATCAAGTTCAATGGCAAATGCAGAAAGTGCGATTCCCCAGAAAAGAACAAGTAGTCTCGAGTAATTAAGGTCGCGTGAAATATTCCTCCCGGTATCATCATCCTTCCGAAAAAGGGATAAGGTGGTTTGTGACAGGGCAGCGAGGATTGAATCGAGGCTTGAAATAGCGGCGGCAAAGATACCTGCAAGAATAAGACCGCGCAATCCAACCGGTAATTCAGTAACAATCCAGACAGGAAAAATATAATTACTATCCTCAGAGAAAATGGACGGTTCAATCCCTGTGGAGCGCATCGGTTCGTAGTAGGCAAAAAGAGCGGCTCCAACAAATAGCATCAATGTAGTGAGAAGAAGAGCGGCAGAGCTAGTAATCATTGCTTTGCGAGCGTCTTTTGCATCACGGCAACAAAACATCCTCTGGGCATTTAACTGATCCACCCCGAATGCACTCAAGTTTTGAAAAGGAACAGCAATAATAGCAACCCATAATGTGAATCCGACTGCGGGGTCACCTGTAAGGTTGAGCAAATCAAATTTTCCTGCTTCGCCCGATATATTGATCAGGCTAGTCCATCCATTTTCAAGCGAAGAAATAATCCAAACCAAGGAGAATAATCCTGCACCCACAAATAGGAAGAATTGCATTACATCCGTCCATATAACTGTACGCATTCCTCCCATAAGAGTCCAGCCAACTGCAAAGATACCTATGATCCATATACATTCATGAAATTCCAGTGGTGTCACAACTTTCAGGGCAAGTGCAGCGACTAATACCCGAACACTTTGACCGAGAATTCCACCGATTTGAAATATCAAAGTTGCAAGGCGCTTAGCTCCTACTCCTATCCGGTTGCCCATGTAATCGTACGGGCTGTAGATTTCCCTCTCATAAAAAACGCGGACGAAAAAGATGCCCACTACTATTCGGGCAATAATTGATCCGATTCCCCACTGAAGATAGGTAAAGTTGCCACCTGCCGCGTAAACCATTCCGGGAACACCAATAAATGTGACACCGCTTATTTCTGTGGCAATGATTGAGCCTGAAACCGCCAACCAGGGCAGGGAGCGCCCACCAAGAAAAAAATCTTTGATGGTTGATTGTTTTCCTTTGAGGAAATGACCAACATAAGTGGTTGCCGCCAGGTAACCAAAAACAACAATCCAATCAAGAGTCGTGAAATAATTATGAAAATCCATCCGTCCAATAAAACAAAATGGAAATGTGAGCTAATGAAAACGTAAAAGAGTAAATGGTGAATAAAAAGTGCTTTTGGGAACAACTTCTTCTTTCCCTTTGAATTAGGGTGTGTGATAAACTACTTAGTATGAATGTTTTTACGCTGATGATCGGTGGCTCGGCCCTCTTTATTGCCGGATGCGCAGCTTATTTTAGTGTTCGTGGCATTGCTTTAACTTTTGGTGCGGTAAGTTCTTTTACTATTCCCATTATCGTAATGGCTTCCAGTTTAGAATTTGGGAAACTCGTTGCCGCTTCGTTTTTGTACCGAAATTGGCATACTTGTAATCGTACCTTACGAACTTATCTCCTGCTTGCTGTATTACTTTTGATTGGTATCACATCTGCCGGAATCTATGGTTACTTATCTCAGGCGTTTGAGGAAACCCTTAATCAGGTTGAAGGCTACGAAAAGGAGATCGTAAGTTTGCAAAGTCAGCAAGTCGAGTACGACCGAATGATTGAAGCATACAAGGACTCCGGTAAAAAAGGGTCGTTGCTAAGAGAAGAGAAACAGGCCGATGAAAGAGCCCGTTTGGAATCATACATTAAAGAAAGAAGAGAGGATATTCTTTCTGCGGAAAAGGCCAAAGCAAGATTAGCTGAGGAGACTGATCAGATGATAGTCGGAGAAAGAGAGCGGCGAGAGGATGAGAAGAAAAGGATTCAGGAGTTCATCGATTCGCGACGTAAAGATATTGCTGTATTGGAAAGCCAGAAAATTCCATACAAAGAAGAGATTGATCAGAGAATTAAACTTGAGCTGGAAAAAGAAGCTAAAATTAATGAACGGGTTGCCCAATTAGATGCTGCGGTAAAAGTCTACCAGGATAAAGGAGCAGGTGGGTTTCTTAAGGAGGATGGTTTGAAGAAAGCTGCTGAATTACTGAAGGCCCAATCAGGTGAAAGGGAAGGCTTGCGTGCAAGTCTTCAGGCCATATCGGAAGCTTCACAAAAAGCCAGGGATGACTTGGACAAGAGGTATCAGTCTTTAGATGAAAGAATTGTGCAGGCACAAAACGAAATTTCTGATGCCAATACTAAGATTACAACTCTTACAACTGGTGGAGCAGAGCAGGCTGATAATGTGAAAACAGCACTCGAAAATCTACAGCAAGCGAGAGGTTCTGTGGATGAAAGAATTAAATCTTTGGAAACAGAAATTGCGGAGGCGAGTAGAAAAATTACTGCTTTAAGCGAAACTGCATCTGTTTTTGGCCCGGAAAGTTCAAATGAACTTGAGGCAAAGAAAAGTGAATACCTTGTGAAGAAAGAACAGGCAGAACAGAGAATTCTCGAACTTTCAGGAAGGATAATGGCAACCGATATAAAATCCTTTAAATTTATTGCCAGGGAATTCGATCCATCTGTGGCAGAGGCAGAATTAACTGAAAACCCGATTGTCATTGAGGAGGCAATGACCCGAGCGGTTAACCGTGTGGTCAAGTGGTTTATTTTAATTCTGGTAAGTGTTTTTGACCCGTTGGCTGTAACCTTGGTAATTGCTTACAATGCATCTCTTTTAAAAGGAAAAGAGCCACTGAAGGTAAATACTGGAGGGAGTGAAGTAAAAAAGACACCTTTTTTCTCTTTCAGCAATGCCCCTGTTTTTCTTCTGCTGATTGCTTTGATCGGGTGGTTTACTTATGATAAATTCAATCCTTCAAGTGTTATTGAACCTCAAACACAAAAGGCAAAGGCATCTTTTTTAAATAAACTTTCGACGAAAAGGTTTGATGACAGGTCTTTTGCTTATTTACCCGAAAAAACATTTGGAGTTTTCTCATTTTCTGGATTACGGATGGTTGAACAAGTTGGATTACCTAAAATTATATCCGATGATTTTGTTGAAAATATTCCATTTTTGAACAATCTGGCTTGGTCCCCAGAAGAATGCGGGATTAATCCGTATGGCCGAGTTTTGTACTTCCTTCAATTCCCCGGTGATTCTTTTATTGAAGAACGGGAGCAGGATGTCGTTTGGGGTATTATTATACCAATTGGAGATTCAGGTCGCCTGCGTGAGTTTATAACTCGAAAACTTGAACTTAAGAGTCTAGGTAATTCTTGGAGGGTTAGTGAAAATGAATCTCCATCGTTTGTATCTTTTAATCATCGTACCGAGCACATCTCATTGGGCATGGACGAACAGTGCTTGGTCATTCTTTCTTCCTGGTGGTCAGATCAAAAGGATCCTGAGTTTTTAACTGAAGAGTTGACCGAAGTTTTTAGTTTCGGACAAAATTCAAATATTGTTCATTCAAAGGTTGGAACTCAGCTAACAGGGAATGATTATGATGTAGGTTTGTCTATCTTGGGAAGAAATTTTTTTGAGGAATTTAGTAAGAGTGATGGAGAAAAGGATTTATTTGATAGTTTTAAAGAATTTCTTAGCTGTGATCTTAATTTGAAAGCGAAGGTCGGAATAGATCAAGTTTCATTATCCTGTAATTATAATTATGACCGTGATGTTTTAGATACTGGTTTCGGGCTTAAGGTTGCCAGTAAACTTGATCAGGTAAGGACTGGTGAGAATAACGGTTCTCTTGAGAGTGTATATGGGGAGTTTTTAGAAATCTTTCTCCAGCAACTAGATTTTCAGACGGCTAGTAATTTAATTGAAAGAATTGATTTGGATCAGACCATTGGTTTTGATCAGTTTGAAAGTTTACAGGCAAGCAGCAAGGCTAGAAATCAGAGGGAGGGGCGGATTGCGATGTCATTAAAGACAACTGAATCGGGTGGGGTTGCAATTTGTTCTTTAATTGATTTGTTAGTCGCTGCTTTGAATCCATTTCCTACTCAAGCACCTTGACGCTTCAAAAGTGAGCAGGAAATTATTATTTTTAATTCTTAAAGTACTCTTTACGCTAACTATTTTTGTTGGTTGTGCGACATCAACTAGTCCCCCAGCACAGAATGAAAAAGCTCAGACTGATATTCCCCAAAAAGTTATAAAAGAAAATAATAAAAAACAAATTATCCCAGATGCAGTACCTGGGGAAAATAATAAAAAAGATTTTCCCTTAATTAGTGATGAAAAAGCTGGTAAAAATGAGCCTTATGAAAAAGCCCCTGTTAGATCGACTGATTTAATTGGCAAGGATAATGATTTCAAAAAAGATCAATCAATTGAAAATCCTATTTTGCAAGAGGTCGAGAATCCAGACTCTGAAGTTTCAGTCAGTAAAGATGACTCTTTACCAATCAAAGGAGATGAGATTTTGGAAGATAATCTGACAGGTGATTCTTTAAAGGATTTATCAATGGATGATAAATTAGTGCCTTCAAAAAATGAGAGTTCTTTGATCAATGAACCTGATGTGAGTTTGACGAAATCAAAAAAACAAAATGTAAATGAGCACGATAAGGCAAGAGAAGAAGGTAAAGCATCGCTAAGAGAACCTATTTTAGCTGAGGGTGAGGGAAGTTCTAGCACAATTATAACGAATAATCCTGATCCAAAAAAACAAT
Source organism: Opitutales bacterium (assembly GCA_965660725.1). GTDB lineage: Bacteria > Verrucomicrobiota > Verrucomicrobiia > Opitutales > Seribacteraceae > Seribacter. Next base: position 15,145 of record CBFIBI010000022.1, read on the forward strand.
TTGGAAACAGAAAGTCAGAGAATGATCTTAAGTCCTTTTTTGGTCCCGAGAGCAAAGATCAAGATCTTTTGCTTGGAGAAAAATTGGAAGATGAGAACATTATTTCGAAGAAAAAAATAAATGTAGGTTTTAAAAATAATGAAAGCTCTTTGAATTACAAAGCAACGCAATCTGAAAAAAAACAAAATATTGGTTTTTCCAATAAAAAAGAAAATGAGATTATTTTCGAGGAAGAGCGGAGTGTTGTATTTTCAATTGATGGAAGTGAAAGCCCATTAAAAACAAATTTGAGACAAAAAAATAGGCGCGTTTTTTTTAGGGATGATTTACCCAAAAGTACTTCATTTAACCTTTCAAATCCTCAAAAAAATGTTGGCTTTAGAAAATTGGAATATTCTGATAACTCCCATGAAGATGTTGATGGCAGGCAGGTTGTTTTCAACGAACTGTCAGATGAGGTTATTGAAAAGGACCTGGAAAAAAAAGTCATTTTGATTAAAGAGGAAGAGGGCGATGATAGTAAATATGGCAAGGCTCGTTCTTACCTTAAACAAGCAGGAATTCAAAAGAGTAATTCAAGTCAGGCTCGAGATCGAAAGTACGAACTTTCTGAGAGCTTCCTTAATCGGGATATGGCAGAATCGGGAGAAAAAATAAAAAAATCTGAAGATGTTAAATCTTACCGGTTTCTTAAAACGCTTGAATGGATTGAAAATAGAGGGCGTTCCCAAAAAAACTCAACTTTTGAATGAAAACAAAACTGCCCCATCATGTAATATTGATGATTGGGTTATTGCTTACAATTTTGCTTGCTGGTCAAGTGATTGGTTTATTCTACGATTTTTCCGACTTAGTGAAGGGAATTGTCTCTGATTGAAAATTGGTGTTAATCGAGTCGGTAGACAAGTCGCATGTAGTATTTTAAATCTAATTCCTCTGCACTTTTTACTGGTGTGGAGTTGTATGTACCATCGAGTCCTGTTCTTAGGTTCCAATTAGATTTTTTATCAAGGGGAATGACCAGAGCAGTATCTTTACTCAGTAAATAATCAGAGAATTTCTCTACGCTTGGGATTATTGTGATATCACTCTCGAGACTAAGGAAATCCTTAATTTTGTGGGAGTATTCAATACCAAAGTCAAGGGCCAGTGCATCAACATTTTCCTGATTTGATAAACCATATTCTTCAAATCTGAATGCTAGACCAGAACGAAGAGAGAATTTGTAAGGTTTGTCATCGATCCAAAGATATTTGAGTCCCAGAGCCGTCGTTGCCCTCAAATTGATTTCTTCCAATCGATCATTTTCAAGATCGGTCTTGGCATACCATGAGAGAAGTTCAAAAAATCTAGAATCGTATTCCAAACCCAATTTAGTTTCGTCGACAATGGTTTGGTCTTTTTTGTATGAATTGTTATAACTCAGATACATATCATAATTCCTGAGTTTGTTACCGTATTTACTGTCAAGACGAACTCCTATTCCAAAGCTGTCAGTATTTCCAGAAGCACCAGTCAAATCAAATCCAAGAGAGTTTTTCCATGCCATAATAAGTTTATTTGCACTTTGCTGCATTTTTACGATGAGGGGATCCTCATTACTACTCGGCCACAAATGTCTGACTTCGCCAAAGCTAGGAGTAAGTTGATTTTCCTCAATTAGAATTTTAGAATCATCAGCCAAAAGAATTTTGCTTTGGAATGTTCGGTTGTCTTCCAATCTGACTGAAACTTCAGATTCGGTTGAAAGTGAGCTAATTTCATCAGTAGACACGCGAATTTTTCCTGCAAATTTTGTATTGAAGGTCAGGTTCCCGTCTTCGAAAAGAACAAGTTCCCCATTTATTCGAGATCCATCTTTAGTGATAATCAGATCTGCATATAACGAACTGACAAGTGCAAAAGAAATGAGAGTAACCCATTTATAATTTAGAGCGTGCATAATAATATTCATCTTATCCTGGGGGCCATGCCATCTTTCGTCCACCAAGTAAGTGAACATGCAAATGCGGAACACTTTCTCCCCCGTTTGGTCCGTTGTTGATGACAATTCTAAAGCCGTCCTCCAGGTTCTCCTTATTGGCGATCTTGGTGGCAATTAAAAGAAGATGACCAAGCGTTGACTGATCGGTTTCTTGAGCTAAAGCGATTCTTTCAATTTTCTTTTTGGGAATGATGAGACAATGGACTGGAGCTTTGGGCTCAATGTCACGAATGACAATGCAAGTGTCATCTTCAAATAAAATATCTGCCGGGATTTTACGCTCAATTATTTTTTCAAAAATACTTTCCATTAGTCACAATTCAGGTTTTTGCAGTCCAGGTACGAAGAGAAGATAGCCAAAAATATTCAAATGCAGTTTCATCCTTTAAATTAACTTCGAGGAGCCCGGTAATCTTTTCAGCCAGAGAAACGACTTTGGCGAGTTTGATTCCTAATTGCTCGGTTGCGATTTCTGAATTAACAACGAGATCTCTCGAACGATCAATGAGTCCGCGAATTAAATTTGAGCGTATCCCTTTGCGGATTGATGTTTCAATCGCATCTTTTTCTTTGTCATCCACTCCATCCGGTAATGCCTTTGCATTCTTTTTCCATTCCTGATCAGCAATTTTTTTGTTGATTGAAATAAGACGCTCAATCAATCCGTACGCAGCAAAAATTGGCGAGACACGGTCTTCTTTTATTTTTTCACGGTCAAGCAGGCTTAGAATCCAAGAGTCATAGGCTTTTAACCAGTCTTCCCAAATCGGTTCGTCAAGAAGATCTGTAGTTGTTTCAAGGCGAACCTGTAGGCAGCGACTGCAAATGGTTGGAAGAATGCTGTTATGCCTGGTTGTAATTAATATTATAAATGTTCCGGAGGGTGGTTCTTCGAGGGTTTTAAGAAATGCATTGGAGGCTTCTTTGCGCATTCTGTCAGCTTCGTGAATGAGAGCGACTTTACACCCTCCCTGGTTTGCCGTCCGGTTTAGTTCAGAAATTAAAGCCCTGGTCTGTTCAACCCCGATAATTCTCATTTTACCAGCAGGTCTGAGATGGAAAAGGTCGGGGTGTTCGTTTTGATTGGCTTTTATTCCGAGAATTGTGCGTGTCAGGCAAAGAGCACTTTCTTCAATTTGTAGAAGTTGATTACCTTGGAAAATTAAAGCATGGTGAAGGGAATTACCTGAGAACTCCGTTTGGAGCTTAGTAACCTTGCTATCTACATTCTCCGCCATTTACAGGTTTGAATCTACTCGTCTGCAAAAAAACGTGCATGTATCTCATTCCAGATTAGAATTTCAATTTCTTCTGGTTCCCCAAGTCCATCCACCACAAAGAAACGATCGGGCAGGTTTCTTGCAAGGTGGAGGTACCCCTCACGCACTTTTCCGTAAAATTCAACATTTTCCTGTTCCATACGGTCTGGCATATCAGAAATACGATGCTTGATTCTTTCGAGTCCAACTTCAGCTGGAACATCTAGAATAACTGTTAAGTCTGGTACCACATCGCCTACTGCAAAAGAATTAATTTGGGTGACCGGATCATCCGCAATCTGTCTGGCTACCCCTTGATACACGGTTGTTGAATCAAGAAAGCGATCGCACAATACAATTTTTCCTTCCTCAATGGAGGGTAATATAAGTTGCCTTACTAATTGAGCACGACTGGCGGCAAACAATAGAAGTTCTGTTTCCGGGAAAATTTGCTGAGATGAATCAGCATGCATTAATAAATGGCGGATATCTTCTCCAATTAGAGTGCCTCCAGGTTCCCGAGTGACCACCACATCGCGGTGATCAACATCCTCAAGACGATCTGCCAAAAGGCGGATTTGCGTAGATTTTCCACATCCTTCCGAACCTTCGAAGGATATTAATATTCCAGTTTCGTGACTCATTAATTATTTTGACTTACTTCCCTAAGAAGGGAGATGACTTGTGATGTCGATGGGCTCTGTGCTGTTCGTACATAATGTCCAGATGTGCAAGTAGCAAGAGCAAGAGATGTTAAAGGTGAAAAGCCGCATAGCCTGGCCGAAGTAAAACCTGCATTAAAATGATCTCCAGCACCCGTGGTGATTTTCGGGTTTTCTGTGTAAGGGCCTTCTGTCCACCATGATCCATCTTTTGTAGAGCAGGCTGCTGATTCTGTGGGATGAACGACTACACATGAAATTTCGAGATTACGCCGTATTTCTGTGGAGATATTGCAAAGATTTTCCTGATCTTTTCCGCCTCCTTTGATTCCGAGTGTTTCGCAAACTTGGAGGGCTTCATTATAATTTAATCCAAGAGTTACTTCAGCGTGTGCCTGATATCTAGAGATCACCTTTAAGACTTCGAGAAGGTCCTGTGAAGATCTTTTGGCTGGGTCAGTAAGATCGAAGAAAAAGTTCCTGGTGTCTATTGGGGGGAGATTAGGCATTATTTTCTCAACCACTTCCAGGAGAATTGAAGTCATCTTAGGAATCATCGTCCAATTAACAATCGAAACGAGTTCGGCTTTTGCTAGCATATCAATGAAAGCACCTTCACCTGCAACCTGTATAATGCGTGGGTAGTCGATTTCTTCGAGGCTGCTTGTGTTTCCAAACATTAATTTACCATCTTTAAACTCAAGTGCAGTCGTAATTCCGGGATTTGCTATAGAGATAGCGTTTGTCTTATCGGCGAAATCCTTGAAGACAGGGTCGACTGAGGGGAGCCCCAAAGCCCCCACATATCGAACATTTAAACCAAGTGATACATGTGCGTTTGCCATAATCGGGCCATTTCCACCCAATTTGTCAAATCTTGGAAAAAGTTCTATGTTGGCACTTTTTCCTGCTGCTGCAGATATTCTGGCACCAAGCGAATCAATAGTATCGATCGGATCAAAGTTTTGGTTTAAACCATTTCTTTTATCAACTGGCGTGACAATTTTATCCACAAAACCATCCAAACCCACAACCGAGTTTTTTCCGGTAGGGTTAAAAGATTTGCTATTCAATTCGTCGAAAATATCTTGGGACACTTGCATGATAATCCTTGCTTAAATTTCTTTTATAAGAGGAGCAAACTTAATCGGAATTTATTAAATTTTATGCAGCCAACTTTAGAATTTGGTTGATCTCAGGAATTACAGGGTTGATATAAATAAAGTGGTGTAATGAATAATTGATTTTAATGATATGAATATCTTTGCTATGTGGAATTCTGAATTTGGTTTTCTTGGAAGTGCCGGATTATTGGATTATTTTGTGGACTCAAATTTTGCCGGTAAGATCGTCATATGTGTTCTAGTTGTGATGAATTGTTATGCATTAGCATTAATGTATAGCAAGTACAACATACTCAAAAGAGCTAGAATTAATAATGCACGTGATGAAAAGAGAATTAACGACATCTCATGTATCTATGACTACGATGATGCATTGTTTTCGGGAGAGGGTAGTCCATACCTAAAAATTTGTTCAAGGGCAATGGCTGCTGCCCGCTTATCCAGTCAATCGGGTAAAGTCCGCATGAATTATGTGGAAAATGCTATTAAGCGTGCCTTATCCGAAATGGGAGAACTTTATGAAGAGAGAATGTATTGGTTGGCAACCATTGTTTCCGGTGCTCCGTTTTTGGGCCTGTTGGGTACGGTTTGGGGTGTGATGGATGCATTTGGGACGATGGAAAGTGGAGGGGCCACTATTGAGCATCTTGCTCCAGGAGTTTCAGGTGCTCTTCTCACAACAGTTGCAGCACTCTGCGTGGCTATCCCCATTGTATTTGCATATAATGGATTACTGGGCATGGCCCGTTCTGGAATGACTAAAATGGAAAACTTTGCCAGTAACCTTGCTGACAGGATTGAAATTGAGCAGAAAACATGATTGCTGAGGGAATTACTAAAAGAACTGTCTAAAAATGGCTCGCGATTTTAAAAGGCCCAATAAATTGGCGGTAATTTCGGATTTAAATGTTACTCCTTTAATTGACTTGGCCTTTTCACTACTGATTATTTTTATGATAACCACTCCGGTCATTGAACAATATAATCGGATCGATTTGCCCAGTCAGGATGCAGATAGTGCCCAAGACCCTCCTGAAATTGAAGATAAGTTCATTACCATTGACGCAGAGGGTAAGTATAACTGGGGGAAAGATCCAGTTTCAAGGCAAGAACTGGAGGAATTACTTGATCAAGTTGCTAAAAGTGGTGGAGAGCAACCTGTCATCCATTTAAGAGGAGATCGGAAGTTACCATATCAAAAAATAGTGGATGTTATCAATATGCTCAAGTCTCGCGAGTTAACCAAATTAAGTTTGGATACGAAGGTAGGCTAGATTACAAATTATATAAATGGCTTCTCAGCATAACAGTTCTCGTGCATTGGAGTTGCTTAAATCACGACTGGGCAACTTAGTTCGCACAGATGATGATTCTATAAAAAAGGGCTCATTTGATGGATTGAAAATCCCCTTTTCACCAGAAGCTGTAATTTGCATGGAATCTTCCAGCCAGATAAAAGATGTTCTTTTGTTGGCAAATGAATTTTCTGTTCCAGTTACTACTAAAGGTGCTGGTTCTTCATTGACAGGTGGAGTCACTCCAATTCATGGCGGTTGGATTTTGGATCTTTCTCAATTGAATTCAATCGATATCGATGAGGATAATATGATTGTGCGGGTTGGTCCGGGTGCAGTTGTTGCTGATATACAAGACCAGGCATCTAAGTGTGGTCTTTTTTATCCGCCTGATCCATCATCCAAGGACTTTTGTACTATTGGGGGTAATATCGCTTGCAATGCTGGAGGATTAAGATGCGTGAAATATGGTGTCACACGAGACTATATTCTGGCACTTTCAGGTTTTTTGCCCAACGGTCAGTTGGTTCAATGGGGAAGAGCAACACGAAAATTTGCTACCGGATACAATATTCGTGATTTGTGGATTGGAAGTGAGGGTACTCTTGGCGTGGTAACCGAAGCTGTTCTTCGTTTAATCAAAAAACCAACCTCCCGAAAAACTTTTCTCGCAGCATTCAGTAGTGACAGGGAAGCTCTTCGTGCTCCAATAGAGTTGTCTCGTATGGGGTTGCGTCCTTCAATTTTAGAGTTCCTAGACAAATGGACTGTGGAATGTGTGGAGTCGTTTACCGGAAAAAAGGTATTTCCTGGGCTTGTTTCTTCTCCTGTTCTTTTAATCGAATTGGACGGACCTGACTTATTACTTGAACGAGAGGCTGACTTGTTGAATTCGTGGCTGAAGAAAAATTCAATTCATTCATCAATGGCAGAAAATGATGAAGAGGCAGAACACTTGTGGGATGTTAGGAGAAAGGGCTCGCCAGCGATGAAAGAACTGGCTGATACAAAATTAAATGAGGATGTGGTTGTTCCTTTGACCGCACAGATTAATTTGGTTGAATGTGTTAACCAGTTGCGCATTCGTTTCGACTTGAAAATCGGAGTTTTTGGACATTGTGGGGATGGAAACCTTCATGTTAACTTTATGTATAATCATGAGGATTCTGATGAATCAAGCAGAGCGGTTGAGGCATTAACAATCTTAATGGAAAAAGTTAATGAACTGGGGGGTGCTATTAGCGGTGAGCATGGAATCGGATTGGCAAAAACTCCTTTTGTTCGGATGCAATTTAGCGATGCCGAATGGGAAACGATGAAAGCAATTAAAAAGACATTGGATCCGAATGGAATTTTAACTCCAGGGAAAATTTTTGACATTTTTCATCCTTGGTCACAAAAAAAGACTCAATCTATCTTGCCTTGGGAATACTCCCATAAAGAATCTAAACCCTAAGAAATATGAAAGCCTTCTTCTTTATCATTCTTAATCTTATCTTTATTTCAACTTTAAGCCGGGCTCAAACGCTTCATCCATGGACTGACTTAAAGGGAAGAACCTTACAGGCTTCTTTTATTAAGTCAGATGGAATAACGGTTACCTTGAATTGGAATGGACAAGTTGTTCCCATTCCTCTTGCCACGCTTTCCGCTCAATCTCAAGCCTTGGCAAAGCAATTATCAGCGCCAAAACCCTCAGTTAATCCTTTTGACACAATCTCACCAGCTAACTCAGAAATAATGCACCCATGGACCGACTTACAGGGGAGAACCTTACAGGCAATTTTCATTAAAGCAGATTCAAGTAGTGTGACAGTCAGGTGGCAGGGCAAGGTTGTCTCTTTACCTCTCGCATCTTTAAGTCCTCCTTCCCGTACTTTGGCTAATAAACTTGGAGGAATGTTGACTCCCCCATTAGTTACTCCTTCAATTCAGGCACCTCCATTGGTTCCAGTTGCCCCTGTGCAACCGAAAAGTCCAGTTGTTCAGGAACAAGCCAAGCCTTTGAGCAGTGATTTGTCATTGGATAAAGAATACAGTTGGAAGAGTACAACGGGTAGTACTATAAAAGCTAAGTTTATTTCTCTAGAGGGAGAAACTTTAAATTTATCAATGTATGGTGGGCGCTCGGAGCAAACAATTCCAACTGTTCGACTAGCAGAGGATTCCCAGGCACTTGCCAGGAAACTACAAGCTTTGCTTGATGATCAAATTAAGGCACAGAAACAGTTTGCTAATAAGAGAAAAGCTATGAAGGTCCCCGCATTAAGCGAAGCTGATCTTGAGAAAAGTCATAACTGGGTGAGCTCTGATGGTAATCAGATTCAGGCTGTTTTCGTAGCTGCTGGAGAAAAAGGGGTCACCTTATTGATGAAAAATAACCCAAATCGTCCGTATGAACTTGCCTGGGATCGTTTAAGTCCGGAATCACAGTCGCTGGGTGAAGGACTCAGAAGGCTGAAGGAGAAGCTTATGCCTGTAAATCCACTCATTCTTCCTGCTAGTGCAGGTAAGTTGCCGCGATATGGAAGTGGGAAATGGAAAAATTATAATACAGTTCTTGAAAGTGCAATCTATGATGTTGCGATTCATGGAAATGGAAATCTTGTTCATATTTGGCTGAAGAATCAAGGAGGGGAAGGAGAGGCTGCTCTTGGAGAAAGGGCAAAACGTGTTCCACTAAGCGTTAATTTTCGTGCCACATATTATTTAAATCCTGGTGAAAGAAATCGTCAGTGGAAGCATCGTAAAATTGTTTCTTTTTCAGCTCCACCCGAAGTATCCACTGATCGAGAAGAGACAACTCTTCGGGGCACTTTGGATAATGGCGCCACATTTGAATATGTAATTCAGATTAATCACAGAGGACTGAGTTTCTGGGGGGAAGTTGATGAAGATCGAGGTCAGGAATATCCCACTGTTTTTAGCATTGCCCTATATTCGCCTAATTTTATACCGGATGTTGCCAACAAGACTATGGCTGAAATTGAACCACTTGTGGGCGATGGTTGCCTGTACATCGATCCTATTGATTCAAAACGTGCGAAAATCCCTATGCTTGATAAATGGACTGATGTACTTAGTAAATTTACAGGAAAAGACTGGAATCCTATAAAATCGGCAGAATTAATGGGTTTTCCTTTCGGTTCCCATAAAATAAAAGTTACGCCAACCAGTACGAGTGGGATGAGTTTTCATTGGGGGAAAGGGTATAGTGGAACATTTCCATTTCAGGGAATTCATTTGGTTCACCGCACTCAGGATTCTTATGATGCGGCACAATCTAAAACCCCTGGTGATTATAAAAAACGTTTGGAGATCCCAAAGAGTAAGAGATTGAATGTAAATATAATTCGTGGGCGAGGCTAAGATTTCATTGAAACTTATATTTCTCTTTCTTACAGTTTCGATTTCTCTTCAGGGTGAGGTTCTTCGGGTTGCTAGTTTTAATCTACAAAACTACCTTTCGTGCGATCGAATAGTTGATGGCGATTGGAGGCCAAACTATCCAAAGCCGGAAATTGAAAAGAAATCAGTTCGTTCGATTATTCGTTCGGTTAATCCTGACATTTTAGCAGTTCAGGAAATGGGTGAATATGCTCACTTTCTTGAGCTTTGGAATGATTTGAATAATACCGGTGGGCCATATTACAACTATGGTGCTTGGAAGCCTAACAAGGATGAGGATGAGGTTAGGCACCTATCCATACTTACAAAAATTAAACCTCTCGAGATTATTAATCACACAAAAATATCTTTTAAGTATTTTGATGGTCTTGAAAGTTCTGGCCGTGGTTTGCAGGAAATCTTGTTTAATTTAAACGGAGCAGAATTTAGGGTCTTTAATTTACATTTGAAAAGCATGTGGACCGAGAGGAAAGATGACCTTCAGGCAAAAATTCGCCGGGAGAAAGAGGCACGCACAATACGTGATTTGATTCGGGAAAAATATCCTCCGTCCAGTAATCCTGAATATTTAATAGTTGGAGATTTTAATGATCATAAAGATTCTGCACCCTTGAAAAGATTTACAAAGGTAAATGAAATTATTCTTTCACACAGAATTCCATGTGTTGATTCACGCGGGCATTATTGGACGCATTTTTATAGAAAGCAGGACAGTTACTCTAGAATCGATTATATTTTGGCGACACCAAGCATTAAAAAGAGGTTTATTGCAAATTCAGCTTGGATAATGGATGAAAAAGAAGCATCTATTGCATCAGATCATCGTATGATTTATGCTGACTTTTCTTTTTAATAAAAATGTAAATCTGTACGGGTTACCCCTCTTCTGCATGGGCCTGTACTCTCGTATTGCAAAATTTTTTTTGCTTTGCTTAGTTCTAAGATTTTTGGATACCTCCAGGCGTCATCGACTACAATAATACCTCCATTTTCATTGATGTGGTCTTGTGATATTTCAAAGCAATTCTCTCTTGCTGACCATGTCTGATCTGGGCCGAAATGATCTTCGCCGTCAATGACTATTAGATCGTAAGATTTTTGAATATCCTTAGAATATGGGGATTGAAGGAATTTACTCGACGATTCTAAATTTATTTCCCTTTTCGAGATAGCAATATTTTCAATATTTTTTTTCTCAATTATACACTCAATTTTCTTCACCCATGAAGAATTATGCTCAACAGCGTGTACACTTTTTACGAATTTAGAAAGAAATATTGTAGAACCTCCAGATCCCCATTCATAAACCTCCAAATTGGGATGTAGGAGATTTTTTAAAATAAAAATACTCTTGAAGCTCCACCACGGTAACTCAATTTGAAGAGGTGACCTTAACGATACTGAGTAAATTAGGTAAAAATAGATATGCTTAGGATTTAAAACCAAATCCAAAATAACCTTGAAGACCCTTCTTGAGTTTGAAATGTACATTCAAGTAAGATGTTTATTGTTACTATTCAACAATGTATAATTTTGGAAACTTATCCTATTGTGCATTAACTGTTCCAAAGATTTTTTCTTTCAATCATTTCGCTTACACAGGCGGGCAAATTATCTTTCCATCCATCAGCCCTTTTTTGTACTAAATCAAAAATATCCCTCGAGAATAGATTCATGTTTTCACGGTTGCAGTCTTGTATATTAATAAGAAAGCCATTTTCACGAATATATTTATAAAGATTTCTAAGGTTGTCAGCGACTAGTAGGTTATCAATTGTGAGTAGTTCGTCTTTTACGGTTTCAGTTGCAACATTATCGCCTAATCCCATTTGTTCACGATACCGCTCGAAATTTTTTAATTCTATTGGATAAGCGTAAATTTTGATATTGTCTTTGAAGAGCTTTCCAAAAGCCTCCAGGATTCCACCCTCTAAGCTGGAATAATAATTTTCTTTAAAAATATCTGCCAAGTTGTTCAGACCCAAAACTAAGCCAATTGGCTTTTGGACATATCTTCTTAAGTAAGCTGAGAGTCTGAAGTATTCAAGGTAGTTAGATACAAGTACTCCATATCCACAGGCGTTGATAACTTCAATTCGAGCAATAAAGTCCTGATAATCAATATCTCCCTCATTAAGCAGACTTCTTAGGGTAAGTTCCATAAAAACTTCCACACTTTCTTCATCAACATCCTTTCTTCCAACGAACTGGCCTTTTGCTTTTTCAAGCATATCAATATTAACCTTCGTTAGTGGTCGAAAGCTTCCTCGTTCAATTAGGCATGCTTTTTTGTAAAGTTTTTCAGATGGTTGAACTACATGCCCCTCGTTATTGAACATTATTGCATGGGTTAATCCTTTCTCAGTAAGTTTTAGGCAAAGTATGCGATTATCAACCGATTCAAATGATGGACCATTGAACTCCATCATATCCACCTCGATACGGCCTGAGCCTAAACTGTCTGACAAGCTATCTATAAATTGGTCTGGACTTTCGTGAAGGTGCATTGCTCCATAGACAAGGTTGACGCCTAAAATACCTATAGCTTCCTGCTGTAATTGGTTATCTGAATCAAGCATACGAACATGAAGAATAATGTCATGAAAATCCGATTGGGGAGAAATTTGAAAGCGGATTCCCATCCACCCGTGACATTCGTTAGTCTTGCTGTAATTTAATGCAGAAACGGTATTTGAAAATGCAAAAAATGTACTGTCCTTGCCTCGGACATCAGATAACCGTTGGTCTAGCAATTCATACTCATGTGCCATCATTTGCACCAACCTCTTTCTAGATACATAACGCCCTGCTTCTCCGTAGATGGCATCACTGAATTTCATATCGTATGCGGAAATTGTTTTGGCCACAGTTCCTGCCGCTCCTCCAGCCTGAAAGAAATGCCTGGCTACTTCCTGTCCAGCCCCAATTTCTGCGAAGGTACCATATTTTTTAGAATCTAAATTTATTCGAAGCGCTTTTCGCTCCACCGAAAGATCTTGCTCAGTCATAGAAAAGAATAAATGTGGTCTTTTTTCGATACAGGCAAAGTTTTTCTTCGACCTTCTTGAAAAAGAGGTGTTTTCTTGGCGAAGATTTTATGAAAAGTTTTTTTAAAGATGTGTTTAAAAGATTGGCAGTAACAATCGTTTCGGCGATTTTATTTTTTGTTTTGTCGTTGGTTATTTTTAATGCAGTCATTTCTTCAATTGTTGATGTTAAAGAAAAAGAACCGATTGATGGAGCTTTTCTTGTTCTCGACTTATCAATGAATCTAACGGACCGTCCTGCAGGTTTAAAGCTTGAGGATTTAACGAGGGAGGCTCTTACAGAAGAGGCAATTCCACCTCAGTTTTTCTTAAGGGAAGTGCAGGGTGCAATTATTAAAGCAGCTTCTGATACAAGGATTCGAGGTATTTTCATTGAGGGTAGTTTTATACCGAGCGGATATGGGTGTGGGTACGAGGCAATCAAAGAGCTAATTCAATCTCTAAGAACTTTTAAAAAATCAGGAAAAGAGATTGTCGGGTATTTTTCTGACCCCACACAATTGGATTACTTAGTCTACTCGCTATGTGATGATTTATATATGAACCCAAGTGGTAATTTAATTTTAAATGGTTTGGCTAGTGAGCAAATGTTCTTTGCTGAAGCTATGGAGAAATATGGGGTTGGTGTTCAGGTAATTCGTGTTGGTGATTTTAAGGGCGCAGTCGAACCATTTATCTCAACTCAATTTAGCGATGAAAATCGATTACAGATTGAACGCCTTCTCGATTTAAGATGGCAAGACTATTTAGAAACAATTTGTATAAATCGTAACATTAAAAAAGAATCCTTAGGTCCGTTATTAGAGAAGAGCTTCCTTCTCAATCCAGATGATTGCCTTCAGGCTGGTTTATCAGACCATATTATTCCGTATGGAGAACTTTTGGATAAATTATTTGAATTAGTCGTTGAGGATGAGGATACCCAGGAATTTGCGAGGGTTGAACTGATTGATTATGTGGACCGATCTAATAACCAAGATCTTTTAAGGACTGACGATAAGAGTGGAAAGGCTAAGATTGCCATAGTTTATGTGGAAGGTGCTATTGTTGATGGTTGGGGAGATGATGGTATAGTTGTAGGCGGTGATGAAATTGCTGACCGAATAAGAAAGATATACAAAGATGATACGATAAAGGGTATAGTTTTACGAGTTAACAGTCCTGGTGGTAGTGTTTCTGGCTCTGAGAGTATTTTAAGCGAATTAAGCCGTGCCCGGGAACGCGGGTTACCCGTTGTTATATCAATGGGAGCCGTTGCAGCATCTGGTGGTTATTGGATAGCAATGGATTCTGACAGGATATTTGCTGGCCAGCAAACGATTACTGGCTCGATCGGTGTGTTTGGATTGGTTCCTAATGTTAAGAGTTTAGCTAAGAGTTTTGGTTTATATTGGGATGTGGTTAAGACTCAGGACTCTGCAGATGTTATGAGCCTATCCCGTCCTAAATCTGAAGGTGAGATCAAAATTATTCAGCAACATGTAAATAATATTTACGATAGATTCCTTTCACTGGTCGGTCAAAGTCGTGATCTCAATATCTCAGAGGTTGATAAAATTTCACAAGGCCGTGTTTGGATGGGAATTGATGCATATGAACTTGGCTTAATAGACGAGATCGGTGGATTGCCTGATGCAGTAAAATATGCCGCCGATATTGCTCGCTTATCCGAGTATGAAGTTGTTGACTACCCAAAAGTTGAAAACCCAATGGATGCCCTGAGTGATTTATTTGATGTAAGTTCAAGCAACCTAAAAGTTGTTGGATCTTCGAGCCATTGGAATGGTTTGATTAATAATGTTGAATCTTTCCTTAAGCAGATCAGAAATTTTAACGATCCCATCAATACATACTCCTTTCTACCCTGGTATCGTGGGAGATTTGGCTTTTCGCAGTAATTTTAAAAATTAGTAAAATATAAATTTATGAATAAAGAAATCACTTTAGTTGAAAATTGTGTCGCAACAATAATTCCTGCCGGAGATGAGGTAACCTTAGCAAAGGGAGCGAAATACAGCATTGCTCAGTCTTTAGGAGGCTCAGTTACCCTTCGGGATGCAAATGGAATGTACAGGGTGGGGAGTGATCAATTGTCCGCTCTAGGAGAGGAGATCAAGAAATTAGTTTCTTCTGAGACTCAAACACAACAGGTAAATCGTCCCTTTAATGAAGATTTAGTATGGGAAGCCTTACGCGGATGTTACGATCCTGAAATACCAGTTAATATTGTGGATCTTGGTCTAGTTTATGACTTGAGGATTTCTGGAGACTCTGGCGAATATGTAGTTAATGTTAAGATGACATTAACGGCACAAGGTTGCGGGATGGGTCCAGTAATTGCTGATGATGCAAAAAACCGTATTGAAGCATTAGTCGATGTTAAAGAAGTGACTGTTGACATTGTTTGGGACCCACCATGGAGTCCTAAGATGATGTCTGATGAAGGAAAGAAAGTACTTGGGCTCTAGTAAAGAAGTATTGTTTACGAGCTAATGTCATAGCAAAGAATGTATTCTTGGTCTCGTAGGTAGAGTTTCTTTCCACAAATTACCGGGTGTGTCCAAATTCGACCTCTAGGGTTCCTTCTTGTCGTTTGAGGTTCAATGGTAAACTCACCCATAGGCTTCCAGCCCTTTGGGGTAGCTTCGATAAGTACAACTCTTCCATCGCCCTCACCTTGGCAATATAAACGATTGTCAGCATAAGCAATCGCTCCTTTACCTAGAGCTTTTTTTTCGTTCCAAATTAGTTCTCCAGTTTTGAAGCTCTGGCAAATCCATCCAACCCCATCCGAATAGCCATATAGATATTCACCCACTTTTATTACACCCCCATGGTGATTTTTCATCACTTTGTTTTGGTAGACATCTTTAGGCTGATTGTTACCAATGCTGACCAACTTACAGCCAACACCGTATCCGGTTGTTATAAAAACATTTCCATTTGAGTAGATAGGTGTGGGTATTACTGCAACTTTTCCAGGCCAACTTGATTGCCAAAGAATATTTCCATTTTTTGGGTTTAAACCAACCAAGTTTTTCATAACCAATTGGACATATTGTTCGGTTCCTTGATGCGAAATTAATATGGGGGATGAATACTGAGCACCATCAGTAAAATCTTTAGTTCTCCATAATGTCTTTCCTGTATTTGCATCTAGTGCTGCTAATGTGCCGTCTTCGCCACCAGGTGTGCAAATCACTTTACTATTATCAATAAGAACAGACTCAGTGTATCCCCATCCTGGTACTTTTCCGCCCAAGTCTTTTACCAAATTTTTTTGCCAAACTATTTTACCATCGATGTCGACACAGATTAAATTACCTTTTCCGCCTAGTGCGTAAACTTTATGGTCGGATATAGATGGACTCATTCTTGGGCCATCTCCCCAACCATTGGTTAATAATTCACCAATTTCAACGGACCATATTTTTTCTCCGGAATTTGCTGAAAAAGCAATCAGGTACTCCTTTTTACCATAAGCTCCTAAAGTAAAAAGTTTTCCATCTTGAATGGTAAAGCCAGAATAGCCCAAACCTGCTTCATCAGAAGTCCAAATTTTCTTGGGTCCATTTTTAGGCCATTTCTGCAGCAATCCTTTTTCTTCTGATATGCCAGTCCTTGCTTTACCTCTCCACGAAGGCCAACTATCTGAAAATAAGGAATTTGAAAAAGAATAGATAAGTGAAATCAGCAATAATAATCTCATGACATTCTTCTCCTGATTATAACTATCTATGGCAAGGATAAATCATAAATCCATCTAATAAAAAAGGAGTCACTAATCGTGACTCCTCTTTTTAAAACAAAATTAATTGATGATTATTTAGCTTTAATCTTGCCGACTTTTTTCCAACGTCCTGATTTTGCTGAATCAAGTACTGCTTCACAGATATACTGGGTTTCAAGCGCGTCTCTAAAGTCGGGGCGGTTGGGTCTCTTTTTACGAGAGCCATATCCTTCAACAAAGTCAGCAAATTGATTTATAAAACTGTGCTCATAACCAATATTTAGACCTGGAACCCACCACTTATCCATATACGGGTGTTCCCCACCATTATCACTTACATGAATTGAACGCCAGCCTCTAGTTTTAGCATCTTCTTTGTCGTAGTCATAGTATTCCAATCTATGTAGGTCATGGAGGTCCCACGCTAGCGAACCGTCAGCACCGTTAATTTCAAGAGTATATAAGGCTTTGTGACCTCTTGCGTATCGGGTGGATTCGAAAATTGCGAGAGAGCCATTTGCGAAGCGAGCAAGGAAAGCACATGCATCATCAATGGTTACCTTTTGCTTCTTGCCTGTTTTAGTGTGCACGCGCTCCTTAACAAATGTTTCGGTCATTGCACTAACTTCTACAATAGGGCCGTTCAGCCAAATTGCAGTATCAATACAATGGGCAAGAAGATCACCTGTTACTCCACTACCAGCCACCTTCGCATCTAATCTCCATAACCCTTCACCTCCTTGTGGCAGATCTGTATTGATTGTCCAGTCCTGAAGGAAATTTGATCGGTAATGATAGATTTTACCGAGTCTTCCTTCTTCAATCATATTTTTAGCA
The DNA here is from genome assembly GCA_965660725.1 of Opitutales bacterium. GTDB lineage: Bacteria > Verrucomicrobiota > Verrucomicrobiia > Opitutales > Seribacteraceae > Seribacter. The sequence continues at coordinate 32,491 of CBFIBI010000022.1, forward strand.
AGAGAAACAGCGGGGATACGGCGATAGTTGTACCAAACCATGTTCGGTACTTTTGCTTTCTCCACCTCACGAACCATTTCCTCACCTTCCTTACAATTCAATGCAAGAGGTTTTTCACACAGAATTGCTTTGCCTGCCTTAGCCGCAGCAATTGCGATTTCGTGGTGTACATTATTTGGTGCGGCAATATCAATTACATCGATATCATCTCGATCGATTAATTTGCGCCAATCAGTTTCCACAGACTCATATCCCCATTGTGATGCGAAAGCTTCTGCACGATCTTTATTGCGTGCACAAACGGCAGCAAGTTGAGGTTCATATTTTAAATCAAAGAAATTGGGTACTTTACGAAATGCATTCGAAT
>CBFIBI010000023.1:0-30246 GCA_965660725.1 Opitutales bacterium
ATTCCTTGACCTGATCAGAATAAGTAAATAAACCAACTCGATCCCCCTGCCGTTGGCCAAGGTATGCAAAACAGGCTGCAAGCATGGAAGCGTAATGGGATTTGGAACATGGAGCACGTTTTCCCTGGTATCCCATCGAAGCACTCACATCTATTACTAAGCAAACAGTAAAATTCGTATCTTCCTGAAAAGTCTTGGAGACCAGCTCATCCCTTTTCGCGAAAACTTTCCAGTCAATCAATTTCAAATCTTCCCCCCTTGTGTATGGACGATATTGGTAAAATTCATTACCTCTACCCTGTTTAAGGCTTTTATGAATACCTGGCATTGCACCGTCAACAACCACACGGGCAAGAAGGGAATAATCTTCTATTCGGTGAAGATGAACAGGGTCGAGAAGTTGATTATCAGTAGTCTTAGCCACACGAATTAAATTATTTTATAAACAGTAATGAGTTTAGTGTGCGACTTCTTCCAAAATATGATCAATAATATCGTCTGAATTTAATCCTTCAGACTCAGCAAAAAAGCTCGGTAAAACGCGATGTCTCAACGCTGATTTCGCAATAGACTTTACATCTTCACAAGAAACATTGGGTCTACCAGAGAGTAAAGCCCGAGCCTTACCAGACAAAATTAATGCTTGAGCACCCCGTGATCCCGCACCCCATTTTACTCGTTTATCAACCCAATCATTACTCTGCTCAGTGTTTGGCCTTGAAGCTGCAGCTAAACGAACCGCATAGCTGACAACATTTTCAGAAGCAGGCACCTCTCTCGTCAGTTTTTGAAGTCCAATAATATCTTCTGCTCCAAGAACAGATTCTGGTTCCTCGCGATCAAGGCCTGTGGTTTCACCTACCATTTTTATTTCATCCTCAATTGGTAAATATTTTATGACTGGGTTCAATAAAAACCTGTCAAGTTGAGCTTCTGGAAGAGGATAGGTACCTTCTAATTCAATCGGATTTTGAGTTGCAAGAACAAGAAAAGGGGCATCAAGAGAACGAGTTTCTCCCGAAACTGTCACTTGGCGTTCCTCCATCGCTTCAAGTAATGCAGCCTGAGTTTTTGGAGGAGTTCGATTAATTTCATCTGCGAGCACAATATTCGTAAAAATCGGGCCAGCCGAAAATCGGAAATTTCGTTTGCCGGTGCTCGGATCCTCATCAACTACCTCAGTACCAACAACATCAGCCGGCATAAGGTCAGGAGTAAATTGGATCCGCTTAAACCCAAGGCTTAAGCATTTCGACAAAGTTTTCACAAGTAAGGTTTTTCCTAACCCAGGGATTCCTGTAAGCAGACAATGACCTTGTGCTAACAAAGTTACTAGTAACTGTTCAATCACTTCATCTTGCCCGACAATACCTTTTCGAATTTCTTTGAGCAATCGCTCATGAGTGGCGGGCAAACTTTCTAGAGTAGCTTCTGCATTTTCCAAATTTGTCATAGATATAGTTATATTATTTTTAAGAGAAAAAGTGACAAACTATTGTTGCGCCACAAATTGCCCAATCGGACAAATCAAAAATGGATCATTCAGGAGCTTTTCTTCTGATCTGTGAGATCGAGTAGTCGATCCCATTCGTCAATAAATTTTTGTAAATGTAACCGGCCATCCCCGATTTCCCGCATTATCAGATCTCGAACTAAATCCTGCTCTCGGTCATATTCTTCAGTTGTCAATAAACCAGAGAAATGAGCAACACGAGCCCATAAAAGGTGAGTGGTAAAGGCATCGAACTCATTATATGCAACAATTTCATCCAATTTTCCATCTGCCCACATTTCAGCAACCGAAGCACCACTCACATCTATTTTTCCCGGTATCCCACTTAAAGATGCAGCTTGGTGTAAAGATGGACGATCTCTGTATTGACCCAGGGCATCAGCTAGATCGACATTGTACTCAGAATTGCGTGCGTCGAAATAATCAACTCCCAACCATGGCTTATCTGGTCTATCAGAAAATCCAAACCCTGGTAATCCGTGAACAATGGCTCTTTGTACAATTATAGGTACATCTGCCTGTGCAGAGTTATAACCAACGAGTTGAGGCTTTTTCCGACCAACTGATTTAAGGAAAGTAATGAGTAACGCTTTTTCTTCACATTTCGTCGAGTCGCTCACATTAACGGGCAACGAAATTAGCTTTAACTCTGCACCTCCACCCGGAATTTTTTCCCTCAGTATACCTGCAAGAGAGACTATCCGGCAAAGAATTGTCTTCAAATATGGTTTATGATCATCAGGATCTCCGTCCTTTCTTGCCGCTGCCCACAGGGCTTCAAAAGAATTGACAGCCTTAGGGCTTGGATCATTTACAGGTTCAGTCTGATGAAGTATCTCTGCCGACTTCGGATCGGGAATCCACTCTACATCAAAAGAAAAAACAGCATCAGAAAGTAATTTTAACATAATTTATTTTTTTCAGGCAGGCATAACTTCAGCAAAGAACTTTTCTGCTTTTTCATATCCATCAGGTATCGTGATGATCTCTGCCTTTCCCTCATCAACTAAAACCGTATGCTCAAAATGAGCCGATGGAAACTGGTCAACAGCAAGGGCAGTCCAACCATCCGGTGCCATTTTAATTTGAGGACTTTTCATGTTAACCATTGGCTCGATGCAGATCGCCATTCCCTTGCGAAATTTCATTCCAGTTCCTTCCCTTCCAAAATTTGGTATCTGCGGATCTTCATGAAGTGAGCGACCTACGCCATGACCAACAAAATTGGTAATAACTGCAAATCCAGCTTCCTCAACATGAGCCTGTACTGCAGCAGAAACATCACCCACTCTATTTTTGTGAACAGCTTGATCGATCCCTAAAAATAAAGATTCCTCAGTAACACGAAGGAGTCTTTCAATTTCAGGGGAGACTTTACCTACAGGAATAGTCCTACAGTTATCACCTATAAAACCATCTTCGCGAATACAAACATCAACAGAAATAATATCCCCTTCTGATAAAATTCTTTCCTTAACACCAATTCCATGAACCACCTCATCATTTACGGAAAGACAAGTGTAAGATGGAAAAATACGATGACCAGAACGGTAACCCTTACAAGCACTCTTAACACCAATTTCATGCATCAATTCACCGCCCGCTTCATCGATTTCCCAAGTACTCATGCCAGGCTTTACCATATTGCATAAACGATCGAGAATTGTCGCAGCAGAGCGACTTGCCCGTCGCATTTTTTCTTTCTCCTTAAAATTTTTACATATCACTTACTTTTTTTCCTATTTAATTGATGCACATACAACCACAAAAAGAAATTTTTATTCACTCTGTACTTTTACCCACATCTTAAGTTTACCAATAATTAATGATCCAATAATAAGCTGTAAAAAATGATAAAGAATAAGAGGGAATACAATAAGAGCTAATCCGTCTGAGTGACTCGGAACAATTACTGAGGCCAAAGGTAAGCCCATTGCCAGAGATTTTTGAGATGCACAAAAGAATTCTGAAACCCTTAACTTTGCACTGCTTTGCAGAATCCCCGTTCCAATCCAACTCAAAACTAAATTCCAACCCAGAAATGCCAAAATTAGGAAATTAGATTGGAAAAAAAGATCTGCAAAACCATCTCTTCCCAAATTTGAAATTGTTTGGGAAAAAGAAAGGTAAACTAAAACTAAAATCCCGACAAATGTTGCTCTTTTAAGATAGTTTGAAACAACCGGAAATTTCTCGTTTTTTAAAAAGCTCTGAAAACTCCAACCAATAAAACACGGGAGAATTACTAAAAGACAGATTTTAGGTAAAATAAAATAGCCTATTTCAAAAATCATTTCATTAATTCCGGAAAAATCATCGATTTGTACAGTTACCCAAGCGATAGGCACCCAGAATATGGCTAAAAGATTGGATAAGGTAGCATGCCCCATAGCTGCATCAGAATCGCCATCTGCATTCGAGGAATACACTACGCAGCTGGAAATTGTGGTTGGTAAAATTGCCAAAAAAATAAAACCTGCTTGCAAAGCTTCAGGAATCATCCCGATTTCTTTGGTTAATAGCACAAACGACAAAGGGCTCAAAAAAATCAAACTATGTACCCTAAAAATACCAACAACATTCTGGCTGACTTTCTTTATTTTTTTGGTCTTTAATCCCCACCCTTGAACCAAAAAAATAAAAACGATTACCGATTGAGATATCGTAAGTTGGAAACCGAAAGCTTTTTCACCTTCAGCAAAAGGCCAAATTGAGGCCGCAACCAAAGTAAGAAAAATACTTAGGAATAAACCGGATCCATTTGGAAAAACTCGCATGACACATTGATTTGATCTATTTAACATCTTCTCTCATAAAATCTACATTTCACCAACCGCTAAAAATACATATATTTTAATATGTCTCATTCAATTCGTGTTCTGACAGTCGATGCAGCTGGCACCCTCATTCAACCATGGCCCTCTGTTGGTGCAGTCTACGGCAAGACAGCCCGTGAACGCGGAATCATGGTAGATGATATTGATATAAATACCCGTTTTTATGAGGTCTTTGGCAAAGCACAAAAAAATAAAAAAATTACAATGGGCGAAGAGAAAAAATTCTGGAGCGAAGTAGTTCAAGGAGTATTCCGTCCATTTGCAGATAAGAAAGACATTTACTCCTTATTCGATGTGCTTTGGGATTTGTTCGCAGAGGGTAAACATTGGCGACTCGCAAACGAAGCAGAGTCGACCCTAAGGAAACTTTTGGAAAGAGGATATAGACTGGCCGTATTATCAAATAATGACTCACGTTTACGTTCAGTCCTCGAAGACCACGGAATTTCAGATCTTTTTGATTATATTTTCATATCTTCTGAACTTGGAGTCGAAAAACCGGAATTAGATATCTTTAGAATAGTCGAAAAAAAAATGGATGAAAAACCAGCTTCTTTTTTACATCTAGGTGATAGCCATTCCCGTGATTTTTTAGGAGCTAAATCAGCTGGTTGGTCTGCCCTTTTATATGGTAAACCCATTCTTGAAAAGTCGCAAATAACTGAATTCCCTGAATTACTTAATCACTTACCATGCTTGTGATTAAGAAAGGTCTACCCCTTGCAAATCTAGGGTTTTTAGAGGCATCTAATCTTGCAATAAAATCATGTAATAGTGGTTGCTTTAAAGTATACCTCGATTTTTCGGAAATATGCTTTCTTAATCATAAAAGAACTCGAGAGGGTTTTACCAAACTCGAATCAAAAAAAATTTCTACTGAATTGAGTTTTTCTGGATGGGTTGGATATTTTGGGTATGAATTCTTAGCTTCTCACCTAGGATTATCACTGACTGCAAATCGTGACTTTGACATTGTAGACGGTTGGTTTGCTCGTCCTCAAACTATTATTCATATTCTAGACAATGAAACTCGAATCGAATCATCTCTATCAAATCGAGCGGAAGAAATATCTAAAACTTTAAAATTTGGCAATGTACATGATCTAAACAAAATAATTTCTTCTTGTTCTTCTCTTAATTGTAACCTCTCATTTGATCAGTATGGAACTATATTCAACCAAGCAAAGGAGGCGATTCTTGATGGGGAAAGTTACCAAATCAAAATTTCCCAGCGCTATAAAGCTCAAGCAAACATTGACCCTTTACTCGCATTTGCAAAGCTGCACCTAGCCAATCCCGCACCCGAAGCCTTTTTGCTTAAAACAGAAAATTTTTCATTGGTTAGCTGCTCGCCCGAAATAGTTATCAAAAAGAATTGTAATCATGTAATTACTCGACCCATTGGGGGAACATATGAAAGAAATCCCCAAGAAGATCGTTACTCCGTTATCGAAAGTTTTTTAAGCGACCAAAAGGAAGTTGCAGAACATAACATGCTTGTTGATCTGGAGAGAAATGACCTATCCACAATTTGTGTACCCGGTTCTGTAAAGTTAACTCGTTTTCGTGAAGTGGAAACCTATGCCCATTTGCACCATCTTGTCTCTACGATCGAGGGCAGGTTGAAAGAGGGAACTACATTATCGAAGATCATTTTCGCTATGCTACCCGGAGGAAGTATCACTGGTTGTCCTAAATTTCGCACAATGGAATGGATAGATCGATTGGAACCATGTTTTCGTGGTCCTTATACAGGTAGTTTTGGGCTTATAGAAGACAACGGAAACCTTTCCTTAAATTTGATTATCCGGTCAATGCTCATTAATGACGGTTTTTGCTACACTCAATCTGGGGGTGGAATCGTAATCAATTCCATACCCGAATATGAGTACAAAGAGAACAACTTGAAAGCTCGAGCATTACTCAACCTTCTCTCATGATTTTACTAATTGATCATAGGGATTCCTTTACACGTAATCTTGAGCATCTACTTGCCATTTTCGATAACACTGTAGTAATGGACAGAAAAGAAATTTCTAGAGATTTATTGGAAGATTCAAACATGGTCGTTTTTTCACCCGGACCTGGCAAACCAGATGATTATCCTGAAAGTATAAAGCTTTTTCATGATATTGTTGGCAGAAAACCAATTCTGGGAATATGTCTCGGATTCCAGTTAATTCTTCAGGAAGAAGGTGCCGAAATTATAAGACAGAAGCAAGTATTGCACGGGGTTGAAACGGAGATTGAAATCATGCCTAAAACTCTTACATACAAACATATTGATAAACCGCTTAATGTTGGTCGGTACCATTCTCTTCAGGTAAATTCAAAAAGTCTAAAATGTCTTAACCAATCAATAAAGATCACATCTCTTGACCCAATAAGAAAAATTCCTCTTTCTTTTGAAGATTCCAATCGTAAACTCTTTGGATTGCAATACCACCCAGAATCATTTCTAACTAACAAGGGAGAAAAAATTATTCAAAACATTCATAATGCAAGCTTGGACAAAATCGGGCAAATCAACTACGCATCTTGAACCGTGGGGAATTTTTGGTTCATTTTCCACGCTCCGCCTTCATTCAGATGGACACCTACCATTTCTCGAAGACTACCTTTTAAGATTGATTAATTCTGCAAAAACTCTTCAGCAAGAATGGATTCCTGAACTAAATTTCATTAGAGACAAACTGGATGAATATCTATCAACAAATTCAATTGAAGATGGTCTGATTCGAATTTGTTTGTTCGAGGATTCAGTTGGTATTTCAGATCGTCCTGCAATTTCAGATGGTCAATCAGTTAACGGATGGTTAATTAACTACCGGAGACCCATCCCATCAGTAAAATCTACCATGGAAAAACAACTTTATGGACGATTATCTGAATTAGATCTCGCTTCGGAGGATTGGATTATTATCGATCCGAAAGATAACGACATTAGGGAATCTGCTACGGCCAATATCATTTTCGTAAATGATAACCAACTGATCATACCTGAAAAAAGAATTCTTCAAGGAATTGTATTAAATCAATTACTTCCACATTTAAAAGACTCTTTTTCGATAACGAGATCTGCTCCCAAAGATCAGGATATTGCTCAATTTAATGAAATACTACTTTGCGGAACAGGAAGAGGTGTGGCCCCGATGAAAGAACTATCTGAATTAGGATGGAAAACCCGCTCGGATTCAGCATTCAAGAAAATTAGATCTATTTACGAAAATCTCATCGCTCCACCAAATGCCTGAATATTCCTTCAATGGACAGTCGTTTAATTTCCAATACCCTGCGGTAATGGGAATTCTTAATCTGACACCAGATTCTTTTAGTGACGGGGGTAAATTTGTCGATTCGCAGAAAGCAATTGAACAGGCATACGAGATGTATGACCAAGGTGCGCAAATAATTGATATTGGCGGGGAAAGTACTCGCCCAGGGAGTGAACCGGTAAGTGAGAAAGAGGAACTTAGCCGAGTTTTACCAATTCTTGAAAAACTCCCGAAAGATTTATTTGCACTTTCTCTCGATACAACCAAACCTATTATCGCAGAAGCTGGGCTCCAAGCCGGGGCTCATATTATAAATGATATTTCGGGCGGCTGCCCGAAACTTTTCAATCTCGCTCAAAAATTTCATACCGGGTATGTGATCATGCATAGTCAGGGGCTCCCCAAAACCATGCAGGATTCTCCAACCTACCAAGATGTGATAGAGGAAGTTCGTTTGTTTTTTCACGAAAAGAAAAATGAATTATTAAAGAAAAACTTACCTCGTATTTGGATCGACCCTGGAATCGGATTTGGAAAACTGTTAACCCACAACTTAGCAATCATGCGAAATTTAAAAAAATTCGAAAATGATACGTGGGGATTACTTCTTGGCTCTTCAAGAAAGTCATGGATCGACAAATTATGCGATGCCGCCAACCCCGCCCATCGATTGGGTGGATCAATTGCATCGGCTCTTTCTGCTGTAAAGCAAGGGGTCGAGATTGTCCGCGTTCACGATGTAAGAGAAACCACTCAAGCGATCAAAGTGGCCAAAGAACTCGCCCTCTTTGAATAATTATAATAAATCTTTTCGTTTATGGGGAAAATACAACTAGTAGGAATTGAGGTAATGGCAAGGATTGGACTTCTTGAGGAGGAACAGTTTGCTCCCCAGGACTTACTGGTCAGTCTGGATTTGTCCTACGACTTTAACAGCATAAAAGAAACTGATGAAATCAATCATGGAATAGATTACCGAGATTTAATCTCTCATGTCAGAGATTTTTCCACGGCCTATGATGGAAAAACTTTGGAAAAATTTGCCCATATCCTTGCAACTGAAATAAAAGAACACTTCCCGGTTACACAAGTTAAGCTCTCGGTCGACAAACCAAGATATACCAAAAAATTGGGTCTTAAAGAAATTCGCGTGGAAGTTGAACGCTGAAGAAGCATACCTTGGACTTGGGGCGAATTTAGGAAACCCCAAAAAAACTTTTGAAAATGCACTCAGTAAGATTTCTGATTTTGCCAGTATTGAAAAAGTCTCTAAACTCTACAAATCTGCACCCTATGGATTTTCTGATCAGCCTCCTTTTATTAATGCTGCGGTCAAAATAACCACAATCCTTTCCCCTGAAATCCTGCTCTTGGAACTACAGAATATCGAAAAACAGTTGGGAAAAAAAATAATCTGCGAAAATGGACCCCGTATAATTGATATTGATCTTCTACTATACGGAAAAATTAGTATGTGCCTGAAAAATCTAACCATTCCCCATCCAGAAATCCTTGTCCGCGATTTTGTTTTATTACCACTTAATGATCTAAACCCTCAACTTTCTCATCCCGACTGGGGCTCAAAAACACTGAAGTCCGCTATTTGCGGACTTCAGAAAAAATATGTTGAGGAAAATCCCGATAAGTGGGAAATCCAATACTGAATTAGTCTCTATTACTCAGGCTCATTAAGACTTGAAGAATGTAGAAAAAGAGAAGAGCAACCGAAGCAAACAGAGAAAGTGCAGCAGCAACATGTTGATCAGTTTGGTACTGGTGAAGAACATTCGATGTTGTGTAAAGAACCGAACCTGCTGCGAAAAGCACCATAACTGAAGCGAACACTAATCCAAGCGAAAAGCCAAAGATCATGCTGCAAAGGATAAAACCTAATGCCACAAATCCACCTATAGATAAAATACTTCCCATAAAAGAAAAGTCTTTTTTAGTGATGAAAACTGTTGCGGTTATTCCGCCAGCGAGAAGAAAAGTCATTAATCCAGCAGTAGCAATTACACCCTCTCCGGCATAAAAAGTTGCTATATAAAGTAGGGGAAGGAATATGATTGCTTCAGCAACTACGAATAAGCCTAACCCTAAGTATTGCATCTGCTGAGAGGTTTGCGAAACCGCAAGTTTATTGGCGATATAACTCACTCCCATAAACAAACCAAGTACAACCAACCAACTCATTCCACTAGTCATACTTGATGCAAGCTTTGCTGCGAAAGGAGAATGCACCAAGTAATACTCAACGGCAATAAAGCCTAAGATTGCGACCGCTAAATGTGAGTAGGTTCGACGGATGAAACCGGCTCGTTCAGATGCTGAACTGTTTGCAGCGGATTGTAGGTTATATACTTGTTCTCTCATAATTTATTTTTTGGTATTTTTAAAATTTGTGGCCAATCGAAGCTTACAGCGTAGCAAAAGACATAAAAAGTTTCAAGAAATAGTGATTTATTTTGAAACGAATTTTTCACCTTTTCGAAGTGACCGGGCAAAAGAAACAAGGAGTTGAACCACCGCCTCCAGATCATTCAGGTCGATCACTTCACTTGGAGTATGCATGTAACGAAGCGGAATTCCCACTAATCCGGTCGGCACCCCATTCCGAGCAATTTGAATGGCCCGGGCATCAGTTCCTGTTGGACGGGGATCTGCCTCGATCTGCACAGGTATCCCCTCTTTTTCCGCACAATCCATCAATCGATCAAATACAGCCGGATGCACATTCGGGCCACGGGTAAGAATCGGTCCGCCTCCCAGAGTAAAAGCACCATATTTTCGGTGATCCGCGTCCGGATGATCTGTGGCATGACTGACATCCACAGCAAGAGCAACATCCGGGTCTGCCAAGTGTGCGGATGTTATCGCACCCCTCGTACCGATTTCCTCTTGAGATGTAGAGACTGCAACCACTTTACAGGACGGCTTTCTTCCTTTCGCTAAACGAAGCAAAGCCTCATTCACCGTGTAAGCACCCGACTTATCGTCAAATGCACGGGATACTGCAAGCGGGCCGTGAAGCTTCTCAAACCCATGATCATACACAGCAGCGTCCCCAATTGTAACCCTTGAAAGTGCTTCCTTTTTATCCTTCGCTCCAATATCTATCCACATTTGGTGCATCTCAGGTACTTTCCTGCGGTCTTCAGGAGTCATTAAATGAATTGCCCGCTTACCGGTAACTCCACGAATGATTCCTTTCCGGGTCATGATATCAACCCGGCGTCCGGAAATCATTGCCCGGTCATGGCCGCCAATTGCATCAAAGTATAAAAATCCTTTCTCACTGACATGTTTGATAATAAGACCAAGTTCATCAATATGACCGGCCAGCATGAGAGTTGGTGCCCCCTTTTCGCCCAAAGTTGCATGACAACTGCCTAAGGCATCAATCGTAAAAGAGTCTGCAACCGAAGAAACTCTTTTCCTTACAACTTCCCGAGCCTCATCCTCATATCCGGATGGTGACCTTGCCTGTAATAAATCTTTTAAAAAAGCAGGAACTGCGGGGTTTCTTGGTGGAGTTTTTGGTTTTGTATTCTTTGGCATGATTAAATGATTAAATTAAATCTGTTCTTACCCTCAGAACAAAACTTTAGCAAGTCCGGGAAAATAAATTTTTTTTTTGCATCGCGAAAAAACTAAAACATTTTATGACCATAAATAATGACAATTTATCCAGCTATCGATTTACGAAATGGCCGCTGTGTTCGTTTGTTTCAAGGAAAAGCAGATCAGGAAACAGTATACTACAAAGACCCGAGTGAGCCTGCACTTGCTTGGCGGCAAGCAGGTGCATCTCACTTGCATGTTGTTGACCTGGATGGCGCATTCAACGGAGCATCTGCTAATCTTGATGCTGTTCGATCAATTTTGAAGGTCGAAGGTCTCAATGTACAGCTAGGTGGAGGAATGAGAAACGAAGAAGCTATTCAGAAAGCACTCGATTTGGGAATTTGCAGAATAATCATTGGCACAAGGGCCTGCAATGAACCCCAATGGGTGGGTGAAATGGTCAAAAAATTTGGTTCCGATAAAATAGTTGTTGGAATTGACGCCAAGGACGGCATGGTTGCTACGAAAGGCTGGGTCGAGACTTCTGAAACTAAAGCAATTGACTTAGCACAAGAGCTTGAAAGCTTAGGAGTTCGCTGGATTATACACACCGATGTGGCAACTGACGGGGCAATGAAAGGGCCCAACTTGGAGGCTCAAAAAATTATGGCTGATGCAGTTCCTCAATGTCAAGTTATCGCATCTGGAGGTGTTACTCACGAGAGTGATATAGCTGATTTGGAAAAGCTAACCTTACAGTTTCCCAACATAGAGGGTGTCATTGTTGGAAAAGCACTCTATGAAAGAACAGTTTCGCTAGAAAATCTGCTTTCTTTAAAAGAATAGATAGCTTTCTTCTTGCAAAAATTGTTTTTTAACAATTATCAATATGGACCCGTTACTTTGTATAAATTAACAGACATTAACCCACTATGAGCAAATTAACTCTTAAAATCGACTCATCTTTAAGTTACGAAAAAGCACTTGAGGAATTCGAAAAAATTTACAAACAGGAATTACAGAAAAATAAAGAAAGACAGAAGTTTGACTCCTTCCTTGGAAATCTTCATAAGCTTGTCAATTCTCAGTTAAATACCAATTTTTCAAATACAAACGGGCTTATTCAGGCTTTGATCCCTTACACCACTTCTGCTTTCAAAGAAAAGCTTTCTGCAAAAGCCGCAGGTAGAAGAAAGACTATATCAATGAACAGAGAGATATTTGTGAAAATAAAAGATCTTTTAAGCAAACCCAATCCAAATAAAGCGGCAATAGCTCGAGAAGTTGGCGTTAGTGTTGTTCAAGTCCGTAAAGTCGCTGCCGGAGGCTATGAAAAAAAATTTGACTCGTCAAATAATAGTTCCGTAAGCTCTGCTACTTCCAGTAAAAAAGTTAAAAAAATACCTTTTCCCGCCTCTATAAATCAAACTTCTTTGCAGCTTTCCAACTCTGGAGCAACCAAATCAAAATTGGATAACTCGGTTACCCGACCACCAATGAGAATCGCTCCAAAATCACCTTTGGATTTATAAACTTATTTCGTATTTTAGTTGGACAAGAGAATTTCTCTTGCTAATGTAAAAATATAAGGGGCCGTAGCTCAGTTGGAAGAGCGCCACAATGGCATTGTGGAGGTCGTCGGTTCGAACCCGATCGGCTCCACCACCTCATCTTTAATTTGAATTCCAGGTTTCCATTTACTAGCTTTTTTCTATCAGTATGGGTACCCTTTATTTTTTTTTCCTGTACTGATTCAAATTTAACAGAACAGGCAGTGGAGATTTTTGAAAACAACAAATCCATAATCGACCTAAAAACAGACCAAAAAAATAGCATCATTCGGTCATCTGATGGATTACAATTCACAAAGCCTAAATCCGACAGTAACAATTCTGAAACTGTAGGACTTGCTAATGATGGAAAAATCTCCTTTGAAGGAAACTTAAAAGATGGAAAAGCCCATGGCGAATGGATCACATTTTTTCCTGATGGAAGGCCGAGGTGGAAAGGAATGAAAAAAGATGGGATTAGCCATGGTCCCTTTACAATGTGGTACCCAGAAGGTAAAATGAAAATGCAAGGCACCTATTACGAAGGCCAAAAGCATGGAATCTCAGTAATGTGGCACATTAATGGAATGAAATGGAGAGAACAAAAGCACATTCTAGGTAAACCAGCAGGTATTTGGAAAAGTTGGGATAACCAAGGTGTTCTTCTTGAAGAAATCGATCATAAGAGCCGAGCAAAAGACAAATTTCAAAGCACTTCCAAAGAATAAAAGGATTTCTCTTGCTGATTGATACAAATCTAATAAAAAACCTTTTCATGGAACCAGTGCACATAACCGGAATGGGCTTAATTACAAGTATCGGCAATGATCGTAATTCAGTTACTAAAAGTCTTCGGGAAATGCGCCATGGAATCGATTTTCACCCTGGACTTCAAGGAGATGAATCCCCTGTTAAACTTGCTGGTACAGTCAAAGAATTTGATTTGGAATCAAGCGACCCAGAAGATTGGACTTATCCAAGTGAATATCGAGTTCCCCGTGCCATTCTGCGAAGTTTCTCCCCGCATGTTCTCTATGCTTGGTGTGCATTAAAACAAGCGATTAATGATGCTCATTTAACTGAGGCAGAAATCAAAGATCCAGAAGCGGGCATGTACACATCCTCAGGAGGATCGATGAGATCAATTCATAAACACTTTGAAAAAATGGATAATCGGGGAGTCATGGCATGTAACCCACTAGCCATTGTTGCATCGATTGCAGGAACACTTACCTTTAATTTGGTTGCGGCAATGGGTATTCGTGGTTCGTCCACGGGATTAGTTTCCGCATGTGCCTCATCAGGGCATGCCCTTGGAATGGCACTGGACGAAATTCGTTTAGGTCGTCAAAAAAGAATGATTGTTATTGGTGCTGAAGATTGTAACTTTGAAAGTATTGTGCCTTTTTGTGGTATGCGTGCTTTATCCTTGGATACTGATCCCGATACTGCATCTCGTTCCTTTGATATTTCCAGAAATGGTTTTGTTGGAACCGGTGGTGCTGTATGCTTGATATTGGAATCGGAATCGGAAGCTCAACAAAGAAATGCATCATCATATGCAAAATTTAGCGGATGGGGACAAGGCTCTGATGGTCACAATGTTGCAATTTCTCACCCGGAAGGCCGCGGATTGAAAGGAGCCATGTCAAACGCACTTCGGGATGCAAAGCTTTCTGCTTCTGAAATTGACTATGTAAATGCACATGCACCTTCCACATCCATTGGAGATGCCTCGGAGATGAAGGCCTTAAAAGCAACCTTTCCCCTACCCCAAAAAGTTTTAGTCTCAAGTACTAAACCTCTCACCGGGCATGGCTTATCTCTTTCTAGCATAATGGAAGCAGCATTTTGCTGCATTGCTCTAAAAAATCAATTCATACCCGGATCAGCTCATGTTAAAAATCCAGATCCCGAATTGGGTCACCTTCAACTTCTTAGAGAGAGTAAAGATTTCTCAGTGAATCGTATCATGAGTAACAGTAGTGGCTTTGGCGGAGCTAATGTGAGCGTGATTTTCGAAAAAGTATAAATCTAATTCGCACGATGTCAGATTTAGAAAAGGCAATCTTAAATAGAAGAACAGTAAAGCCTACAAATTTTGAGCAACAAATACCAGACCCTCAAATTCTTCTAAAGTGTATTGAAATTGCAAGAAATGCACCTAATCACCACCGAACCGAGCCTGCACGATTTTACTTATTAGACGCAGAACGCATCAAAAAAGTCGGGCAATTATTTGGAGAGATTGTCGCAGGTGACGGATCCAATCAACAACTTGTTGAACGTGGTATAAAAAAAGCCAACGAATGGGGAATGGCACCCGGATTATTAATCGTTACCTGCCAGACTGATCAAAATTCTGAGCTCGTACAAAAAAAACCCGCCGTCATTGAAGAGGATTATGCAACATGTTGCTGTATCATCCAGAACCTACTTTTACTCTTAGATAAAGAAGGGCTTTCAACCAAGTGGAGTACAGGTCCAGTATGGGAACATGAAAAATTCGCCGATACAATTGATCTAGATTTCCCAAAATATGAAAAAGTTGTAGCTTTACTATTTTATGGATATTCAAAATTACAACCACATCCACGTCCCCTAACTCCAATAAACAAACACTTAAAGAATTTTCTGTAGTTGCGGATAAACTCAGTTCTTTCACGATTGACCCCGACCCAAACCTTTGTTTAATTCTCCACTTTGGTTTTACCATGGGAACGGCGAAATAGCTCAGTCGGTAGAGCAGAGGACTGAAAATCCTTGTGTCCCCAGTTCGATTCTGGGTTTCGCCACCACCCATGGTAAACAGTGACTTACAGCTGATTTCGCCCTATTAAAACAAGCCAGGTTTGAGCCTGAAGAGGGTTAGTAATCGCCAAAAATAAGACACAAAATAATAAAACAGTTAATAAATATAAATACTGCCCAGGCATTAGGAAATTTTTCCTTAATTTTCCCCACAAATACGACGGTGGCAAGAGTTGGGTACCCGATTAGCCTATCAGAAAAGTTTAGTTCTTCTATTTTTTTCTCAGTTTCGTCTCTTAATTTAATTAAATCATCTATTTCTTTTTTTGCTTTTTCTCTGGAGACATTTATTTTTTCTCGCATTCTACGATTAAAATTTTCCCTCGATGGTTGCATTCACAGATCCAACCAATTCCTTAAAGCATCGTCAAGAATCGGCTGCTGAGGATTTATTCTGGGTTGCCGTAGTAATTGGTCTGGTTCTAATATTTGGTCATGGGCATGAAAGTATGTGATGACTGCGGTGAGCAACGATCTGACCAACCAAAGAGTGTATGCCCAAATTGTGGTAATGTTGAAGAAGATGTTGTTGAAAATTGGATTAATATTTTAAAATTATTAGCGTTTTCTGTGATTATAATAGGCATAGCTGATTTGATTGGTTGTACTTAGATTCTTCATGGCTCGATGGAGTTTCTGCATTCCCCGTTTCGTATCTGCCGAGACTTGGCCTTTTATGATGAGGGAAAAACGGAAACCGGAAGGTTCTTCCTGGGTTGTCGCGAGTTGGGAATTCGGTTGGGCGTTAGCCACAAAACTGCATCAGAATATCTAAATAAACTAGAGGGGTATGAAATTATCGAAGTTCTCAGCAAAGGGAGAATGATTGGTCGTCAGGCGACTGAGTTTAAATGGCTACTTATTTTTTCTCATTGAATGGATAGACCTTATTCCAACTTATAAAAACTTAACTAAAAGAATTGAAAATGGAACTCAGTTAATTCCTTTTGTAAATAAATTTAAGTCAAGGTGTCTTCCCTCCAAGCCTTTCCTAAACTTTGGTAGGGTTTGTTGATGCAGAGCAACCACAACATGAATTTTTTAGATACACTAAACTTTCCCAAGATTTAGATATTGACTAGCTAAAAAAGATTACTTCATAGAATACCAATATGAAATTATTCCATTACGCATTATTAAGTTTATTTTTTTTTAGTCTTTTAATTTCAAATGCTGAAGTCTTAAGACGACTTGATGGAAGTCTAATTAAAATCTCAGACGACGGTACTTGGAAACCAATCAAAGACGATCAATCAGGAGCTAATAAAATTGTTTTCACAATTGCTTACGCAAAAGAATCTCAGTTTGATGAACCAGGAGTTTTAAAAATACAAGAAGACAATTTCGGTAATGCGAAAGGTTACGAGTATCTATATTCTATTAAATTTGGCATAGAAGTTAGAAATAATACAAAATTTGATGTAATCATCAATTGTATCGAAATTCGCTCCGAAAAGATTCCTAAATTTAGCTACGCTGAGACTGAAAAGATATTAAAAAGGAGAATAGCAGCTGGAGAGTTCTATCTTGTTGAAGGAATTGCACTTTCATGGAGAAAGAAATCAAAAAAGCAAATGACCGAAGAGCAATACAAAGCTAAGTTTGAAAAATATTCTTTGGAAAATCTTGGTGATACTTTTTATGTTTCTAATGGAAATCAATTTACCGGAAATGGGCAACTAATTGAATTTGATCCCAAAGCAAAGATACCAAAGCACGCAGTTGCTGACTATACATATGGCAATGAGCGAGGAGTTTTGCCCTTAAAAGAAACCGTAGAGATAGATTACAAATAGTTTTTCATTTAGATAAAGTAAGTAAGAGTTCGATACTCGACAAACCACATCCGAATACGAATGGCTACTTGCTAGTTAAAGCCACCCCTTACCCCCCTAATTATTGGAGATTGTGGTACGACCCGACCCTTCCCCTTCGCACGGGCATAAATACAAAAAAAGGGGGGGAAGGGGTATGGATTTATATTAGTAAACAATCCCATAAGTTACCCGTCTTTTCTTGTGTCTTCTCGTTGGTATTTTTTAGGCACTTTAGGCGGTACCCTTTTCCATCTAGATCTCTGTCCAAGCTCCTTATTGACCCCTAGAAGCTCATTTGTAGCCTGCTTTATATCATAGGTTTTCAATACGAACTTGGGGGCTCCTACGATTGGTTACCTTTTCCTCAACCACGACAAATGCCATTTTCGCTCCGGATACCCGTATTGATTCGCAAGCCTGAGTGAACACCGAATCAATACTGGTTATTCTCTTTCGGAATGAAACTGTGGCCACAGCTGATTTCAAATTTTGTGGCACAGAATGAAAGAACGAAGGATCCTGTTTAGTAAAATCCAAAAACACGCGACATGTGCATTATGCTCTATAAAAGTAAGATTGGCACAAAGAATACGCTAATTAGCTCAAGGATGTAAGATATGAGGCGGCTTCTTCCAAATCTTCGATTGCAAACTCTCGAGTGCTCTCCTTCAGGTCTCCCCCTGTAGTTATAAGAATCATGATCGGACTTACACCGGATGCAGCATCGAGCTCAAAAAAAGATTCAGGCCATTCCCCGTCTTGCCCACAAACCTGTGATACACATAAGTAATCCCCACCTACCGGTTCGGCAATCAAACGGACATTTTCAAGATCCATGTCCAGGTATCGGTCCGCCTCCTCGTATTTGTTGTAAACTGTGACCCGAATATCCGCAGGAGAGACATTCAAAGATTCATCAATCTCAAGACTCCAACCTTTTGGTATTTCATTTCGCATAAATGTGAGTTCACCTCGGAGTAAAAAAGGACAAGCGGTCGAATTCCCATCGTGATCTTCTTTAAGTTGAGTCAACTTTTCCAATGAGTTTTCTACAGGAAGGGTAAAATCTTGATAATAAAAATTGAAATCGTTTTGAAACATGAGAAACGAATTATCTAGGTTAATAGTATTTTAAAACAAGTTCCATAATCGCTTCGTCACTATCGGTATATTCCGCAGGCAATTCGAGGTCCTCGGGATTTATCTTCGCAAGATACTTTGCTCCAGTTTTGCTGAGGCTTCTGAAGTCAAAGACCTAATGATTTTGTTAATAAATTTTCAGATGGATTATCTTGAGCTTAAGCGAACTTTTCAACCAACTCTTTGATGTCTCCTTTAATTATAAGTGTGCCCTTATGTTTGGAAAGATTCTTAGCTGCATTATCAGATAGCTTGGTCAGACCAATAAGATTAAGATATCCGTCGTGTTTTGCCAAACTCTCAGCCGCAGCTTCACTTAGCTCGGTTACCTTCAGGAGCACTATCTCACCGCTAAATTTAGATAAACTTTCAGCTCCTGCATCGCTAAGTTCAGTCAAACCACTTAAATCAAGAATTTCACCTGCGAGATTTGATAAACTATCCAAAGCTGAATCACTTAATTTGGTAACCCCGCTCAAGGTAAGTCCGCCTGTTATTTTAGAAAGACTATCAGCTGCCGCATCACTTAACTCCAGAAGACCCGGCAAATTCAAAGAGTCGTCAAACCCCTCAAAAGCTTTTGCAGCATCATCTTCAATCTTAGTAAATTCATCGGTTTCAATATCACCCCATGGATTTTCAATAAAAGCTTCTACTTGATCTTTAGTAAAAACTTTTTCCATTCCATTACGATGATTTTGAACCTTCTCCTCCAATAAATCTGATATTACAAGACCAGTACTGAAGTCATGCTCGTTTCGAGGGCGATTTAATTTTGCAAGAGATTTTGCTCCTTCGTCAGAAAGTTTTTCTAGTCCGATCAAAAGCAGACCCGCATCTTGATGATTAGAAAGACTTTCAGCTGCAGAATCACTTAACTCTTTTAAACCATTTAATATAAGAACTCCCTTATGTTGTGATAGACTTTCAGCAACACCATCGGAAATTTCTACAATTCCATTCAATGGAAGTTCTACTTCATGACTAGCTAATGTGGTAGCAGCGTCATCTTCTATTTCTGTAAACAAACTAATATCCACAGAAGATTCATCATTTAGAAATTTTTCGGCAATTTCATTGGTAAGGGTATTTTTTTTACTCATAATAAAGTTTATTTATGTAGGATGATCAATTATTGATAAATTAAAATAGAATAACTAAATTTGTCGATTATGAAAAAAAATAAATTCAAAGAGAGTTTTTCGGAGATTCCTGGTCTTTACGAATTACCCAAAAAGATTTCATCTGTTTTCGAGACAAACAAAGGGGTTGCAGAAAAAAAATACTGGCAGGAGCAACTTATACGAACCTTCGAGAAGATTAGTATCCTTTTGGCCAAGATTTCCATTTTTGAATATAAAAACTCTCCTTTTGCGAAACAATCTAACCAGCAAAATGGATCTCCTGCATATGATTTAGAGAAAAAACTTAATAATTCATCAATATTCAAAAAAATTAATTCACTCTCATTTGGACATTATATGCAATTAATTTCCGATACCAGAACATTGTTCAAATCAAACAGAGAATATTCCCAAAAATTTGTCTCTGCCATTTGGCTCGATGATGGCCCACCCCAAGAATCTTTTACAAATTACTACTTTTTCTTTGACGCAATACGCAAATCTATAGCCGAAATCGAATTCAACAAAATCTCAATCAGAGATGCATTCGGGAAGAGAAAGAAATGTTACGAACTCCTGAAATCAGATAAGAAAAAGAAGCCACAACAAAAGGATTTTTTCGGTTTTCTTAGTTTGATGGTTGCAACCAGAAACAGATATGTCCATGCAGATGACCGGGGGTTATTTTGGCCCATGACGGAGGAGTACCTGGAACTTAGCCTTGAGCTTTTAAAACCGTGCTTAGAGACCTTGATTAATGACCTTTCCCCCCTGTGGAAATACCAAGTCGGTCAGATAGAGAAGATTCATCCTCAAGGTATGGAAATATGTACTGACTATGGCAGTAAATATGAACTTTTACAATGCCCCAAAAACTTATCATTAAACTTAAAAGATGAGGTTTTATTCGATCCAACTTCAAACAGAATCGTTGCCGATTTGAAACTCTCTAAATTCCTCTATCTCAGTCCATATGTTGAAGCGATTATGGAAAAGGAAGCTTTGGAATTACGAAGGGCGAATGATATTGATGAATTCAAGAAAGCGGTACGTACAAAACTGGAAGACGATCATGTGATTGATCTGGCAGAAAGGCGTGAACTGGAAAGCGTTGGTAGAAACAATTTAGAATTCAGCAAGGAAGAAACGGAAAAAATTATTCTTGAAGTTGCTAAAAGCGAAGGCATTGAGGAACCTTTTGCCAAGTTTGATCCTGCATTTAACGATATTTTGGATGAGGCGATTAAAATTGGTTCCCTGGATGAACTTTCACTAAGCCTACAGGCAAAAACTTACGGTCTTAATTTCGGAGATTTTAAGAAATCATTAAGAGAACGGGCATACAAAGCAGGGAAAAACCCTGAAGATCTTACCCATGTGGTTAAGAAACTGATATCCACTGAGGATCTATCTGATGCCCGATGCCTGACGGAGATATGTTGCTGGTTGAGGGATTTGAAGCGACTAAATGAAGAAAAAAACGGGCTTTATGAATCCGGATCCGGCATGCATGAGAATTATGAAACCCGAACGGGCAAACATAAACGTATGTTTGCCGAAGTTCGGGAGATGCTGGCAAACCGGATCGCCAGGCTACAGGCGGGTACACACTGGGAAACCAAAGTTAATCAGTGGAATGCCGGAAATATGGTAGGCTATCTCTGGTGCCAGTCCTACAACACCAAGAAGACCGTTGGTTATAAAAAGAAGCTAGATGGCAGGGAACTGCATTTGATTCTTTGGGCCAAACACCATACCAAGGACACTTCCATTGCTCTCTCTGAAGATTCAGACTGGGGTTTTTTGCGTCTTGGGGTGGGATACACCAACGACCTGATGCCCGGCGGTACTAAATACGATCCTAAAAAGTTTGACTACCCGTTGTATGAACGAATTGTTTCCGAAAGAACAAAGGAAACCATACGGGAATATTTCGACGCTTTCTCTTCACATAAAGATCTTTACCTATTTAATCATTCTTTAAACTCTATCTCATCAAGGGATGAATTGCTACCGGTCGCCGAATTGGATCCGCACTCAGGCAAACTGGATGATTATTTCCGACACAACCCTGGTCTCAAAACTCTCCGGTTTATAAACCAATGGCCTTTGCTCAAGAAAGATCCGGTGCAAGTCCTTTCCAATCTGGACAATAGTTTTCTCCTTTTAAATGAGATGATGGTGGATATCGAAAGAGAATATGAACTGTGCATTCGTAAAAGTGGCGGCAAGCCAAGTTCATGTTTTCATGGTCTCGTTCCCACCCTGCGTGGCAACTTGGACGATGTGAGGAAAGAACTTCCCAAGAAACTAATTAAAAAAATAAAAGAGGACCGCCCCAAAAGTGGTATGGGAAGCCGGTTTGTCGATTCCATTTCAATCAATAAAACCGGAGAGAGAGGCCTTGTAGAATTAACTTACGGGTTTTGGCAGGGTGAAAAAGAAAATGAAATTCTTTGCGGTTTTGATGCCCGCACCGCATTGCGTTCCCGCCCCTTATCCGAAGAGGAATTATATCCTGAAGATGATATTCTTTATCAATTTTCCCAATCTTTCAACGAATCAAAACAATCCATCAGGGATTGGAGAACACAAAGATATCTCGATAATCTAGACTATTACTATGAGCCTAATCACCTTTCATTCAGGATAACCTTATCAAGTTCTGGAAAGAATGATTTTGATAAAATTGAGCTAGAAGAATCGTGGGAAGAAACCTTGGATAAAATAACCGAACTGCTTGAGTTTCAGGAAGGTGCATTCAAACAGCTTTTTTGAATTAACTAACTTTTTACTAGGAGAATTAAATAACTTTACTTCAAGAACCTAAAAATGACTGAAATCAACCCAAAAATTAACCCCAAAACAAACTTTGTCGAAAGGGTAAACTTGTACCATAAAATTGTTGGTGTAAAAACGAAAACTGAGTTTGATGAAAAGCATGGTTGTATCGAAAAAGGGCTAGGTTCATGCATAGAGATATTTTTTGGGCAAAAGTTTCAAGGTGGTAAAAATGAGAAAGCTGTTAAGGAAGTCAAAGATGGCAAAAAATTAGACCAGGCATTTAAATGCGACTGGTATGCAAATATTGAAGGTAAAGATATTGTTTTTGAATTTAATGGTAATCACCATTACCAGTCCCCTTTTAAAATTTTTGCTGACTGGAGAAAAAATGAGGTCTTAACGAATCCTTCGAGAAACGAATTCAATAAAAAGTTTATCGTATTTAAAGTCCCCTATTATATGCAGCTTACTCGGGACTATGCACTCTATCTGTTTCAGGATCTTGCCAAAGAAAAACTTGGTAAAAGTGTTTACAGCGATGAAAAGTTTAAAAAAGCAATTAAGAAGATCTATAACACTGACAGAGAAGATTTAATTTTTGCTCCAGGTCTTCACTCCAGCCAACAAACACCTGCCACATACTGCGAGGATGGAATGGAAAGATTTTTGCAGGAAATGAAGGATATGAGCAAATATCCCAGTATTAAACATCAAGTAGTTAAATCCTTAAAATTATGGGAAGATGATGTTACTTACGCCAATAAACATCCCTGGAAAAATAATAAAAAATATAAAAATTTAATAATTCCTAAAAATAAAGAATTTCTAGAATTTTATAATTTTGAACCTGACGAAAAATATCTTAATTGTGTCTATGAAAGAGAAAAAAAGATTTATGAGTGAACACACCTCCACCTTGTTCGCTGAGAAATATGTTTTGCTCATCATTTGAAAGGTAACTTATGATACCTTTCTTCCAGGGTAAAAAATAGAGCTTTCCGGTAAAAAGTTACAGTCCGAGAAGTAATCTGGCTATGGAAGAAAGCTGAAAATTATGCCAATTTCTGCTTTCAAAAGTGTAAAGCCACAAACTTAACCATATTTTCTACCTGCCAAAATCCATAAATCAGTTATTTTAATTATGGACTCCAAATTTAAAGGTCAGAGATAACCTAATCCTAGCAAGACAGCAGCAATTATTGTCTGGCCTTTATCTCCGGTTGTTCCAACAGTCTCCGAAAAGCTACATAAAGTTCGGGAACCACTACCTTCTCTAAGGTATTTACCACTAATGTTAAAGAGCACTCTTGCTCCCGATCCTTCACAGATTTTGTTACCATTAAAGTTCATAAGAACTGAACCTCCACTACCCTTACGGATCTGATCCCGCGATATAGTAACCAAAGTACTACCACCACTGCCCTTGTAAACCCTGGAACTTTTTAAAGTATAGAGAGTACTTCCACCTGTGCCTTCTTTCAGATAGTTGCCAGAGAGTGTAAACAATGTGGATCCACCACTACCCTTCTTTACTTTCATTTTAGTAGGAGTAAATCAATGTGTTACAAAAGCGAGGCCAAAAGGTTCCCTTTTCCAATCAGCTTGTTACTTTTGTCTCTCGTTTCATTCGTCTTTGGATCAAATCTGCCAAGCAATACGTTGCTTGAAGTCCTTAGTTCCAACTTTCTGTTGATTTCTTTTACTTTGGCGATTACCCGGCCGCTCTTATCTTTGAATTCTTGATTTTTCATACGCTTCTTTCCTATTGTTGAATTAATAAGTTAATTTAATGTCTAATCCTAGTCTCCAAATGTCAAGGCATAATAAAATATTAAAATTACAAATATTAAACAGCCCCAACTACATCCTTTTTCTTTCACTTTCATTCTCGTTCGACTTCGCCTTGCATTGGCAATGCCTAATTCATTTTTATTTTTTAATTCTTCCTCAGTGCAAGCAACTTTGTTCATTTTTGCTAGCTCTGCTTTTATTTCTGGAATACTTGTTGAAAAATAAGTACTGACTGAACTTAATTCTTTCAAACTAAGTTGAGGTAAAAGCTTTATACAATTAACCAAATCTTCTCTGGCAGGGCTTAAATTATTCAAAATTTCCTGTGATGTAAAATGAAAGCATTTATCAATATCAGAAAAATAAGATAATATATTTTCACCTAATTTCTCCACCTCTACCCATTTAAAAGTTAAAATAGATTGAGAGTCTAATTTATTATCATCCCCATAGATAATATAATGAGTTATTCTTTCTTCTTCATTCCACTGCTCAATTGGGCGATCATAAAAATCAAAAAAGGAATCATACTTGGAGAAAAAATCTACTTTTCCCCGAGCTTTTTCTAATGCTCTATCATCTTGAATGCTAAGAAAAACATTTTTACCTTCGAGAAAATTTTGAATCTGTTTTTTGAGGAACAAGTTAATCAGTTCTTTACTGATTTCATCACACAAAGAATAATTCCCACTTCCCTTTTGCCCTGTTAAAGTTTTGATTCTTGAAATACTTTCGCAGTAAGTAGAGACAACAAAATATGCATTTTCGTATGTTTCGTAAGATTTTCTTAAATCTTTAGCGAATTGAGGAAATAAAGATATCTTACTCAGACAAATCTTTACCTTTTCGAGCTCACCTTTTTTCCATGCTTCTTCACCCTCTTCAACGAGACTTGGTGCATCTATTAATATCTTTTGTTTAGACTCGAGATAATTCTTAACATCCGAAATTTTACTTTTGTAGACAGACTTAAACTTTTTGGCCGAAAATAGATATGTCTGGTGAGCATCATTCAGCAATTTGCCAAACCCTTCACCATCCTCTTCCTCAAATGAGTCAAAAGACTCAAGTAATGGACACAATAAATTCAAACTACCGACAGGGATTAATTCAGTAATTGCATCAGCAGCATTAGATATCGACAATGGATTTGGAGGACCATACAAAAATGCCCCTTCATAAGCACTTACCGCTGCCATTCCCAATTGTTTAATGAATCCATTTGCTTCATCCCTAGTTATTTCACTACGAATTTCAAAAAATCTCTTAGACGGAGGTAGTTTCTCTTTGTACTTTTCTGCAATTTCTCCAATAGAATGATGTGTATTTACATAATTTATCGCTTCAGATTTCGTTGAAGCCGAAGCGTTTCGAATTATCTCTATGGCCCGGAGTATCTTGCTACAGTCAATGGTATGATTAACAAATGCCCAATATAAAAAGCTCCAACCAATGTCTCCCTTCCCTTTGAATTCATTTCCCGTTTTAATAAACAGATCAAATTTTCTGTTTTGATCCGAAGGGTCTCCACTATTTTTACCCGTCCAGTCCGTCTTTTTTTTAAAATATTTTCGATTTAGAATATCCAATTCTTTCTCGAATTTTTCATGCGAACTGCCTAAAGCAGACAGCTCTTCTTTAAGCTCTTCCTCGGTCCATTCTTTTCTCTCTTTTAATTCATTTAAAGAAGAGTCTAGTTTATCCACTATATCATTCAAACCGGTTGTCCATTGCTTCGCCCGCATCCAATCTTTCTTGAGAACGCCCAACGGGTCTTTATCAACCTGGCCGTCTTCAGCCAATTCCTTGATCAAATTCGCTAACCGAGTTTTGAGCTTTGAGAGGTAATCAAGATCAGCAAGATCGGAAAAAACATCTGCTTCGTATAGTTCCTCCAATTCTGCTTGGAGGAAACCTAACTGTCGGGTGAGAAAAAGATTCATCTAAAGGAAGACTCGATCGCATCCATAGCATTCGAAATGCTAGCCATCAGCTTGCGCATTTGCTTAACCTCCTTTGCTCTATTTCTTGCAAGTTGCTTTTCTTGTTTTTCCAGTTCTAGTTCTTGTTTTTCCAGTTCCAACCTGTCCCGTTCCACAGCGAGTTGTTCTTGCTGTGCTTTGGCAGAGAGCATGGACGCCTCGGCTGCCAGCTTCGAGCTTTTTGCAGTAGACTCTGAAATCCGGACCTGTTTTTGCAAAGCTTCCCTTTGCTTTTTTAGTTCCCTGGTCATTTTGCCCTGATTTCGCAAATGAGCAATTCCACCAGCAGTGGCTAAAGTTGCTGCGTTTTCCCGAAGAAAGTTTTCCAGTGGATCAATTAATGCCATAATCAATTATGTATATTTGAGGTTTAAATAGATAAAGCGTGGATATTAATAATTACCTTTTATGATTAATGGGACAAAGAATCTTGAATTTTCTCTGCTTTCTCAAGAATTCTTTTCACATCCTCACTGTCTTTGTACTCCCATGAACCAATAATCTTACGAATTCGGGCAATGCTCTCTTTTGCCTCTTCAGGCTCCTGTATGTCCGCCATTTCCAACAATCCTCTTGCCGCAAACTCGTTCGATCCGATTTCCAGATTAAACTCAACTGCCTCAGCTAGTAATTCAAGCCCCTGTTTCTTAGCTTCCATATTTTCCTTATCCTTGAAATACACCTTGGATAACCCGCTAAGCGACATTGCTAAACCTTGTTTGTCAACGAGTTCCCGCTTGGTTGCTATGCTTTGCTCATAATGAAAACGGGCAGCAGTAAGACTTTTGCCCGGATATTCCGAGTCTTCAAACTTATCATGAAAACGAGCCAGCGAGTCATGAATTCTCGAAGTCAGCCCAAGGGACTCCTTGTCCGACTCGGCCTTCAATTCCTCAAGTGCTCCCTCGTACAAACTCAGGATCTTTTCACGATCTTGTTTGCTTAACCCGGACGATTCATCCGATTTCTGAAGATTCTCTAGGGAAAGTGCGGTAAATTGAATTATTTCCAACCTTTGAAGAAGTGAATTTCTTCCCTTGGGCAACTCAGCAAGCAAGCGTTCACCCGCATTCAGATTATCTCCCCATAGCTCCTTTTTTCTCTCGGCATCCAAAGCATTCTCCAGTGCCAGTTCGTGGCGCGCACGGAGAGTGATCACTTCGATATCCAAATCATGGTTATGGGCAAGAAACTCCTCGCATTCTTTCAATCTATGTTCAGATTTTTCAAGATCACTCATTACCGAACATACCCTGTCCAGTACAGAGATACGAACTTTCGATAACTTTAACAGGTCATCGCGACCCTCGGCATATTCTTCTGCCATCTTCACACGCTTATGGGCACTATCGAACTGAAAGGTGGCCGAGCACAGACTCGCTGCCTGAAGGTTCCACTCAAAAGCTTTTGCACGCTGTGAACTTCCAGAAAAAGTGTAGTGATCTGCGATTTCTTCAATTCTTGAAACTGTTAACTCATTGGTTCTTTGCGAGGGTTGAGTATTTTCAATCGTTCGTGCAACTTGTGCATGTATTTCTCTCACCACCTGGGGGGTACTTTTCCCTTTTCTACCTTCGTAAGTTATGCGGAAAAATTTGATAAGCTTATTTCTGATAAGTGAGGGGATATGGAAGATATCATCTTGCTCAAACTCATCAAGAATCCATCCGGTCTGATTTTCAATTTCCTCAAGTAATGCCAAAATTTCAATCATTGGTTTTTGGATCACTCTAGATAATTCGGATGCCCTGAAATCGTTACCCAGAATACAACAAGCTCTAAGAACTTGATGATATTGTGGGTACTGGTTGATTTGCTTCACCATAAAATCATCGAAGTCCGCAAGTTCTTTAAAATCAATTCCGGATTCACTTTTGCAATTTTCAATTGAAGAGAGAATTTGCAAGTACCATGTCCAATTACCATTCTTCACCTTTTCAAATAAACTCACCAGTTCCATGGCTTGAGGTCGACTTAGGTCATAATTACTGGCAATCAGTTCCTGATTTATCGAATTAAAACATTGGTCCAAATCCAAAGAAAAAGTCTCCTTGAATTTGTCCTTCAAACCATCTTTTTTGCGCGATGTAACAAGGATCGTCAGCCAGTCGCTTTCTGTATTCTCCA
Source organism: Opitutales bacterium (assembly GCA_965660725.1). Classification (GTDB taxonomy): domain Bacteria; phylum Verrucomicrobiota; class Verrucomicrobiia; order Opitutales; family Seribacteraceae; genus Seribacter. The sequence continues at coordinate 28,316 of CBFIBI010000023.1, forward strand.
CTCTCCAACCTAGCAAATCTTGTAGTAAATCTTTTGAACCTTCATCCATCCAATGCACATCTTCCAGAACAAGCAGGAGTTTTTTTCTTCTTCTTCGATGAAGCAAAAGTAGCCACTCCTTGAATTCTTTTTCAAATGATCTGTCTGAACTGATCATTCCTGTTGCATCAATGGCACTGGTTACAAGATTTTTAAAAATAGAAATCATGGGTAACCGTTCGGTCACTTCGCCCACTAAATCGGCAAGTTCAGAAACATCGCTCTTTTCACTACCGCTTATTTGTTCATTTTCCAAGACACTGGCAAATAGCCCGAGTGCCTTGGCGACATCTCCATCTTCAACCGAAGTATCACATGATCCTCGAAGTACGAGCAAAGAAGAATCTTCTTTGACCAACTTATCAACCATCCATCGGCAAAATCTAGATTTGCCAGAACCTCCACCTCCGGAAATGAGAATCCGTTGCCCCCAAAATTTGGTTGGATCGAAGAAATTTCGATATTCTTCGAAGATAACAAAGTCGGATTGACCAAGACTGCCAGCTTCTCCTTTGTCTTTGGTTTCTCTATTAACAGAATCTCCTTGAGCACCTTCGTCTCGCCCTGATGAATCGGAATCAGAATCCTTATCTTTTTTCTTTTTGCTCGGCAAACCGGTACGCAGATAGGCAAGCGGTAAAAGTAATCCCGCTGAGCAAAGCATGGGAATGGAATGATCAGAGAAATAACCCCACCCCATTAAGATCAATGCTAGAAAGAAAGCGAAGGGCCAATACGCCGGCATTTTGCTCTGTCCAAAAGCAAATTCCGCCTGTACGAACAGAAGTAAAAACACTGCCAACCCAAGAGCCAAAAGTTTTACAATCTGATCTGGATTAAGCGGAAATGAGACGGAGGACCAAAGGAGTAAATCTGTCCCCAAGGAGAGCCACAGACCCAAAAACAAAGCAAAAGTACACATGAAATTATTCAATATTTGCCGACTCATCCAGGAAGACGAAAACTTCACCGTTATCATTTTAACGAGGGTCATCGGCAAAATAACTGCAAGAGCAAAGAAAAGAAGAGGATACCAGAAACTGACAAACCATAGTTCCTCTCCGGCAGGAGCAAAACCAGACATTACAGACCCCAGTACTGAGGGCCATGTTCTGCCCACTACAAATAGGAGTGCAATAACCGGTGCGAATTTCTTGATGTATCCTCGGTGAAAATAGAAAAGCAAGAATATGATCAGAAAAATTACTGTTAAATTTGTTAAGAAAACTGGCCAAAACAAATGGTTTCGATCCCTTGAGAAACCAAAGCACTTATAAGAACCAACCCGTTTTCCCGTGCTCCCATTAATGTTTTCCAGGCTCCATGTCTCTGCAGAGACGACATAAAATTTATTTTTAGATCGAGCATCCCCCGACTGCCTCAGATTTACAACCAAAGCGTGTGAGTTCCTGAAATCAGCTCGTAGTTTTTCTGCATTCTTTTGGAAGAAAGTATCTAAATTCCCACTGTTACTTTCATAAAGGGAATCCATTTGCTCAACACCCACAACTGAGATCATATCCATACGATTGTGGACAAAAAAATTCGGGTCTTTATTGAACAAATAAAGGGCTTCGTTTTCAAGGTCATGATCCTTTGGGGAAGACAGAAAAAAAACATCCAGCTGTCCATGAATCTCGATAGTCTTACTCATTAATTCTCTAATTCGATCTACTGCAGAAGAAACTGCCATGACCTTTGGGTCATCGATAATTTCGAATGTTCCCAGAGAACTAGAATTTGTCCAAACCGAGTCAGTGGCAAACCGAACGACTGGAAAGACACCAAACAAAGTATCGTAACTAAGCTCCAATTGCTTTCCCAAATCCAGTTTTAGTGCATTCAATCTATCTTCTAGAGAAGCATCTGGGTGTAAGCTCAACTCAGTTTCC
>CBFIBI010000024.1:0-11159 GCA_965660725.1 Opitutales bacterium
GGATTCGCTATCCCCTACTGGGGAATCCTCCCCGCAGTTCTACTCTATGCAACCATGCAGATTATGAATTATTTGGTTAGTCGTTACCTGAACGAAGAGGCTTCATCAGAAAGAAGAGCAACCGTCCTTAGCTTTCGTGGATTGACTACTAATTTATCCTACGGAGCGGTTTCCCTTCTTTATTCAGGATTAATCGCATGGATAAAACTTTCTGAAATCGACCCGATCGTCATGGGCAGAAAAATGAATGAACAGGATTCTGTTTTTGTACAAGCCCTTGGATGGTTTCCATGGTATTTCATATTCACAATCTTCTTGGTAGTGGTTTTCTACAGTATACGCTTTCGAAAAAAATAACCTTTTCTTCCCTCTTCTTTCTTGTCTCAATCAAAACAAATTAGACAATACTCATTACACCATGAAAATTTCCATACATTCAATTTTTACCATATTCATATTGGGGGCAAGCCAGCTTCAAGCGATTGACTGGAACCAGTACCATGGCCGTCGTTCGGACAATAAGACAGACGAACTCATCACCTCCACGAGTTGGTTAGAAAAAAACGACGCCCAAAAATGGAAAGCTCCAACCCCTCTAGGATTTAGTTCATTTTCATGCGAAGGGAAAAGAGCTTTTACCCTAATTGCAGAAGAAGATGAAGATGGTTTAATGCGCGAAGTCTGTATTGCCCTCGACACAAATTCCGGAAGACGCTTATGGAGTACATTGCTTTGTAGGATGGATTATAAAAGTGGTGGAGGCAACTCTGGTGCTCCGAATAATAATGGTGGCGATGGTCCGCGCTCAACTCCGTCTGTTTTTAATGAAAAAGTTTGGGTTTATGATTCAGACATGAATCTTTACTGCATCGATGCAAAAAATGGTGCGATATTATGGGATGTACGAGTCCTTAAGGAACATGAAGGAAGAAATATAAAGTGGAAAAATTCTTCAGCACCTTTGATTGAGGGAGATTTAGTCATAGTTTACGGTGGTGGAGTTGATCAAAGTCTGCTCGCCTTTAACCGTGAAAATGGAAAATTAATATGGAAAACTGGGGATGAGACCGCAACTCATGCCACACCTATCGCAACCACTATTCATGGAGTCCGCCAAATCATCTTCTTCTGTACCTCGGGTCTTGTTGCAATCGCCCCAAAAACTGGAAAAGAGCTTTGGCGTCAAGAATTCCCCTTCAAAGTATCCACAGCTGCTTCGCCGGTTGTGGCAGGTGACCTGGTCTATTGTTCGGCCGGATATGGGGTCGGTGCTGGACTTTATAAAATAAGTAAAAGCGGGTCTCGTTTTTCAAGCTCTGTAGTTTGGCGTAGAAAAAATGACATGTTCAATCATTGGAGTACTCCAATCTACCACGATGGACATCTTTATGGGATGTTCAGTTTCAAGAAATATGGAAACGGTCCCTTACAGTGTATTGAATTATCCACAGGAAAGATAAAATGGAGCGAGGACGGTTATGGACCTGGCAATGTTATTCTATCTGGAAATAAACTACTCGCTCTTGCAGATAATGGAGAGCTTTCAATTGTAGAAGCAACTCCTAACCGATACAATGAATTGGCACGCAAAAAAATCCTTGATGGAAAATGTTGGAGTACTCCGATATTAAGTAACGGTCTCGTATTAGCACGCAGTACAAAAGAAGCAATCTGTATTGACGCTCGTATTCGCTGACAGAAATTCTTATTCAGATCTCGCAATACGATCCACTTTTCCATCTGTGGTCTCGATCATAAGATCGTGGAAGCCACCGTCTATCACATAATCACGCCATACATAAATTCTTTGTTTATATTCTGAACTCGAACCGCGTTTTGTGGAATCGGGCCTTCTGCCTATTAACTGAAAAATTTCCTCCTCCTTCACATCGCGAGCAAACATACCCTCTCCTTTTACTTTGGCTTTCCAAAGGTTGAGAGTTCGGGAACTTTTACGATTATCCAAAATATTAATTTCATTTTGATGAAACTTTATTCTTGAACGAGCTCGAGTTGAAATCGGACTGTTAGGAAACTCATCAAGAAATTCCTCATATAGAAGGATTGCATTTTGGTGATCTAGATCTTTGGATCTTTCGTAGATAGTCTTATATTCTTTGGATCCAATTTTCTTAATTTCCTTAAGAGAATTCCTTGATTCCGAAATTTCAGTTCTGTATTTATCGAGCGAGTTATCCAGGATTAAAATACGTGCTTCTAATTGCTCTATAATTTTAGCGTCCTCAATGGCGCGAAGGTCACTTTCAGCAACCAATTTTTCAAACTTCTTTTCTAACTCATTCAGAAGAGACTTTTGTTCTGCCATTAATTTATCATGTTCACCCAATTCAATACTAACTATTTTTTGGGACTTACTGACAATTTGTTCCGAAGATTGGACAGGGTTCTCTTTCCCACAACCGAAGAAAGAAAAAACTAAAACAAAAAACAAAAAGATTTTTTTCATAAATTTAGAACTTCGTAATATTAAGACTCAAAACGCAATGTTCAAAAGCTCAAAATCAAAGATTACTTTAATTCAATCAAAGCAAAAATGTATATGTAAGCTCTCGTTCTTGCTTGCGAAATAATTTAGTTAGAAGAATCTAAAAAGATGAAAAAGAAAACCACTTCAGGAGAAGAAACCCTTAGCTCCATTAGAAGAAACACCGCTTACCAATCCAGTAGAACGATCTCAATTCTTTTTGTTTTTTTACTGGTGTTCATTTTTATTTCGATTGCTTATTTAATTTCCTTAGAGGTGACTCAAAATGGAAGTGAAAAAGCAGTTATTCTCTTATTGGGAATGTTGTTAGGAGGGCTAGGCGGCGTAAGTGTTCTACATTTTCTTTTCGCACATTATGACCAAAGCGATGCTTTAATACAGGTAGCTAAATTTCAGGAACGCTCACTGCGTCGTCGAAATGATGCACTTTCTCTTGTTGAAAAAATCAGACAAGAAGTCGAAGAAGACACCGGTGAAAAGGAAATTGGGAAAGATACTGAAGAAGCAAAAGAAGAAACACCTCACTCTGAATCAAAAGAATAAGAAGTAGAAACTCCTTAAATGTGAGTAAGAAACCAAAGTCCGCTAGTTGATACGCTTAGGATGATAATGAAGGAGATTAAGTTAGTGATCATATTTAATTAAGGGAATTAAATGTGTATTTACACTAAATGCATGTTTAAGTCAAGATATTATGGAAAATAATTTATCATCCATGTCAGATTTATGGATTCTCTAGAAAATATTTAAGAGATTGTCTAATTCCATCAGCTAATGATGTCTTTGGCATTTTAGGAAATACCAACCTTGTGGAATCGTCATTAAGATCAAAAATAAATGGGGATATTTCTGCACTTTCTGCAAATTTAATTTGCACACCCTGAATTCCGATTTTTGATGATTCCTGTTTTATTACTTCTGTAAAAGCTTCTATAGAATGAGTTTCTCCCAACAGATTAAAAACACCGTAACCGGAAAAGGAATCAATTGTTGCTCTTGCAAAGCCGGCACCAACATCCATCGAAAAATGATAGTGTTCTTTTCCCCGATAAGGAATTTCGAAAGGCTCTCCTTTAACGACTGCTTTCATAGCCGATGTCATTGCGGCGGTAAAACCACGATCTCTACCTGGTCCATATGTTGTGGCCAAACGGAGTGAAACTGTTGGCGTACCACTTACTTGATGAAAAGCCTGGGCCATCCCCTCCCCTGCAATTTTCCAGTAACCATATAAATTAAATGGCTTATAAGGGTCTTCCGGAAAAACACCTGAGGAACTGTATAAAGTTCGTTCCCCGTTTACTGCACTTGAACTTGCAAAAACAAAACGATCCAACGGCTTTTTAAGTTTTGAACAAACTTGAAATAAATTTGCGGTGCCTAAAACATTGATCTCAAGCCCCTTCATTGGATGATCCCTGCAATCTGGTGTCTGTAAAGCTCCAAGATGGATCACATGGGTTGGTTGTATCTCATCAATAGCTTTCTGAATACTTACAGGATCTGCAAGATCTCCGGCTACGAAATGATAATCATTGGGATACTCGTTAAAACTAGGAGCTGATCGGTTGAACCCGTAAATTTCTCCAGCATTTTCTGAGAGTAAAAGCTTAACTGCATGAGTTCCAATACATCCAGTTGAGCCAGTGATAAAAATTCTTCTTTTCTCCTGACTCATAATAATATTGCTGAAGCAAGCCCAAGAAACGAAAGAAAGCCTATTACATCTGTTACGGTGGTTACAAACACACCAGACGCAACAGCTGGATCAATACCCAAGCGTTCAAGAGCTAAGGGCAATAGAACTCCAGCAACACCTGCTACAAGCATATTAATAATCATTGCACCTGCTATAACTCCACCGAGTACAAAACGGCTATCCAAATCATGAAACCAAAGAACGACCGCTAAGGCTGCAAGCAACGCAAAAACTATACCGTTTAAAAGACCAACAGAAAACTCTTTTCTAAAAGTACGGAATGCATTGTAAGCAGTCAGTTCTTTAGTTGCCAAGGCTCTTACTGTGATCGTCAGAGTCTGGGTTCCAGCATTTCCTCCCATTGAAGCTACAATCGGCATAAGTACGGCAAGAGCGACCATTTCTTTAAGTGTCCCATCAAATAAACCGATCACCAAAGAGGCTAAGATTGCTGTACCTAAGTTAACCAAAAGCCATGTAAAACGCTTCAATGATGCCTGCAAAACTGAATCATCAACAGTTTCCTCCCCCACTCCGCCAAGGCGTAAAACATCTTCTTCAAATTCTTCCCGTGCAACTTCCATGACATCGTCCACGGTAATCATACCAATGAGCTTTCCAGATCGATCAACGACCCCGGATGTCGTTAAATCATATTTTTCAAAAAGTAAAGCAACCTCCTCCTGCAGCATTTCTGCAGGAACAATAACTTGGGTTTCATCTGCAATTTCTTGCATCAAAGTATTTCGAGGAGAACGTAAAATTCGGGAAAGCGAAATCACTCCAATTGGTTTACATTCCCCGTCCACAACGAATAGATCAAAGAATTCTTCTGGCAAATCTTTCTCTTCTCGAAGAAAATCAATTGTCTGCCCAACTGTCCAATCAGTTGCAACACTAACCAACTCTGTTTGCATTCTCCGCCCTGCACTATCCTCAGGATATGCAAGTCCGGTCTCGATATCTTCTCTTTCTTCATCTGGAACCTCGTTGAGAACTTCATTTCTCTCTTCAGTTTCCATGTCCTCAAGAACTTGAACTGCCTCATCAGATTCCATCTCTGAAATAACTTCAGCCACCTCCTTAGGTGACAACTGATCCGTTACCTCTTTACGAAGATGATCTTCTAACTCAAAAAGTAAATCAGGGTCTAAGTCTACCTTTACAAGTTCTAAAAGACGTTTCCTAAGGGATCCGGTAAGTAAACCTATTGCATCTGCCAGATCGGAGTGGTGAAAGGATGCCACCTGCTCGATTACCTTATCGTCACCCTCATGCTCGAGCGAGTAAACTAACTCATCAAAACGACCAGCCATCTCACTGGTACTTCCCGGATTAATCCGGTGAATTAAGTCTGTATTTTCCTTGAAGGCTTGCATGCAAGATAAAGGTTAAAGAGTTTCAGGCTTACCAAATTGAGGAAGAAAGAAATTAATCCTTATTATATTGTTAAATTAGAACCGCAATCGTAAAGGGTAATTCCTTAGCCAACAACTGGGTTTTAGTTGATATCAAGACAAAACATATACCCATACTCCTGAAAAAACTGGTAGTATATTACAAATGCACAGATTTAGTATAAAGATGTTTTTTCTTCATCGTGCATCAAATCTTGTCTAAGACCAAAAGATTCCTATCATGCGGAATGATGTTTAGTCGTTTGCTTTTTCTTTTTATCTTTATTCCAATCGTAGAATTGTACTTTCTGATTATGGTTGGAGCTAGGATTGGTTTCCTTCCAACACTTGGTCTTGTTGTGTTAACAGGTATTCTAGGTGCCTCTCTTGCCAGACAACAGGGACTTTCAACACTGGCTCGGATTCAAAATGAAATAAAAAAAGGGCGACCCCCAACCGATGAATTAATCGAAGGGGCAATGATTGTTGTTGGTGGGATTGTTTTATTAACTCCTGGTATCCTAACGGATCTTTTCGGTTTTGCACTAATGATTCCAAAATTCAGGAAATCTATTGCAAATAACTTAAAGAAGAGTTTCGAGGGAAAATTCACTTCTCCTGACAGTAAAAATAAAGAAGAAAGTTTTAAGAATTCCAGAGACGATGTCATTGATGTATAGAGAACGTCCTTCAACCTTATTTCAGAATCCTTATAAATCCTCATTCAATTTATTTAATTCATCAAGCAAAGCATCTCGGAATTCTGGCCCCAGTCCCTCTCTCTTTGCAATCTCCACATAAAAAGGAACATAATCGGCCCGTTCGATTGCCTTTAAAGCAATATTATGAAAAGGATCATTTGATTCTATAAAATAAGTGTTTTGACCAAAAGAAAGAGTAACCCCAGATTCGCTTTTGAATACCGCAAGCCTTTGATGTGATTCGTTCTTCATTTTTTCTAAAACAATAAAATACCTACTCTGCCCAAGGCAAGTGAGTTCAACGAATTTGCATTTCATTCGAAGTTTATCTAGAGAAAATATAAATGATTATTTTTCCATATCGGGATGATAACCCGACTCGCTCCTTTCCTCTTGTTAACTGGGTACTGATAGGAGCAAACTTATGGGTATTTTTTGTATGGCAAATGCCACTGGAATTAGAAGAACAAGCTGCCTATTTTTCCAATTTTGGCTTTATTCCTGCGATGTTTTTTAGTCAGTTCACTAATTTTTCTATTGAAAATGCTGCATGGGAATGGTGTACAGTTTTTACTTCCATGTTTAGCCATGGTGGGATCTTTCATCTCTTAGGTAATTTACTGTTTCTTTACATTTATGGTGATAACCTGGAAGAAGCGATGGGAAAAATCTGGTATCTTTTATTTTACATCAGCTGTGGACTCCTTGCTGCTTTTGCTCAGGCTCTTACTAATCCAGAATCACAAATACCTATGGTTGGAGCATCTGGAGCTATTTCAGGAGTCATTGCAGGCTACTTGCTTCTCTACCCAAGGGCTAATGTCCGTGTATTTTATTGGTTAATTATTTTAGTGGGTACAATCTATGTGCCCGCATATATGGTTTTAGGATGGTGGCTCGTCCAGCAAGTTCTTTCCTTCCCGGAATCTATGAAGGCTGCTGGAGGCGTTGCGGTAGCTGCTCATCTAGGTGGTTTTATTGCTGGAATTATTTTAACTCCCATACTGAAGAGAAAAGAAATAAAATTATTTCAAAATGGGCATTCTCGGTCTTTTGCTCGCAATCACTAAAGTTTTCGTCCATGTTGAAATCCAATTGTTCATAACAATCTCCAATATCAGAAGATCCGATTTTCATATCTCCAAACTTCATCAATTAAATTTTCTCTAACCTACCAATTTTAGACTATCATGGATAAAGCATACCTACCCTCTGAAGTTGAAGAGCGCCTTTACAAAAAGTGGATTAGCCAAAAATGCTTTTCAGGGAAAGTGGATGCCGAAAAGTCTCCCTATTCAATTGTTATTCCTCCCCCAAATGTTACGGGTGTCCTAACAATGGGGCATGTCTTAAACAATACGATTCAGGATATTTTAGCAAGAAGAGCACGCCAACAAGGAAAATCAGTCCTTTGGTTGCCGGGTACTGATCATGCCGGTATCGCTACACAAACAAAAGTGGAGCAATCTTTGCGAAATGAAGGTAAGACAAGGACCGACCTTGGCCGCGAAAACTTTCTTGAACATGCAAAAATGTGGAGAGACAAGCATGGTGGAATCATTTTAGAACAACTTAAAAAACTAGGCTGCTCATGTGACTGGGAAAGAAATGTTCACACTTTGGATGAAGATTACTCAAAGGCGGTAATTTCAGCATTCGTTAAACTGTACAAAAAAGGTTATGTTTATCGTGGCCAAAGAATGGTGAATTGGTGTCCGGCTAGTCAAACTGCCCTCTCTGACGAGGAGGTAATAATGAAGCCTCAAGATAGTATTCTCTACAAGATAAGATATCAGATCTTAGAAACGCCAGGGGCTTATGTTGAAGTTTCAACAACCCGTCCGGAAACAATTGTGGGCGATGTTGCTCTTGCAATCCATCCTGATGACCCAAGATGGATAAATCTAAAAGGTAAGCATGTGATGCGACCGATCAACGCTCAGGCAATACCAATTATTGCTGATGAAGCAGTTGAAAAAGATTTTGGGACTGGAGTGCTAAAAATCACACCTGCTCATGATCGCTTAGATTTCGAAATTGGACAGAGGCACAATCTGCCAATGCTCGAAATAATGAACCCTGATGGAACATTGAACGAGCTTGCTGGGGTCGATTTCGTTGGAAAAGAAAGATTTTCCGCAAGAAAACTAATCGCAGATAAACTAAAAGAGGACGGTTTACTAATTGCTGAAGAAAAACATCAAAATAATGTTGGCTTTTCGGAAAGAGCTGATGTTCCCATCGAACCACGGTTATCCGAACAATGGTTTTTGAAATATCCGAGAGTGGAGGAAGCAAAAAAAGTTGTTAAAGAAGGGCATATTAAATTTTTCCCACAAAGATGGGAGAAAACATATCTTCACTGGCTAGATAATATTCAGGATTGGTGCATCAGCAGACAGCTTTGGTGGGGACATCGAATTCCTGCGTGGTATAAAAAAGGAAAAATGCGGTCTGATCCGGCAAATTGGTACATCTCGGAAACACCCCCAAAAGATGTAGAGAACTGGGAGCAAGACGATGATGTTTTGGACACTTGGGCTTCTTCTTGGCTTTGGCCACTTGCTACTTTGGGCTGGCCCGATGAAGAAGTAATGGAAGAAAAGGGATTGGATTACTTCTATCCAACATCAGCATTAGTAACTGGGCCGGACATTATTTTCTTTTGGGTTGCCAGAATGATCATGGCTGGACTTGAGTTCAAGGGCAGGTCCTACAAACCTGATCAACTAATTCCAGACAGTGAAATACTATCCCGAATTCCTTTTAAAGACGTATATTTCACTGGAATTATTAGGGATGAACAGGGAAGAAAAATGTCCAAGTCTCTTGGAAATTCACCGGATCCGCTCGATCTAATTGAAAAGTATGGTGCGGACGGTCTTCGTCATGGTATTATGAGTATTGCCCCGAAGGGCCAAGACATTCGATTTTCAGAAGAACGAATCGAGCAAGGGAGAAATTTCTGTAATAAACTATGGAATGTTGCAAGGTTTCGACTCATGAGTGCTCCACTTGAAGACAACTCAATGGTCGAATTAATTGTTCTGAGAATTGATTCGGCAGCTGTTATCGATGATGATCGGGCAATTCTACTACGATTAGTTGAAACTTTAGATCAAGTTGAGAAATTGTACAAAGATTACGAGTTCAATGCTGTATTACAAAGTATTTACCGGTTTTTCTGGAATGATTTTTGCGATTGGTACATCGAAGCTTCTAAAGCCAGATTGCAAAATGAAGATTCCAAAACTACTAGCCTTGCAGTTCAAGATATTTGCCTAAGGCATATCTTATTACTTTTACATCCAATTACACCTTTTATTACAGAAGAATTATGGTTCCTACTTGGTTTTTCTAACGGAGAATCGATCCAGGGCGTAAAAAGTGGAAATGGAAAAGAACTTCTTGAAAAACTAGCTATTGGTGAACTTGATTTAGATAAAAAGATTCTAGACGAAATTGACCAGATCAGGGATCTAGTTACTTCTATGCGCTCCATGAAGGCTGATCGAAATTTATCCAGTAATAAAGAGATTGCCTTCTCTTTCCTAGCTGACGATACAAAAACCGAAATTCTCTTGAGAAATAAAGAATCGATTTTAACCATGGTCGGTGCTGCGGCACTCAATCGAGTTGAGACTGCACCTCCAAGCATGCCTGCATTAGTAACTCCATTCGGTTCGGTTTACCTCGACCTAACAACAGGTATTGATCTCGCGGCTGAAAGGTCGAGATTAAAAAAAGAATTAGATGAGTTGGAAAAAATCGTGAAATCCGTGAAAGCTAAACTTTCGAATCTCGACTTCACAACAAAAGCACCTCAAGAAATAGTTGAAGGGGCGAGGCACCAGTTGCTTGAAAACGAAGCAAAGTTGAATGAAACGAAGGATGCACTTGAAGCATTAAGCTGAGATTTCCAAATCGATCTAAAAGATGCTTTCAAGCAAAATCCGCGTTTTAATTTTATTAGTTTCCTTAAGCTTTTTATCTTTGCTAGCGATCGATTTTTTTAATGTAGACTTGATTTTAAGTGGAAACATTTATCAAAGATATGGGTGGGATATGAGACAAAATGCTTTTTGGTCTTTTTTCTATGACTGGGGTCCTGCACCATCCCTTATTTCGACATTTATTTGCCTTACTCTTTTGGTCTATAAAAAATTTAAAATCGATAGTTTAAAAATTAGAACATCTTTCCTCTTATTCCCTATTTTAACTCTTATTACAGGTCCAGGTATTTTAGTAAATTTAATTGGAAAAGAGCTATGGGGAAGACCCCGACCAATAAATTGTATTGAATTAAATGGAGACAAACAGTTTCAAAATGTTTTCAATTTAAATCCATCAAACAAAGATAAATCATTTCCCTCAGGACATGCCGCATCAGGGTTTCATCTTTGCACAGTGGCTCTGTTTTTCAATAAAGCATGGCGATATCGATTGCTTATTTTATTTGTGATTTGGGGTGTTTTAGTCAGTGCATCTCGAATCCTTCAGGGAGGACATTTTTTGAGTGATGCACTTGCTGCTGCGGTTATCGTTGCCTTTGTCAGTATCCTTTTTTATCCGTCTAACAATTTACAATCTGCATGTAATAAAACGCGTTGAATAATCAGAAAAATAAATTATCTCTAGTCATTCCCTTTTACAACGAAGAGGAAAATGTGGTTCCTGTTTTGGAAGAAGCAATCAATGCCTGTCCATTCGCTGATATTATTGCAGTAAATGACGGAAGCACGGACAAAACATTGGAAAAAATTCTTTCAATAAAAAATGTCAGTGTTCTTTCCTTCGAATACAACCAAGGACAAAGTTCAGCAATGATTGCAGGGATGCTTCATGCTAAAACTGAT
>CBFIBI010000024.1:11169-29722 GCA_965660725.1 Opitutales bacterium
TGATTTAATTTGTACAATGGATGGGGATGGCCAAAATAATCCCCACGATATTAATGATTTACTTTCAAAATGGAAACCTAACTCAGTAGTTTGTGGCTTTCGTAAAAACAGACAGGATTCAGTTTCCAAAAAAATTAGTTCAAAAATCGGAAACACCATTAGAAATTTAGTTTTAAAAGACGGTATACGGGACACAGGATGCTCACTCAAACTTTTCCCCAAGGAAGTCGTTTCAACCCTTCCACATTTTAACGGAATACATCGCTTCTTCCCTGCATTTTGCAGACAAGCGGGTTACCAGTTGATTGAAGTCCCAGTATCTCACAGACCAAGGTCATTGGGAATTTCAAAGTACAATAATATTGGTCGGGCAAAAAGAGGCTTATTTGATTTATTTGGTGTTTTTTGGATGCTTAGACGAATGGTACAACCTAGGAAAGTTAAAATCCGGTGAACGAAGTATTCCTTACTTTTGAACTTTTTGGAAATCAGGTCATCTTAACACCATGGAAGATTATTGGCTATGTTGGGGTTTTAATGTTTGGGAGTCGGTGGATTTTTCAACTACTGAGTACTACGAAAGAAGGCAAACCGACATTTCCTCTTCTTTTCTGGATTCTCAGTTTAGGGGGAAGCTTTATGACCCTTAGTTATTTTATTTTTGGAAAAAATGACTCTGTTGGAATCCTCGCTAATTTATTTCCAGCATGTGTGGCTTGTTATAATTTAGTCCTCGAATTAAAATGGAGAAAGAAAGAAAAAGAGATCTGAACACCAAATATTTAAGCATTATCTGTGGGGCTCTTTTCATCCTTTCAACTGGAATCTCCTTTTTTTTCTACGATCCGTATTTACTAATATGGATACAAAAAAAAACTGAACATCCGTTCGTTCACGACTTTGCTAATTTTCTCTCTTCCTATGGCAGGTTAGAGTGGTCAACCTTGTTTGTATCACTCTGCTTTGTTCTCCTTGCTCTTATTTCAAATAAAAGAAAAAAATATTTCGTATTAGCTAAAATATGTTTTTTAGGAGGGTTACTTGCAGGTATTTCGGTATGGCCTCCGAAAACAATTCTTGGAAGAGAAAGACCCAGAGGCACAGGAAACGATACTCTACACTTTTTTAAGTTCTCTCCTCAACATGATTCTGTTTACTATTCTTTGCCATCAGGTCACGCAGCGTCATCTATGGGCTCAGCAATACCAGTTTTTTTACTGTCCCCTGCAATGGGAACTCCTTTAATCATCATGGCAATCCTAACTGGTTGGTCTAGAATTAAGCTAAATGAACATTGGCCCAGTGATGTTTTAGCTGGATGGCTTCTAGGATTACTTTGTGGATACTGGATCTATAAACGCACAAAAAAAAGACAGAACTACTCTGAATCCTGAGGGTAAACCCAAACTTTTTCATTTTTTCCGCGTGCTGGATTAAATCCTTCGATGAGAATTCCTTGCTTATGAGGCTCTTCAAAGCCAACTCTCTCAATTTGAAATATAGGATCTGACAAATTACTATCCGAAGAAAATTCCCAAGGTCCTCCCATATAATAGACAAGACTAGGCTCGGCAAAAGATTTTGAAAAACGGCTAACTTTTTCATTTGGAATCAATTTACCAGCTTTCATAATTCTGATTGTCAAATGCTCCTGACGTATCTTCGAAGCCAAAATTGCTGAAGAAATCCCAAGGGAAATAAGAAATAAAAAAAAGAAGATTCGAGCTTTCTTTATAAAAAAATAGGGAAGCCAAATAAAAAAGAATAAAATCAAAGCCAGCCAAGGCACAAAAATTTCAGGGAAATCAGGATCGGAATAGTGATCATAAAACAAAAAGAGCACTAAAATAATCGTCGAAAAAAAGATTTCTAGATATGGAAAGGTTTTTTTTCCATCAGTCCAAAATTCTTCAATCCCTTTCCCAACTACCAAAAATAAAGCAGGGAAACCGGGAAGTAAATAGTGGGGCAGTTGAGTAGAATAAAAACTAAATATAAATAAGGGTATAAGAAACCACAAAAACAAGTAAAAACCTTCTTTGCTTCGAATAAACTGTTTTAGATTAGGTAGGATACCAAAGCCATGAAGCCACCAGGGAAAACTACTTAAAAAAAAGGTAATCAAGTAGAAAAAAGGTGTATATGAACGATCATTAAAAGCACTAATTCCCCGTTCCAATACATGAGTTCCCAATCCCTCCCTGGCAAACATGCCATCGGTATATAATAACGCGGGAATACCCCATAGCGAAACTAGGAGAACCGCTAATAAAAAACCCGTCAAATGATATAATCTATTTCCAAATAGGAACATTTTCCTCCTAAATAAAAAATAAATCAAAAAAGCAAACAGAGGGATAGCGAGTGCTATTGGTCCCTTTGCCAAAAAACCTAAAGCTAATCCCGCCCATAAAAAAGAGGAGCCCAAGGCATTTTTCTTTTTAGATTTAGACATCGAAAGCCACAATCCATCCATTGCCAAACAAACAAATAAAACCATCGGCATATCTGCTAATGCCAATCTCCCTTGTTGCCAGACTTGTAAATTAACTAGCCAACCGATTGCTCCAATTGCTGCTGCTTTTTGTCCAACCCATTGACTCCCCCTCGCACACATCCACAAGGCTATTAACCAAGTAGACAAAACAGAATGTAAACGGGAAGAAAATTCGCTATTACCAAGTAACCAATGATTTAAACCCATCCACCAATAGGTTAAAGGTGGTTTATCAAACCGGTATTGACCATTAAAATAAGGGACAATCCAATTTGAGTTTTCATTCATTTCAACAGTTGCCCGCGAGAATCTGGGCTCATCACGATCAAGCAAAGGTAATTGAAATGTGCCCGGTAATAAAACAATTAGAGCAACCAAAGTTACAAAAAAATAGGAATTCTTCTTATTTTCAAAAAAACGAGCAAACATGAACGAATCTTTTGGTTTAGATAGGCACAAGTGGCAATACAAGTTTCATTTTTATTGCACTTTTGCCCGTTAATAACAATCAATTAAATGTGACATCCTTTCTTATCAAACTGAGCAATTCACTAGGAATAATGGGCTCTCAAAATGCAAATCAAGCTTACAAACTAATTTGTTCGGTTACGCTTTTGCGCATTGTTTATCTATTTATTTTCCCACTTGGATTAGTTGGAGATGAGTCTTACTACTGGGAATGGGGAAGAAATATGGATTGGGGTTATTACAGCAAACCACCCATGATAGGGTGGCTTATGGGTATCCTAATTTGGCTTGGTATCGATGGTGCAGCTGAGTTGCGAACTCTGGCAGCACTTTTTGGCGGATTTACGATGATTCTTTTTTATCAGCTTGGCACTAAATTGTTTGATAAAAAAATTGCTTTTTGGGCAATGGTTTTTCTTCTCCTTACTCCTGCAATCTCGGCTGTCTCACTAATCATAACAATAGATGCTCCACTTTTATTTTTTTGGACTTTAAGTATGCTTGCCTTCTGGGTTGTATTCTATGAAAGATCCTCCATCGCTTGGATTATCATTCTCATTTTTTCTCTTGGACTTGGAAATCTGACTAAACAAATGATGCTTCTTTTCCCTTTACTAGGTGGAATTACCTTATTTCTAGATCACCAAAAAAGATATTTTCTCATAAAGCCATGGTTTTGGGGCGGATGGCTTTTGACGCTTACATTTCTACTCCCTCCCATTATTTGGAACTGGTCAAATGATTGGATTACCCTCAAACACACGGCAAGCCACATAAATCACAGCCAATTTAGTTTAAACGAAAGAATTTTGAGCTTTCTTGAATTTGTAATTTCAGAGAGTTTTATTTTGGGGCCTATTCTCTTTGGTGGTGGTTTATACACTCTCTTCAAGATATCGAAATCGAAAAAAAGAAAACCGAGTATTAATTTTCTTCTCATTTTTTCAATGCCGGCAATTTTCTTTTTTTTGATTTTGTCTTTCACCCAAAAGGTAAACCCGAATTGGCCGGCTGTTTTTTACCTTCCAATGATTTTATTATGTGCTTACCAGGTTTCCGGAAAGTTAAAAAAAGGGAGTATTGTATGGTGGAAAGACTACAAAACCATAAATCTAATTTCAGCAATTTTGTTATTGGGTGTGCTGTACCTTTCTGTATTTTCAATCGAATTGTTTGGATTAAGTGGTTCGAAGTATGATTTATTTAAAAGACTTCGGGGATATGAAGAATATGCTAAGCAGGTTATGCTGGTTCATAAATCCATATCAAAAAATGAGGGATTAGACATCATTGTCATTGGACACAGATATGATTTGTGCCAACTTGCATTCGCCGGGAAAGGACAACCCAAAGTTTATGGATATTGGAATAAAGAGCAGGAAATCAATAGCCAATACGATATATGGTCTCAAAATAAAAAATACGGGGAAAAAAATGCTTTGATTGTATGCAGCGTATCCGAAAAAATTCCTGAATCTCTCATAAAAAACTACCAAATGGTTAAAAAAATCAACCAAAATATACGAATTTCTTTTCCCGTTGGTAAACAACATCACTTTGACCTTTATCATGCTATTTCGAAAAATCAGATCGTAGATAATTATGAGGGATAAAGTAATAATCTTTTATTTTCCTTGGTGTCTTTTCTTAGAAAAAATCTGGAATTCCGATCAATTCTCTTGATCATTAGACATAAAAAAGGTTCGAAGAAGAAATGAAAAAGTTAATCACTTCTTATTTGTTCATTCTTTTATGTACCCAATTAGTTAATGGATCAACTTGGCCGCAATGGAGAGGAGAAAATAGAAATGGACAGACAAACAGTACTGTAAAACTTTCCGAGATGTGGGATCAATCAGGTCCAAAACTCCTTTGGGAAAGTGAGGAAATACCCAGTCAGGATTATGGTGGATTTGGTAGTGTAATCGCAAATAGTGAAATGGCTTTTATATCGCTTGTATGGCATAAAGACATTCCAACTGAAACTCGCAAAATATCTGACTTAGTATTACGAAAACTTGGTGCTCGAAAAATCAACTTGCCTCCTGAATTAGTTCAGTTGGCTGAAAAAGATAGACTTGCCCTAAGCCCAAGGCTTAGAGGATCAAAATTAGATCTTTGGATTGAAAAATGGATTGAAAAAAATCTTAATCAAAAGCAAAAGCTTACAACTGCTGACTTAATTGCATCGAGATTTCGAAAGGGTAAGCTCGCTCTCCCTGTTTCAGTAATAGATGAATTGTTTGATGTAAAAAATCGAGTTTTCGAAAATCAACAAAAATTAGATAACTGGTTAAGCCAAAAAGGTTTTAGTAAAAAGATTCAAGAAAAAATTTCCCAAGCAGTACCTCCTACTATGCAGGTTGCTGAAGACGCCGTATTAGCCCTAGACTTAAAGACGGGAGTAATTCTCTGGAAAACTTCTCTCGAATCTGTTCCAAGTGGAAGAAAGTCATCTTCTACACCTTGCTTATCGGAACAAAAAATTTTTGCAATTGGAAGCGAACAAATTTACTGCCTTGATGCAGAAACGGGTAAACCAATTTGGAACCAACCCCTAGACACTAAGGAAATTGCTAGCTCGATTCTGCCTTTTGAGTCAATGGTGATTGTATTAGCAGGAAACCTACTTGCTTTTGACAAGGAAACCGGACAACTCCTATGGAAAAATATCGATGTCTCTGGCAAAGCAGCATCCCCTATTATCTGGAAAACAAAAGGGAAAAATTTGATTATCTGCAATTCAACTAAAAGTGTAATTGCAGTTGACCCAAAGGATGGAAAAACAATCTGGGAAGGTGATGGCGGAGGTAGCTCTACCCCAGTTTGTTCGTCAGATTATTTAGTAGTTCATGGAAAGAAAGAAGATGTTGGATTAACTGCATATCACTCAAACGGAGAAAGTATTGTTCAATCCTGGAGAATTCCTAAGCTTACTAGAAGGACGGACTCAAGTCCCATTATTTTTAATGGCCATGCTTACTTAATTGGATCAGGGATGAGATTATGTATAAATTTAAAAACAGGCAAAGTAGTTAGAAAAATTATTGCTAAACATGATATATCCTCCCCTATTTTGGCTGACGGAAAAATATTAGCATATGAAATCAATGGTAATTTTTTAACTATGATTGATCCAAACCCAAACAATTTTGAGGAGATTCAAAAAACCAAAATAACTGCCTTGCGCTGCACCTCACCCTGCCTCGTAGGATCCAAACTTATAATTAGAAAAGAAAAAAGAATTGCTTGTTATGAACTTGGGGAAACTATAACCCCCTAAGTTAAACTCATTTGTTAAAAAAGATTTGCCTGAAATCGCTCTCTTTGACGAAAAGGAAGAGTCGGTAAATATGGAAGTATATTGTTATTTTTTGTACCATCATCGACTAATGAGCGAGCGATACTCTGCAAACTATGCCATCGCTTCAAATCAACTTCAGGAGAATGGGCAATCAATGAAAGGAGGCTTTTCCATTCCACTTTGATTCGCTCCAAATCACCAATCCGTAATTCATCTTCCTCTTGACCTAAATTTGATTTGATTACCTCAAAGTTTCTTACAACTTCATGGGCTCCTTCTCCGTATTCAACTGGAAGACCTTCCCTCAAATAACCAGCACAACTTTTAAAACCAAAAGCTTCCCGGCAAACTAACCCAAGGCGGGATTCAGTTTGCGAATAAGATTGGAAACGATGACCTGCTCGTAAATTGGCAAGGTCGTAAATCAATTCCTCAACCGGATAGTTTTGATCTTCTAATGCTAATGCAACAGCCAATCCTTCCCCTCTAGTAAAAAAACTAAAAATTATACCGCGTTGTGTCGGTATTCCTGAAGAATTGATCAATCCCAATTTGATCCAAACATCCGCAGGAGAAAGAGAGCTTAATGATTCAAGACTATTATTTTCGTTTTCCTTAAAAGGAGATTCAAAAACTCGGGTTGTCTTTCTTAAAGGTGGATTAAGTAGTATTTTTCCTCTGGTATCTTTCCATCCAAGAACGGTCGCATTATCATATCTAAGGCGAACCCTTAGCACACCTCCACGATCCACAAATTCATCAAAAGCTCCTCCTTTGGATAACGATGGGAAGAGATCATGAAAAACTTTTTCCAATCCATTTCTTCGCCAAGTTTTACGAGAAAACCTCTTCTTTAATTGTGGATACTGCTGGGATACAGTTTCCTTAAGTTGCTTTCGGAAAGATTTTGTTAAAGTAACCAACTTCCCACCTGAAGTTTTTTCATATAATCCAATAGGCCATTCTCTGCCGTAAATAGGTTTCTTTTTATTTCCAAATCGGCATGGGTTCCCGACTTTTACTTTACTAAGAGTTTCAGGAAGACTTAATGCTTTAACCCATTCTCCTTTTTTTAAAACGAAAGCTTCACCTAAAGGTGCTTGGCATTGACCGCTTCGCCTTTCCCACAAGCCTGAGAAATTAAGCATTTCTATTACCTCATTTCGATTCGATTCACCTTCAGATGATCGATCAGTGTTCATCACGGTGTTTGCCTTAATTGAGATTTTGTTAATTGAATCCCTTAATCCCAGCTTAATCTTATCTTCTGAAAATAACTTAAGCGCAAGGCTTCTTGCAGCTTCAAGGTGATCTTCACCACGCTTGTTTGCAAAGTACATAACACGAAGAATTGCAGGCCAATCTAAAGATTTGGAACGCTTGAGTTTTAACGGGCGGGCGTCTGACAAACGAGGTTGCTTCGGAGTAACAATTACAAAACCACGATCATCCAAACCACGCCTTCCAGCCCTTCCAAACATTTGTAATAATTCATCGGGACGAAGTAGAAATAGGCCTTCGTCTACTCGATACTCTCGGTCAGTAACCAGGACTGAACGGGTGGAAAAGTTAATTCCAGCGCCTAAGCCTGTCGTTGCAACCACAACTTGAAGCTGACCAGTTTTCGCCAATGGCTCAATCACGCCCGCACGGGAAACATAGTTCAAACCGCTGTGATGGTATGCAATCCTTCTTTTGAGCAAGCCACTCAATTCCTTTCCTGCAATTTTTTTTTGATCTGCAGTTAACTCTAAATTTTCAACTGAGGGCAATTCCAACGCCAATTGCTTGGCTAAATCTTCTGCGGATTTTCTTCGGGGAGCAAATACAAGGACTGGTCCTAATCCGGCACTTAATGCACCAGAGATTAGTTTGGGCCAATGGCCACGAACTTTTCTCCCACGGAAAGGTCTTTTTAGAAGAGTCTCTGCAAAGACCTCTTCTAAAGGAACAGGACGAACAAATTCAGTCACGACTGAAACTTGTCGATTGTGATTTTTTAACCAGTCAGCTACCTCGTTTGGATTTGCTACACTTCCGCTCATGAGAAGCAATTGAACATGAGAAGGAGCCATAGCCATAATAATTTCATACCCCGGTCCTCTTTGCTTATCTGAAAGCAATTGATATTCATCCACGACAAACAAATCTGGGCCATGCCCTTGTAGCATTAATGATCTTTGAGTTTCCAATGTTGCAACAACGATCTGCGAATCGACATCATATCGAAAATCACCGGTGGATAATCCAACCTTCCAACCTCGGCTTTGCCACTCACGAAATTTATCGTTGGCCAATGCTCGGGTTGGCACAGTGTAAACTGCCCGACCTTTCCAACCAGATTCAATTAATTGTTCAAATACAAATGTTTTCCCAGCTCCAGTAGGGGCATGCAAAACAAGATCATTCCCATCACGCAAATAACCTAGTGCTTTCCTTTGCCAGGAATCAGGTAATGAAATTCGTTCACCAAAACTACTTGTATTCGTTTGCATTTATACTACAGATTAAATGCATATCACATTCCATTAAGAAATCGATGAAAACACATCAATTAATTATAAAATCACAAATTGGCACCTTTAGATGATCAACATTATTGTGGCATGTGACCGAAATAATCTTATTGGAAAGAACGGAACTCTTCCATGGGAAATTAAAAAAGACTGGGAATATTTCTTAAAACAAACTGAGGGGGGTGCACTCATTATGGGGAGACACTGCTATGAGGATTTCGAAAAACACGCTATTAACCGTACGGTCATCGCGCTGAGTCGTAACCCTACTCAAAAATTTCCATTTGCATACAAAGCGGCTTCTCTTGATGAGGCACTGCAAAAAGCAAAAGCATTAAAAAAGACGGCTTGGATTTGTGGTGGTCATTCAATTTACCAAGAAGCATTCTCTATCGCTGACCGTTTGTATCTTACTGAAATTGATAATGAATATGAAGGCAATGTATTTCTACCAGATTGGGAACCATTCTTTAAAAATGAAATTTCCAAAAAAAAAGTTCATGACAATGTGCAAACTCTGACATTTCGCGTTTTAACTAAATAATCATTATTACTGCTCCAATGCTTGCCTCAATAGAAGATATCTTTTACATTAAATTTTTAAAATTCAGAAGTTAAGCATGGAAAAACCACGATTTCTCACTCCCGAAAATCTCGATCAAATTCGCATAGACTTTGGTACCCCTACTTTTGTTTATGATGAGGAAACTCTTAGGTCAAACGCAAGTGAAGTAAAACAATTCCCCAATGCATTTGGTGTTTTCCCAAGATACGCCATGAAGGCAGCTCCTACTGCCGCTATCTTGAGAATATTTAACAACGAGGGAATCGGCATTGATGCTAGCTCCGAGTTTGAAGTCGAAAGAGCTGTTCGTGCCGGGTACGGAACAGAATCAATTTCACTTAGTACTCAGGAGTTTCCAGACAATTTCCGATATTGGGTCCAGGATGGAATTAGTGTTAATCTTTGTTCCCTTAATCAGATTCATAAATTCG
Source organism: Opitutales bacterium (assembly GCA_965660725.1). Lineage (GTDB taxonomy): Bacteria > Verrucomicrobiota > Verrucomicrobiia > Opitutales > Seribacteraceae > Seribacter. Next base: position 20,951 of record CBFIBI010000024.1, read on the forward strand.
GATCTTGGGGAAAAGGTGAAAATATAGGTTTACGTTTTAACCCAGGAATGGGATCTGGTGGAACGAATAGGACAAATGTCGGTGGTCCTGCCAGTAGTTTTGGAATATGGAAAGATGATTTGGAAGAGGCCAAGGATCTTTGCCAGCATTATGGTTTAAAAGTAAACCGAATACATACCCATATCGGATCAGGTTCGGACCCCGCTGTCTGGCAAAAGGTTGCAGCGATGAGCCTCGATCTCGTGCGTGCCTTTCCAACAGTCAAATCATTAAATTTAGGAGGAGGGTACAAGGTGGCGAGAATGCCTGATGAAAATGCGACCGACCTACAAGAAATTGGTGAACCTGTAAAAAAACTATTTGAAAATTTTGCTGAGGAGACCAACAGAAAACTGAAATTGGAGATAGAACCTGGTACTTTTTTACTGGCACACGCATGCAGTCTCGTAACAATGGTGCAAGATGTAACATCTACTGGTCCAGATGGGTACCGATTTTTAAAGTTAAACGGAGGAATGACCGAAATTCTACGCCCTAGCCTCTATGGTTCACAGCATCCATTATTAATAATTCCTGAGAAAGGACAGGAAAAATTTCGTTCTCCAATCGAGCAAGTAGTGGTTGGACATTGTTGTGAATCTGGAGACTTACTTACACCTTCTCCTGGCGAACCTGAATCAATTGCTCCAAGAGTTATGACCAAAGGAGAAATTGGTGACTTTTGCGTAATTGAAAGCGTTGGGGCGTACTGCTCTTCTATGTCAGCTAAAAATTATAATTCCTTTCCGGAAGCTGCTGAGGTTTTAAGAAAATCCGACGGTTCTCTTTCATTAATTAGAAAAAGACAAACTTTTGAGCAAATTGTTGAGAATGAAGTTGCTCCGTGAATATTTCAGGATTAGGTGAGTTTGCCCTCGGTCAATCGGTGCCCAATCGGGATCATGCCGTATGTGTAAGTATTCCGACAATAAGAGATCTTATCGGATATGAAGAAAAGAAAACTGACACATTAAAAAAGATTAAATCTGGCTATCCACGATTTGTTCAACATCGTATGATTAAAGAATTAATTCAAATTGAAAAAAAAGAAGCCGGAAATACAGATGATAATTTCTACATCTTTGCAAATGGCCAACTTTGTCAACAAGCAGTTAAACAATATTCGATTCAAAATTATAATTTCATTGATCGCGACCAATATTCTATACTACAACTTCCCAGACAGCCGAATTCAAGCTATCCAGTAAAATCATTCCTTCAGCATACTGGAGGTGGAATATCCTCAAGACTTGCTGAAGAAATTTTAATTGAAAAAGGAACTATTTTAAAAAGAGAAAATATCGCCAAAATTAAGGACCCTGACCTATTTGCAAGAAAAACAATTGCACAAGTCCACGGGGTCGGGGTCACAACCGAAGGGGTTTTAATAACATCCTCAGGAGCTAATGCATTCTACTCCCTATTTAAGAACGCACAAAAATATTTAGATCAAAAAGGAAAAAAAATCTGGATTCAACTGGGGTGGTTATACCTCGATACTATTGAGGCGATTAAATTAATTTGTAAAGAAGATCACATCATTACCCTTCATAATCCAACTGACCTTAAACTACTTCAAGAAACTTTTTTACGACATGGTGAACAGATTGCTGGAATTATTACTGAATTCCCTACAAATCCTCTCTTACAATCATGTGACCTGATTCAAGTGAGAGCGTTGTGTGATCAATTTGATGCAATGTTAATTATAGATCCAACCATGGCTTCTCCTAAAAACTCGAAGGTTGCAGAATTTGCAGATGCCCTAGTTAACAGTCTCACTAAATATGCAAGTTGGGAAGGGGACCTCATGATTGGTAGTTTAGTATTTCCAAATCATTCCAAAATCGGCAAGGATTTGCTATCCATTACAAAAGCTACAATATGTCGCCCATTTAACAGAGATTTGTTAAGACTCTGTGAGCAATTACCCTTTTATTCTAGCTTTGTAGAAAAAACTAACCATAGCCTTTTGAAGGTTGTTAATTTTTTAGAATCAAGCTCCGATGTAAATAAAGTCTTTTGGTCCTATCAAAAAGATTCTCAAGCAAATTTTAAAGATCGAGCTGGTGAAGATAGACCTGGATGTGTTGTAAGTTTCGAACTTAATGGCAATTTCGAAAACTTCTACAATCGACTAAGAATGTTAAAAAGCCCAAGTTTTGGAACTGAATTTAGTATTTGCTGCCCATATGTTTACCTAGCACACTATGATCTTACTCAAACTAAAAAGGGGCTTCAAACATTACAAAGAGCGGGAATTTCACCAAACCTGTGCAGATTGTCCGTGGGATTGGAAAACCCCGACGAAATCATCCAAACCTTAAAGGATGCTTTTAGAGGAATGAAAAACTAAAACGGTTGGCTGAGAAAGTTATTTACTCGAAGGAATGAGGATCTAAAACTTTACGAATCCGTTTCTTAGAAAGACGAACATAAGAAGGAACGCCATTTTCATAAGGAACTTCTACCTCCCCTTGTATCAATGGCTGACAATATTTTATAAACTTAGCAGTCATACTTACATTGTCTTCTGAAATCCAATCAGCAGGAATTTCTTTAACTCCATTCGCAATTTCTGAAAGAGGTGCTAAACCAGTTTCACAACTATAGGCTTCACCTTCAGCTCGGACAAGAATCACCATTTTATCAGTCTCACCAGCAATAGCTGCTTTAACAGCAGCCTGTCCAGCCATGAATGCTTCATCGTTATCAGCCTGTGAAGAGCAATGAGCAGCAGCACGCTGACCAGTTCCGAGCTTACTTGACCTAGCTTTAACAGCTAAATTTTCCTCAACCAATCCAGCTAAAAAGTCTCCAATGCCACCTAGTTGTTGATGTCCAAATGCATCTTGTGCGTTCGTACTATTTGCAACATAATTGCCATCGTGATCCAAAAGACCTTCCCCCACAACGACCAAACAATACTTATTTTTCTTTAAAACTCGCTGAACATCATCGATAAATCTCTCTTTGGAAAAAGGAAGTTCAGGCAAATAAATCAAATGCGGTGCATCATCAGGATTTTCTTTGCTCTTGGCCAGCGTTGAACCAGCCGCAATCCAGCCTGCGTTACGCCCCATGACTTCGACAATAGAAACCAAGTCGTGCTGCCCCATAGCCTCGTGATCCAATGCAGTTTCACGAATAACCGAACAAATGTATTTAACAACACTTCCGTACCCAGGACAATGGTCTGTGGTTACCAAGTCGTTATCAATAGTTTTGGGAACCCCGATAACTCTGAGTTCATAATTTTTTTTCTGGGCAAGTTTGGATATCTTATCAGCTGTATCCTGAGAGTCATTACCACCAGCGTAGAAAAAATACCGGATATTATGAGCTTCAAATACTTCTAAAACCCTTTCATAGTCCTGTTCCCGTTTTAGTTTAAAACGACATGTGCCTAAAGCAGAAGCAGGAGTGTAACGTAACCCACGAATGTTTTGCTGGGATTCCTCAGCAAGATCAATTAATTCTTCCTTAAGAATACCGAGAACTCCATTCATCCCGCCATATATTTCTTCAATACATGGATTGTTGAGAGCCTCTGTTACAACTCCGGCAACACTTGCATTGATAACGGCGGTCGGTCCTCCTGATTGAGCAACCAAACAATTTCCTACTAATTCTTCTGCCATAATATTAAATGAGTCAAATAACGAAAAACTCACCACTCCACAGATGAAGTCCTAAAATGGCAATCGCAAAATAAAGATGAACATATTCAAACTTTAATTTTAAAGGATGGAAGGTGGATGATAATAAACAGAATTTGGATACCGCTTACTCCATGAATCAGCTCTGCCAATAAAATAATCAACTTGTGCATAAGCCGCCCCCACTCTCTTTTGTCCATCTTTTATCAAGGAATTAATAAATGAGGCTTTTAACCCAACTCTTTTATCTTTGGCTAGTCGTTTTGCGAGATCATTATCTTTGATCTTTCTTTTTCTAAGATCTCTAACAGTAGCTACAGCATGCTCCTTAATAGCAGCATGCGCATCCTCTCTTCCTGCTCCTGCTTTGACAGCCTCCATCATAAAAGTAGTGGAAAGCAAAAAAGGAAGATAATGATTAGCTTCTGCCTTGATCATTTGAGGGAAGACCTCCATCTGGGCGAGAACTGTAAGAAAAGTATCAAGTAATCCATCTATAGCAAAAAATGCGTCAGGTAATGCAACTCGTCTGACAACTGAACATGAAACATCACCTTCATTCCATTGATCTCCCGAAAGATTAGAGACCATAGTCAAATGGCCATTAAGTATTGCCTGAAAACCATTGATTCGCTCGCAACTCCTACTGTTCATCTTATGGGGCATCGCAGAGGAACCGGTCTGCCCTTTTGCAAAGCCTTCCCCCAAAAGTTCATGCCCTGCCATTATTCTTAAAGTTTTTGCAAAGCTAGATGGAGCGGCAGATAACCTGACCAGTAATGACACAACCTCCAAATCAAGGCTTCTTGGATAAACTTGTCCAACATTCTCCCAATTCGCAGTTGCTCCGAGATGCTCCATAACTTTTCGGTCAAGCAACTCGGCTTTCTTCGAGTCTCCAAGCAAAGTTACCTGATCAAGCCTAGTTCCTACTGCTCCCTTTAATCCTCGATAAGGATAGGTAACACACAGACTGGCAAGAGAATCAAGCACACGTTCTAACTCCTCTCCCCAATTCGCCATTCTCTTACCAAGGGTGGTGACTTGAGCTGGTACATTATGGGAACGGGCAGTAACGGGAATTTCCCTGTAATCTTCAGCTTTTTTTGCCAATGCAATTAAAGCAGCAACCCCTTTTTCTAATATTAAACTCAATGCCCGATGAATTTGCAACTGTTCAACATTTTCGGTAAGGTCACGACTTGTCATTCCTTTGTGGGCATGCTGATGACCTGCTTTCTCCGCAAACTCTTCCAAGCGGGCTTTAACATCATGCTTAGTAATTTTTTCACGCTTTTGAATCGATTTCAGATCAATAGAGCCCTTGACTCTTTGCGAAGCTTTAATGTCCTCATCGGCAATTGTGACACCCAATTCTTTTTGTGCTTTCATAACAGCAATCCAAAATTCTCTTTCCAGGAGAATTTTGCCAGAGGGAGACCACAAATTTTTCATTGGTTCTGATGCGTAACGCTCAGCCAATACATTCGATATTTCAAAGGACATATTTTTTGATATTGGTTAGATGGATTCTAATTTTTCACAAACTGATCGTATAATAAACTCAGGCGTCGATGCTCCAGCAGTAACCCCAACACATGAAAACTCTCGAAGATACTCAAATTGGATATCCTCAGCAGTTTCAATATGAAAAGTTGGCTTATCATAACTTGAAGCTAATTTGGCAAGTTTTTTTGTATTTGCAGAGTGTTTCCCTCCAATAACAACAATCGCTTCAGCACCTTCTTCAACCAACTGTACCAAATCTGACTGTCTCTCTTTGGTTGCTCCGCAGATAGTATCAAGTATGATCAATTCAGGATAAGTTTCGGCTAATATACTAGATAATTTTTTAAATTCGTGAGTGAACATGGTTGATTGCGAAACAATAACAACTCCTGATTGAAAATGAGGAAGCTTTTCTAGATCCGACTCGTTAGTTATTACATGACCCTGCCCTCGTGCATAACCAAGTAAACCGATTACTTCTGGATGCCGAGGATCACCAAAAATAACAACCTCGTAACCAAGTTCAGCATGGGCTTTTATTTTACCTGCAATAATGCCTACATCTGGACAAGTACCATCTCTGAAGGGTAGACCTAATCCTTGTAAGTATTTTCTTCTTTCAGGAGAAATACCATGTGCACGGACCACCACTACAGACTCCTTTTCCCCTCCACTAGGTATATCAAGATTCGAGTTACTTTGATAATCACCAACTTCTCGAATATCCTCATCTCCCAAAGCTTTCATCATTTGATTATTATGAATAAGTGGTCCATCAGTATACACAGTTCGCTTTCCACCCTGAGCTTCTTCCCGAGCAACTTGTATTGCCCGTTCTACCCCCCAACAGAAACCCGCACTTTTTGCTCTAATCACTTTCATTTGATGTATAAAATCAATAACTTCATATTCTTAATAGTACAATATTGATTTGCAATCGTCCTTAAAAGAATAACAAAATCTAGGCATGTATTATAAATTTGGTAAAAAATTGAATCTCCTACTCTATTTTTTTCTTTTAACATATTGTTCAATACTTTCTCTTAATGCAGAAAAGTCTGAAAATAATAAAACAAGTTATTATCAAAAAGGAGAGCGAACAAGAGATGGTATAGGCAAATATTACATGGGGCGAGAAATCTCACAAGTTATGGGTCACCTGGGTGCAGGTTGGTTAGAAAGACCCAAGAGGGAACAAGAAGAAAGAACAGATTTGCTTATAAAAAATATGAAATTAAAAAAAACTGACCGGGTTGCAGATATTGGAGCAGGGTCGGGCTATTTTTCTTTTCGCCTTTCACCACTTGTTCCCGAAGGGAAAATTTATGCTGTAGATATATCTCCTCAAATGCTCGGAATTATAAGAGCCAAAAAAGCAAAAGGTGGGTTCGATAATTTAATCACGGTTCAAAGTTCAATAAAAAACACGACCCTTGAACCTCTGTCTGCAGACTGTGCTCTGCTAGTGGATGCCTACCACGAATTTTCATATCCTAGAGAAATGGCTGAATCTATTTACAAATCACTAAAAGAAAAAGGACGACTCTTCCTTATTGAATACCGAAAAGAAGATCCAAAGGTTCCCATCAAATTACTTCATAAAATGAGTGAAAAACAAGCGATCAAAGAAATTACAAGTGTTGGTTTTGTGTGGAAAGAAACTCTTAATTTCCTTCCCCAACAACACTTCATAATTTTTGAAAAACCAAAAATCAGAGCACATTAAAAAATTTCCCCCTGTGCCTAATCTCCTTAACTGTTTTTTAATACTCTTCATTTGTTCTTCTTTATATTCTGACAATTGGCCTCGTTTTCGAGGGCCGAACGGTTCAGGATTGGCCAAAGATTTAGACTTTAATTATTCTTGGACCGAAAAACAATACAGTTGGGTAATGAAACTTCCTGGTGTTGGACATTCATCACCGGTTATTTGGAAAAACAAATTGATCACCACCTGTGCAGATAGCCCCAATGGCTTATTCTTCATATTATGCATTGATGCAAAACAGGGCACTACAATTTGGCAAAAAAAATTTACCTTTAGTCCTTATGCACATCACAAATTCAACAGCTTTGCATCTTGTACCCCTTGTATTGACGGAGATTTTTTGTTCGCATCGTGGACCACTCCAGAATCAAATAATCTCGCGTGTTTAACGCATGATGGAGAAATAAAATGGCAACGAAATCTTGGTGAATATAAAACTCAGCACGGGAGTGGATTTTCTCCTATAGTTTATAAAGATATCTTGATTGTAAGCCATGATCATGAAAATGATTCCTCCCTCATGGCTCTGGATCGGAGAACAGGCAAAATAATTTGGAAAACTAAACGGATCGGCTCAAAGCCATCTGCTTCCACTCCTTTTATTTTAACATCAGGTCTTGGAAATGATCAAATCGTTTCCTCTTCAATGTCACACGGTTGCTATTCCGTTGATGTAAAAACTGGTAATATTTTATGGGAAACTGGAATTGGCACTCTTGATAAAAGAGCAGTTTCATCTCCATTCAAATCTGGTAATTTTGTTTTTGCTACCTGTGGTTCAGGTATGAAAGGAAGTCGCCTCATTTCCGTTAACCCTTTTGAGCAGAAAGAAGAAAAAATTCAAATTGCTTACACCCTTACTCGAGATGTTCCCTATGTCCCGACTCCGCTAGCCATTGATCAATTAGTTTTTCTTCTTGGGGATGGTGGTATTGCTTCCTGTATGGAAAGAAAGTCTGGCAAGATTCTATGGAGAGAAAGATTGGAGGGTAATTATTTTGCTTCTCCTGTTGCAATTGGAAAAACTGTATATGTTGTTTCCCGCGAGGGCTTAGTTACTACACTCAACTTCGACAGCAGAAAAATGAAGATTCTAGGCAAAACTAAATTAAATGACCTAACGCACAACACTCCGGCTGTAGCCAATAGTTCAATTTTTTTTCGAACCTATTCAAAACTTTTTTGCTTACCATCAAAGTACGATCGACTATAAGTAGTAAAACTATACCTCAATTATCATTATGAAATCACCAAAAACACTATTCTTAATATTTTCATACTTCGCCTTACTAATGTCCAATTCTCTTCATGCCGAAAAAATTGAAGTCGCCGGCTACAGCTTTTTATCTCCTGAAAAATGGGTATCCTCAACACCCACTTCTAAAATGCGCAAAGCCCAATTTAATGTACCTGGAGACGATGGAAAAGATGCTGAAGTCGCTTTTTTTCATTTTGGTGGTGGTGGATCGGGTGGAGTTAAGGCTAATATTGATCGTTGGATGGGACAGTTTGAATCGCCCAAAGGAAAGATTGTAAAGAACACCGTAATTGGCGACATTCCTGTTTCTTACGCTCAGGCTCATGGTACTTTTATGAGCGGCAGTGCTTTTGGTCCGAAAACACCAAAACCAAATTATGCCCTTCTCGCCGCAATTATTTCAGGAAAAAACGGGGCCATATTTATTAAAATGACCGGGCCAAAAGAGACCGTGGAAGCACAGGTTTCAAACATGAAGAAGATGGTGCTTAATTCCCTGGATAAATAACCAGAATATTTCTTATTTTCGGCTTCCTGAG
>CBFIBI010000025.1:0-29716 GCA_965660725.1 Opitutales bacterium
TTTACGAGTTTGCTCTCTTTGTGAAATACATTCTGACCAATAAATCAATTACTCACTTTTCTGGCAAAACCTGTCATTTGGGGTCGCGGGTTGGCGAAACAGGTGAGAGGGGTGAAATCGCAGGAACCCCTTTAACAGTGGGCTATGGACGCTTGTTGACGCGACCTGACGAGATATGCAAATGGCGGGATAGACGGGACTCGAACCCGCGACCTCCGGCGTGACAGGCCGGCGCTCTAACCAACTGAGCTACTACCCCAATTCGCGAAAGAACCATAAAAACACTCGCGGGAAATAAGTCAAGATGCAAGGCGGTGAAAAAACGTACATGTAACTATTTTTTTTGAATTATTATTTGTCCGCCATTGATTTGATCAACTTTCCATACAGATTCGCGAGGTACTTTGCTTTCTGATTGAAATTGATAGTGCTCCAATGAGATACGTATGAATTTCGGTGATTGATTTACGAAGGGAACGGATTCAAGTTCCTCTAAAATAACGGGATTCGGTTCCAGGCAAGCTTTAAGGAGTTTGCCGAACCAAGTGGATTGTTGCAGGAATGTATTCATCAAATTTCGAAAATTAGATATAATTACCTGCTTTTGCTGAGGTGGTGCCTGAGAAAAAGCCCGCATTTCCTGTTCTCCGAAGACATGATTCAGTTCGAAGCATTCCTTTTGTCCACCCCCGTTTGCAATGATATCAAGAAACCTACCATATAAAAACCTTGAAAATGGTTGGCTCAAGTATCTCTCTGTCCGAAGACCTTCGAACCACATTTGCCAGTCTATTCTGGGCATATGAGGACCAGAAAATTGGGGCGGATCATTGGCATGGTCAGGTTTCCATTTGAAGTCATAAAGCTTCCAGTCTTTGCCGTTAGCACTTCCCTCAATAATAATTTCAGGACGCTTTTTTGTCATTATCCTAAAGAGTCCGTAAGGGTTGATTGATCGAAGCGGTTGAATCAATTTTCGAACTTCTTCTGTCCAGTCTTCCTTTTTTAGCGGAGCTTCTTTGCTAATGTTACCTTGAATATCAGCCTTAAGGTATCCCCATGAAGTGAAAAGAAAAAGAAAATAAAGAGCTCCAATATAAGAAACATAAAAACCATTTCGGATAGTTTTCTTATTCATATCAACATATTTCAGAGATGACCGAAATCTTTTAGGTACAAGATTATCATCCAGTAATGGAATGCATAATACCAGTGTGAGGAGGTTAAAAAAACCATAATTACCGGAAAGCATGATACTTAGTTGTAGAATAACCTGTCCGATAAGAGCGAATCTACGCCAATTTCTGGTGAGAAAAAAGAAAAGAGGCAAAGCCAACTCTATAAAATACATTGCACTTAAGGAGATCAAATCGAACCAATGAGGTAACGAGTGAATAAATTGACTGAAAGGGTTTGGAAGTGGTTGAGTCCAGTAGTGAAAGTCAAGGGCGGTGAAGTCGATCCAGGCATTACTTTGATCATGATCAAAATAAGTAAATTTAACCAAACCTGACTGAATCATTAACTTGGCAAGTAAAAGAAGGACGAGGATGCGTGCCCATTTGGAATACTGAACTGGTTTTGACAGTCTGTGGCGTAAAATGAAAGGGAGAAACGGAACGGACAAAAAGAGGCTCTCAAGAAGCAATGCATCCCATTGGAAATTAAGAAAAGGTTCTCCAACAACGCTGACTGAAAGGTAAAGCACCCAAGATAACAAAGCGGAGGGTCCCGGCATAAAGCCAATGGTAAGGGCAAGTGCTGAAATAGAACCAAGAGCAAAGAGCAAATGATGGTTATCGAAAAGGGAAAACCAAAGGAGGGTGGGGCGAATAATTACCTTACTTTGATGATCTTTATTTGTTTCGAGAAAAGATTCAACTCGTTCAAGATCTGTTTTCCAAGGGTTTAGTCCATTCTCCCCAATTAAACTATCGGATTGTATCCAATATGACAAAAAGGCAATGAGTGTAACAAATCCCAGAGACCTACCAAAAAACCAATGAGCAAAAGAAAATGAATCGATTTTTTCCTGGCTGGAATTTTTGAATTTAATCATCAATTAAAATTTAAAACTGCAGGTCTTAAATTTAGAACTTACCCGCCCATGTAATAAAATTACTGGTAAAGACTTATTTTAAATTACGATGGAGCGATTCAACTCTTTTCATGAGTTCGCTGTAATGGTTCGGATCAATTGCAAATGATTCAATTGCAAGCGGGGACTTTTCGATAAAAGAAGAAGGCCTTTTGAGATGAAAAGTTTTTCTACCATTCTTACTGGAAATAGTAACCTCCGCTCCATTTGAATCTTTTGTTGGCTCAAATACGTTGATGGTTTTTGTTAGATCCACATTACATTAATATTATTTTTATGGTACTTTTCAATTATGTCTGAAGCAAAAAAAACCTCACGCTCGAAAGCAGTGAGGTTTTTTTAAAGTTTAGACAATGCTAAGCTTATTCAGAAGCGTTTCCTTCGTCAGATTTGCAGCATTCGCCACCTTCGCCACAGCACTCTGCGTCGCCACCCTCATGATCGTGACCTTCGCCACCACAGGAAGAAAAGAATAACATTGAAAGAACAGTCAGTAGAGACAAGATATATTTCATAAGAATTTAATGGTTTTTAATTATGAATTTTTAATTCATTAGACGATATATAAAACACTATTAGATCGAGATTATGTCAATGGGAAATGAAGAATCTCTTTTTTTGTTTTGTTTATCTTTTGTTTGGTATTTTAAAAATACACTCTCCATTAGTAATAAAAATTTGATCACCGAATTTTGGTTTAATGTTTTTTAATCCGGTAAATGACCCAAATGCGGGAAGGATAATTTGTTGAGTGTTAATATAAAAGCAGGCTGCTCTAATAGTGCTTTTGCCTTTTCCGTTAAAGGAAAAACCAGGGTGGATATGCCCTGCAAGGTGTGGTTTTTTTGAAGTTAGTAATGGTAAATGCCTGCATTCCATTCCGAAAAGTGATGATGGGTCGGGATGAGATTTGATTTTCAGTTCGGGCCATGGGTCTCCCGCATTTATATCGTGATTTCCACGAATTAAATGAAGTTCGATGTTTTGGTTTTCATTTCTCCAATTTAATAAAAGCTCACGAATTTCATTAGTTCTACCAGAACGTGCATGAAAAAAGTCCCCCAAGAAAATAATTTTGTCTGCATTGGTATCATTAATTAATTTGTTCATTCTGCGACAGTCTTCCTTGGTGTTTTCTTCCGGGACAGGAATACCAGAATTTCGGAAAGTTGCAGCTTTACCAAAATGAGGGTCTGCAAGAAATAAGATTTGCTGGTTTGACCAATAAAGAGCCCGATCCGCAAGTAAAATGAAATTATGTCCATTCCATACAATTTCGATTGAATGATTCATAAACCAAATTGAAAATTTTTTTCGAGCTCGTTAGCCATTTTTTGGACTCGTTCGCTCCACGATTCAGAAGAAACTTGGTTTCTTAGAGACTCTGCCCAAAGTGGAAAAGAAAAAGGGGTTAAATTTGTTGGTGACCTAAGTATAAAAGTTTGAGACTGAATTTCATCTAATTTATCAATGAGCCTTTTTGCTTCCAATTGATTTTCCAATACTTCTTTTCTTGCTTGAGAAAGCAAAAGATTATCTGGGTCATACTTTGCAAAAACATCGAAAAAGAGCCCCCCTGATGCCTGAACTTGTCTGATTGATTTTTGAGCACCAGGGTATCCCTGAAAGATGAGACCCGCTACTCTTGCCACTTCTCGAAATTGGCGTTTTGCCATTTCGCTTTGATTCATGCACTCGAGTAATTCTTCGATGAGGCCTTGTGGAGACAACAAATTTTTCCATGTGGATTGATCAAGCGTTTTTTCTGAGTTGGTACAAAGATTAAGTCCGTAATCGTTGAAAGAGACTGAGAGTGTCATCGGTTCGAGTTGCGACATTCGATAGGCAATTAGAGATGCCAGCCCCTCATGTGCAAGTCTTCCTGCAAAAGGGAATAGAAACCAATTAGTACCATCTTTTGTTTTTGTTTTTTCAATAAGAAACTCAGAAAAAGAGGGAAGGTGAGACCATTGCTGTTGAAGTTCAAGAGTAGACCTCATTGCTTTCATTTCGGGAGTAATATTTTTCTTTAGGCGAAATAATTCAATTTGTTCTCGTACGGATTTGGCAAGTTCTGAGGAAAGAGGAGACTTTCCTCCACCCCAGACTGGAATAGTTCCTTTACCTGACTTGGCTAATTTAACAATTGCAGTTAAGTCGCGAATCCGAACTAATTTTAGCAATTTGCCTGCGAAGAAAAAGTTACTGCCATTTTTTATCCTTGATATAAAGGATTCTTCAATGGTTCCAAGGGACCTTCCGGTTTGAAATTTTACATTTATGGCAGGGTCACTCGTTATAGTACCAATTGACATTCTATGGAATCGGCTAATTAAACTAGATTGTACATGGTAGTAGCCGTCGTTCAGAATAACTCTTTTAAACTGATCATAGGCTCGCAGAGTTTTTCCACCTTTAACAATAAATTCGATTGTCCAATCCCATTCATCCTGACTCAGATTTCGGTATGACCAAGCACTTCTAACTTCAGCCAGCGTTTCTTTTTCTTCAAACCCCCCTCCAAGAGCCAGGGTAATTAAGTGTTGAGAAAGAAGGTCAAGTGGGGCGTTAAGAGGTTCCCTTTCTTCAATTTTTTTTTCCCCAATTGACTTGCGAGCCGCTGCGTACTCAATGAGTTCCATAGCCTGAGTTGGAACGCACAGAATATTACTGGTTGCACCAGGTTGATGTCCGCAGCGCCCGGCTCTTTGAAGTAGGCGGGCAATTCCTTTTGGGCCACCAATTTGGATGACTTGCTCAACTGGAGAAAAATCAACTCCTAAATCTAAACTACTCGTACAGATTACGGCTTTAATATTCCCTCTTCTTAATCGATTCTCAATATTTGCCCTTTCCTTCCGATCTATCGAGCCGTGATGAATTCCGATTGAATTTTTCCATTTGGGGCGAACGCCAAGCAGTGCGTCAAACCAGTACTCGGTTTGAGATCGAACATTTGTAAACACCAGAGTGGTGGATTTTTTTTCAATGGCCTGCGCGACTTCTTCAACAAGTTTGCCACCAAGGTGCCCGGCCCATGGGAATTTTTCCATATCTTCGGGAATGATGGTCTTAACGATAAACTTTTTACGCATGTCACCATTAATCAACACACCTTGTTTTTTTGTGCCTAAGAGTGCACACATCGCCTGATTTAAGTTTCCAAGTGTGGCGGATAGCCCCCATGTTTTTAATTGCGGATTCCATTTTCTTAAGCGGGCCAGGCAGAGTTCAGTTTGTGTTCCTCTTTTTGTTGATAAGAGTTCATGCCATTCATCCACTATAATTGCATCCAATTCGGCAAAAGAGTCTTTTGTTTCCGGGTAAGAAAGAAGGAGAGATAAACTTTCCGGGGTTGTAACAAGTGCGGATGGGAATTTAATTCTTTGTTTGGCTTTTAGTTTACCGGATGTATCGCCTGTCCTGGACTCAACAGTCCAGTGTAGATTGAGTCCAGAAACTAATTCCTGCAAACTTCTTGTCGTGTCTTCGACTAGTGCCCGCAAAGGGGTGAGCCATAAAACTTTTAGCTTGGGAGAATGCTGTTTTTTTTCTTTATTTTTTTCCAACCATTCAAGTAGGGGAGGTGCCCAAACGGCATATGTTTTGCCGGTTCCTGTAGGGGCATGTACCAAGCCACTTTTCCCATTGAAATATGCTTGCCATGTTTTTTTTTGAAATGGAAATACCTTCCAGCCTCTTGCCTTGAAAAAAGTCTCAATTTTTTCTTCGGAGAAGTTTTTATTTTCTGTGCATGTCTTTTTATTCAATGAAAAAGATTCCTGAAAATTTACCACAGAGTGGACTGTTTTTCGTTAGATTGCTCAATTATTTTGATATCGTTTTCTTTGACCCTGTTTACACGTGAGCTTACCTGGTGAAAATTCAGTTCGACCTGAGCTTCCCTATATCGAGTTAGCAAGATATGCAGATCTGAATCTGGGTTTAACCAAGAGTTCCAGTCTTCGGGTTTTATAATAACTGGCATTCGATGGTGTATGTGAAGAAGGTTTGAGGAGGCGGGCTGAGTGAGTACCGCAAATGAAAGTTTTCCGCAATTTATATTCCAAATTCCGGCCATAGAAAAAGCGTTTTTGTTTATAAGAAAATGGAAATGAGGATATCTTTGTTTTTCCATTTTTTGCCACTCGAAATAACCGTCTGCGGGAACGAGGCAGCGGCGATGTGCGATTGAGCTTTGAAAAGCGGCTTTTTCATTTACTGTTTCTATTCTTGCATTAATGGGATTAAACTTAACCTTGGAAGACTGATTTGCAGATTCCAATCCCCATACTGCAGATGCCCAAGCAGGATTTCTGTTTTTTTCTATAATTACCGGATGAACCTGACCGGGAGCTCGATTATAACTAATATTTTTAGGGGAAGGGGGAAGAATGAAATTTATTGGCTTTGGTAGCGCTTTTTTTTGAGACCATGAATATCGACCACACATTTGCTAATACAAATTCTTATTTTCTTGTTTTCGTGTGTTTACCAGGCTCATTGCATAAGGTACTTGCGGGACGTGACTTTTCGTCATTTTCATCTGCCTTGAAAAGCTTATGAATTTGAAAACCGGCACGATAAGGAAAACCATTTTCCTTGATCCACTCTGTGATTTTGGTGAGGACAGAGACATCCTGAGAAACTGACCATTCAGGATGGAGCCAAGTTGGAATGGCAAACTTACTGAAATCGATCATACCAGTCCACTTCAGAATGCTAGTATCATCTTCAACAATAATTTTGAATTCATCCGCAATGTTGAGGTTTTCCATCAAGGGGTGGGCAAGAAATTTAGGGCTCAAAGTAATCCAATCCATGTCTCCCTGAATCGGATAAGCACCACATGTTTCAATGTGAATGGGCAAATTGCGAATCCGAAGTTCATGAGTTAATGCGTGAAGGTTATGTATAGCTGGTTCACCACCTGTAATTACTACTATTTCGCAACCGGTTGAAAACGCCTCCTCAGCTAAATTTACTGGATCAATTCGGTCTATTTTTTTGGGTTTATGCTCAGGGTGCCAAGTTCCTGCGGAATCACACCAAGGACAGTGGACCGGACATCCGTGTAAACGAATGAAAAACGCTGATTTACCCATATGCAATCCCTCCCCCTGCCAAGAATGAAACCTTTCATAAACAGGAAGCTCGTTCACTTGCTTGGGCTTGGTTCGAATGTGGCGGAGTTTTTGGAGTCTTCTTTTAAGAGTATCTTTTTAAGCCATGCTCGATCGCCTGTATTCTTTCTAACCAAGCTATCAAATATGTAAAAAAGATGCTGAGCAATACCCTCGCATGATGCACTTTCAACTTCTGTAAGCTTGAGAAGTCCAGACTTAGCAAGTGAGCGAATTTCATCAATTCGAGGGTCTTTTTTGCATATGATTGTTGCATGATCCAAGTTTTCATCAATCCACTCTGCGATGTAGTGAAGTTCACCAAAGTCAACTATGAATCCGTTGTTGTCTAGACTCTTTGATGAAAAAGTGAGCGTAATTGACCAACTATGCCCGTGAAGCCTTGAACATCTTCCTGAGTGATGAGGTTGGCGATGAGAAAGGGGGATGTCCTGATATGACTTGCTGCAAGTTAACATAAAAAATTTAATTAATATAATCAGTCGGGTCGGAAATACCAACCAATTCAAATGCTTCTTTTCTTTCGACACAAGTTCCGCATTTCCCGCAATGAGAAACACCACCTGCATAGCAAGACCATGTTTTATCAAAAGGAACATTTAATTCGATCCCATGTTTGACT
This sequence comes from Opitutales bacterium, assembly GCA_965660725.1. Lineage (GTDB taxonomy): Bacteria > Verrucomicrobiota > Verrucomicrobiia > Opitutales > Seribacteraceae > Seribacter. The sequence continues at coordinate 7,865 of CBFIBI010000025.1, forward strand.
AAGTCCTTCTTACTCCAATTTACAAAAGGGCGATGAAGAGAAATTTGATTCCAATCAGCAAGCTTTAGTACTTTATCCATGGCGTCACCAAATTCAGGGCGGCAATCAGGATAAATGGTATGGTCTCCTGCATGAGCAGCGTAGGCGACCGTGTCAAAGTTGATTGAAATCGCGTGACCTGCTGCCAAAGAGAGCAGTATCATATTACGATTTGGTACAACTGTTGTTTTCATCGATTCTTCTGCATAGTGCCCTTCAGGTAATTTGATAGAAGAGTCAGTAAGGGCACTTCCGCCAAGAATGTTTGCCAACATGGGGAGTTTGAGAACTGAATGTTTAAGCCCAAGGGTTTGTGCAATTAACTGGCTTGAAGAAAGTTCTCGTTGATGCCTTTGCCCATAGTCTATGGATAGAAGTTTCAATTCAACTTTCTGGTCCAGTAAATGATATGTGAGAACTGTGGAGTCAAGTCCACCGGAAAAGAGAACAACGGCTTTCATGATTATCTGATATAAGAATTAAATTTTAATGAAAATTATTTTTTAAATTGGTGGGTATCTGGGCGAGGGAAAACTTTTCGGTGAAGATTATAAATCCTCTCTAATTCATTAATCGGATTAGGATGATCATCAACACGCAGGTCTCTGAATCGGTCGTTCATACCACCATAGCCCCATCCTTGACGAACCACCAGAATTGCAGCTGACTGTTTGCCTCTCTTATCCCCGCCTGCCTCCTGACCTGCCTTTAGTGAAGAAATAAGTCGTTTGGCCAGCGCTCCCGTACTTTTTTCAAAGTCTGACGCCATTGCCTGGATAACTTGCGGATCCTTTAACAAATTTCCCTGAACAGAGTAATTATTTCCAATTTTTGAACCCGCCCAGGGTAAGCATTTTTTACCGGTATAACTTGAAGCATTTCCATCCATATCAATCATAGCAAGTTGCCTGTGATCACGGATTGGGTCTTGCTCGATAAGTATTTTTACTACCTCATCAGGTTTTTTACCCTGCCTTAATAGATTAAGTCCATATGGACCGTATTGCACATTTCCCCATGCCTGGGACGCAATGGCACCGATTTCCGCTTTTGCATATGGAACGACACTGCCAACTGCAATAAATTTTGATTGAACTGCAATTCCGAGTTCTCCTGTCTTCTCATCAAGAGCCACAATGGAAAAGGTGGAAATCGAAATGGAATCAGTAGAGGATTTACCGTTAAGTAGATAGTAGAAAAGAAAAAAAATGGTAGATATTTTAAAAAGCATTCGCCTTGACCATAACTTGAAAACGCTTACTTTCAATACCTTTGCTTGGGAGCCGGCGTAGCTCAGTTGGTAGAGCAGGAGACTCTTAATCTCTTGGTCGTGGGTTCGAGTCCCTCCGCCGGTACCAAGAAATCTTATTTTTGATCGGAAGTTTTTCCTTTCCAAGATTTATTTTTTTTTGATGTTTTTCTATTTTGATTAGGATCTCCTAAATCACCTCCTTTACTAATCATTTCAGGAAATATATCAGTCCACCATCGATCATAGGCTTGAGTGAGTTTCGCAATTAGTAAAGGGTTTTCTTGAGATAAGTCTTTGATGCAACCAGGGTCTTTTTTGACATCAAAAAGAACCCATTGATCCTTTGGGCTAACTCCCCAATGGAATTGGGCTGTACCATTTGCGTAAGTCATGTTTTTTCCACCTTTTGCAATGATACGAAGAGCTTGACATTGGCTCATGTATTGCCTGCATTCGGTTGAATTACAATCATGGCTCCTGAGCATTAGTTTGTTGCCCTGACGAACTCCTGCCATGCTGTATTTGTGGGATTTTGCAAGGCCGCTTGGCCAACGAGCCACATGATGAAAAAGAATACGCTCCGGATGCCATGCTGTGTTTCTTGTTTTCTCAAGCAGTGGGCGAATGTTCAAACCATCAAGCTTTTTCCTCAATGATTCAGGGATTTCTGTAGTAGTAAGATCACATAAAGTAGGTAGAATATCAAGATGTGCAGTTAAATTATTTACTGTTTTGGGCTTCCATTTTCCCGGCCATCTCCAAAAAGAAAAGGCTCGCGTTCCTCCCTCCCATGCCGAGCATTTTGGCCCTCTCATATTTGCGTTATAAATATCAAGACCCTCAGTGACTCCATTGTCGTTCACCATTATTAAAATGGTTTTTTCTTCAAGATTAGATTTTTTAAGGAATTGCATAAGTCTCCCAAGGTTGAAGTCAATGTTTTCGATCATTGCGAGATAGGTCGAATGAGTATCATTTAATCCTGCATCAAGAAAAGGTTGAATGAATTTTTGAGGTGCAGCCAGAGGAGTATGTGGCGAATAAGTAGAAAGGTAGCAGAAAAATGGCTCACTTCTTGATGCTTTTATAAACGTCATTGCTTCATCAAAAAAAATATCTTCACGAAAACCCTTAGTTTCTATTCTTTTACGATTACGAATAAATAATGGATTAAAGTGCTCGAGTGGCCCACGTGCATTTGTAGCGCACCAGTCAAAACCACGCTCATCTGGGCCTGGATTATTTCCAAGATGCCATTTTCCAACGAAGCCAGTTTTGTAGCCTGACTTTTTTAACAGCTCGGGAAGTAGAACAGCTTCCTTGTGAAGCTGCTGTCGCGGAATAATAGTGTGGGTAACACCGTTTCGAAATTCATGCATCCCGGAAAGCAAAGCTGCTCGGGTTGGAGAGCAGGATGGGCTAACATAAAAATTTTCAAAGCTTACACTTTCGGAACGCAGTTTGTTGATGTTGGGGGTTTTTAAATAGGGGTGACCATGAGCATTGACATCACCATAACCTTGGTCATCAGTAAGAATAAAAATAATATTTGGTTTTTCTGCCAGGGAGTTAAAAGAAAAAAATATTTTCATTAAAAGGAGGGGCGATAACTTAATATTCATTTTCATAGCTATCCGTTAAGGTGAAGAGTTATGCAATAGAATTTATCAATTAAAGATTCAACTATGTGGATAATTTTCTACTATTGACCCAGATAGTTTTTTTTAAAATGATGACTCCCTTGAGCAAGTTTACTAAGGAAGATTTATTTCATGTCGGTAGTCAGTTTGTATTGGAGGGAGCCATTCGTTCGTATGAAATTTATGGTAATGGAAATGTAAATGATACCTTTTTATTATTTTGTCACAATGATGGTGAGTTAAACCGATACACATTACAGAGGATCAATCATAAGGTTTTCAAAAACCCAGAGGGTTTGATGGAAAACTTTTCCCGGGTAACCATGCATTTGAAAGGAAAGATTGACTCTGAAAATTCAAATAAGCAATGCTTATGCGTCATTTTATCCAAAGATGGCCGGTCTTATTATAAGGATTCAGATGGTAATTATTGGAGGGTTACTAAATTTGTGGATGGAGGCAGGTCTTATGAGGTTCCAGAGAATACTCATCAGGCTTATGAAGCTGCTAAAGCATTCGGTGAATTTCAATCCAAACTGACCGACCTTCAAGGGGGGCCTTTGATTGATACGATCCCTGATTTCCATAATACGAGAAAGAGGTTCAAGAGCTTTAGCTCTGCTTTTGAGCAAGACAGCCTCAACCGAGTTTCCGAGTGTACCGACTTGATCAATTATGCACTTGGTCACGAGAATCTTTCAGACAGGATTAAGGTCGAGGATTTTCCTCTGCGAGTAGTTCATAATGATACCAAGTTAAACAATGTCCTGCTGCACAAAAATTCTGGAGAGGGGATGTGTGTGGTAGATTTGGATACGGTCATGTCAGGTTGTGCTTTACATGATTTTGGTGATCTTGTCAGAACCGCAGCTTGTTCTGCGTTCGAGGATGAAATTGATCTTGAGAAGGTAAACTTTCGACCCGAGATATTTCGGGCAATCGTGAGAGGCTATTTAGAATCTGCCGGAAATATGCTTGATCAATGTGAGATTGATCATCTTGCCTTGGCACCTCAGGTCATAACTTACGAACTTGGACTTCGTTTTTTGACCGATTACTTGGAAGGAGATGTTTATTTCAAGATTAAATACCCCAATCATAATCTCGATCGCACACGAACCCAATTCAAACTTTTGGCATCTTTAGAGGAACATTTTTGCGAAATGGAACAAATCGTGAGGGAGTGTTCTTCTTCTTCAACAGCTTTTGCTTAGCAATATTTTTACAATTTAGCTCACTGAAAATTGTGTAAGCCTCATTTCGGAACTGATGAAAGATTTATTATCAATTGCTTGTTTGTTACTTATTTCAACTTGTCCATTGATTTCAAATCCTAGTTCGCGTCCAAATATAGTCCTGATTTTGGTGGATGATCTGGGTTGGCAGGATGTTAAGTGCTACGATATTGGCAAATTGTCTCCAATGGAGACTCCTAACATTGATTCCTTGGCAAAGAAAGGGGTTCTATTTTGGCAGGGGTATTCTCCTGCACCGACTTGTGCACCGACTCGTTGTGCGATATTGAGTGGTCGCCACCCAGCTGCAGCTCAAAAGACGCATGTGGTAGGCGGGAATCCTCCAACTCCTTATAATAAAAGTGCACACCCTGTAATGGATCCTTGGTACAGCGGACGGATGCTCCTTTCCGAGGTGACTATTGCTGAGGCATTAAAAAGAAATGGATATGTTTCTGGTCATTCTGGAAAATGGCATATGGCAATAGATCATAATGCTTTTCCACAACCAAAGGATCAAGGATTTGATTTTACAAAGCATGACTTAGGTGTAAGTCGTTCAATGCATCCTCATCGTCTTACCGGTTTTGCAACACGAGCAAAAGGTGATCCTTATCGTTTAGATGCAAATGGATTCCCCCGGGATCAGATGACATTGGATGCAATTGGTTTTATGAAAGCGAACAAAGCCAAACCTTTCTTTTTATACTACGCATCTTGGCTTGTTCATACACCCATACATAGCCGCAGTGAGGCATTGCTTAAAAAGTATTGTAATAAATTGGGTGTCGAGTATCCAAAAAACCCGAATGGGTGGACTTTGCAGGGACAAAAAAATCCATACTATTGCGCTATGGTTGAGATGCTTGATCATTATATTGGAGAAATCATTTCTTATTTGGAGAAGACGCCTGACCCCCGTCGCCCCGGTCAGTATCTAATGAGTAACACTTATGTGATTTTCACTTCGGATAACGGGGGGATGGAGCGTATTCCGGGAGAAGTAATAACTGACAACTTTCCTTTAGATAAAGGCAAAATTAATGCTAAAGAGGGTGGGGTTCGAGTCCCCTTTATTATCACAGGGCCAACTATTCGTCCGAATCAGGAGAGTCATGTTATGGTTAATGGATTGGATTTCTATCCAACTATTCTTAGCTGGACGGGCACCCAAAAACCAAAAGAGCAAAAGCTTGATGGTTCTGATCTTTCTGAGCTTTTGCATAAGGATCCTAAGAATCCTTTTTTAGTTAAAGGAGAAGATGAAAAGCCAAGAGATACAATGATTTGGCACTTTCCACATGGTGTTGCCCAGCAATCCACGATTAGAGTAGACGGTTGGAAGTTGATCAAGAACTGGATGCCTGCTCGCCCAGAGTATGAACTTTATCAATTACATCAAGATATTGTAAAATATGTTGAAGAAGGGGCAGTCCGAAAGAAATTAGATCGAAGAGTCGAAGCCATGGAGGAGCGAATTGATCTCGAAGAAGCGAACAATCTTGCGGGAGAGATGCCATGGAAAGTGGAGCAAATGAGCAGAGAGTTGTTTAGGAGACTGAATTCGATGGAAGCCTCTTTCCCTTATTTTAACCCAAATTATAAGCATAGCTTACCTCACAAGGAAAAAGTTTGTGAGGGAATCAATCATGGCAGGAATGGTCAAAAGGTATGGGCTCAGTTTGAGGAGCACGGTTCAAAAGTAGTTAAGGGGCAGATTATTTATACTTTTAACGGAGGAGAAAAAAGTGAAGAGTGGTATCGGAGAATTGCAAAGATAGAAGACAATCGCTTAGTTGCTGATTTACCCGATAAAACTACCCATTATGTATTCAATTTTATAGATGAACATAACTTTTTAATTTCCTACCCAGAAATGCCGGATATTTTAGAAGCCAAAAAAAGAAAAGGAAAAAGGGGGTATTCATTTAAAGCAATAGTTTACAAAAAATAACAATGCCCTAGTAGAGAACCACCAGATTAACTCCACTCAAGCATTGTCTCTATAGGTTTTTTAGCTTTGTTGATCACAGTTGATTCCATAGTGATTTCCGGGGAGCAATCTTTTAGGCAGGCCAATAATTTAGGAATCGTATTCATTTTCATAAATCTGCAGTCATTGCAGGCACAATGGCCAGTCGGACCAGCAACGAAAGATTTTTCGGGCAGTTCTCTGGTTAAGCGGTGCATCATTCCTGTTTCAGTTAGAATAATAAAAGTTTTAGCTGGATTACTTTTACAGAAAGCAACCATTTTTTCCGTGCTACAAACTTCGTCCGCTAAATCTCGAACTGTTTCAATGCATTCTGGGTGAGCTACAACTGGAGCATCAGGGTACTCTAAACGACATCTCTCAATCGATTCTTTTGTAAAGAGTACATGAGCATAACAACTGCCCGGCCATAGTTTCATACTTCGACCCGTTTGCCCCATTACCCACTGGCCAAGGTTTTGGTCTGGAACAAATAAAATCTCTTTATCTTGGGGAACATTCTGAACAATTTTAACAGCATTTCCACTTGTACAAATAACATCGCTAAGTGCCTTTACATCTGCGGAGCAATTTACATAAGCAACTACATATGTGTTTGGATTTTCTTTTTTGTAGGCAGCAAGTTGATTGGATGGACAGGAGTCTGACAACGAGCAACCTGCATCCAGATCGGGTAAGAGAACCGTTTTTCCAGGATTAAGAATTTTCGCAGTTTCTGCCATGAAATGGACTCCACAAAAGACAATGATGTCAGCATTAGTTTCAGCTGCTTGCCTGGCTAAACCTAATGAGTCACCAATATAATCGGCAACTTGTTGAATAGCTTCTATTTGATAATTGTGGCAAAGGATAACTGCATTCTTTTCTTTTTTAAGTCTAATGATTTCTTCCTGCTCCTCAGTTAAAGCATGCGAATCGGCATTGTGTTTAAAGACTTTAAGGTCAAATTTATTTAGGGGGCGACTCTCCATGCTTAAGCACTTTTCTTACATTTTCCTGCTTTGCGAAAGTCGGGACATTCTGCATGGACTTGAAGTCTTTGATCATTTACATCCAAGCCTAGTTTTTCGGATACCGTTTTTCCATACCATTCCATAAATGGGGCATCAATATCAAAAATCTTTTTGCAATCAGAACAAATAACTTGTGCCTTAAAGGTTTCAGAACGACCATTAAGGGCGTAAAATTTATTATCATGACCAATGTCAATCTTTCTGATAATACCACTTTCAACTAAAAGGGGTAGATTGCGATAAACCGTGGCTCTGGAAACCGTATCATCGAGGTTTTGTGCATCTTGTAGCAGTTGATCGGCAGTAAAGTGACCAGACTGTTTAAAAAGAGCCTCTAGGACACCTTTTCTTTGTCCGGTAACCCTAAGTCCTTTACTGGCTAGAAAATCTGAAAAACTCTCCCAAGTCTCACGGTCGGAACTTTTCATTTATTTGTTGATGAATCCATTATACTATTTCGAATCTTTATTTATTTTTAATAGGTAGGTCAACTTTATTGAGACTGAAATGAGAAAGCCAAGTTTCATTATCTTCAAACTTGTTCTTTACTTAAATTATAACTAGTTAAATTTTCATGGCACTAAAAGTAAATGATCACCTTATCCCAGATTGGGCTGTTGAAAAACAAGCTCAGTCATTATTTGACCAGGTTGCAAATTCAATGCCTGGAAAACCAAGGGAGGTAATACAATTAGCAGCCCTTGACTTGGCCAGGGATCGTATGGTTGATCAGGCCCTAATGGCTGAGGAAAGTCAGAAAAGAAACTATTCGGTGGATCCTGAAGAAGTTAGCTTAGGTATGAAAAAGTGGATCAGCGAAAACGGAGGTAAGAAAGCGTTTTCAAAAGGGAAGCACCCAGTCATTAAAACTCAGGATGATTTAAAAAAAGAAATTGTCAGTCAAATTCAATTTAACCGATTGCTTGAAGAAGAATCGCAAGCCGAAATAGTAACTGAACAAGAAGCTAAAAAGTACTACGATACTCGACCGGATTTGTTTAAGTCAGAGGTTTTAATTACCGCTTCACATATTTTAAAGATGGCTAAATCTGAGAACGAAATGGTTGAAGCAGAGAAAAAGATCATTGAGATTAAAGAACTATTAAATGAAGGCGGTGATTTTTTAGATTTGATCAGGACTGAGTCTGATGATGCTCAAAATGATGGACATCTGGGTACATTTGGTAAGGGTCGAATGGTTCCTCCTTTTGAAAAGGCTGCGTTTGCATTAAGTCCAGGAGAAGTGAGCGAACCAGTTCAGACTCAGTTCGGTTGGCATTTAATTTTGCTTCACGAGAAGAAAGATCCCGTGGTTGCTCCTTTTGAAGAAGTAAAAGAAAAAATCATCGAGTATCTTGGGGAGAAAAGAAAAGATGCAGCGTTTGACAAATTTCTAGATGGTTTGAAAAAAAATGCTGAAATTACCGAAGTCGCTGGGATATAAGCTATTCTCTTAAACCATCCAGTATTTTGATACTAGATTCAGCTTGGTTTAGAGCATACAAATGAAATCCTGGTGCCCCTTTGTTCAAAAGTTCTTTTATTTGATTTTTTGCCCAATCCGCACCTACAGCAGGCTGTTTATCAATTTCCGTATCTTCTAGTTTAATAGATAATTCCTCGGGAAGGTTTGCCTCACACATTTTACAAAATCTTTGTACCTGCCCAAAAGATAATACGGGAAGTAAACCGGGCAGAATTGGAATGGAAATATTTTCTTGGCGACAGCTATCAACAAATTCAAGATATGCTTTGTTTTCAAAAAAGAGTTGAGTTGTTATGAAATCAGCTCCTGCATCTACCTTTTCTTTAAGGTAGGATAGATCGCTTGCTTTACTGGGTGACTCGGGATGTTTTTCAGGATATCCTGCAACTCCAATACCAAAATTTGGAAAGTATTCTCTAATCAAATGAACTAACTCTGTCGCGAAGGTGAGTCCGCCCTCAACTGGTCGAAAAGAAATTTCCCCTTTTGGAGGATCTCCGCGCAGAGCCATGATGTTGCAAAATCCTTCTTTTGAAAAATCCTCAAGAATTTCCAAAAGTTCTTTTCGGGTATGCCCTACGCAGGTTAGATGGGGCATAACTTCAAACCCAAATTCATTTTTTAAAATTTGTGCGTAATGAAGCGTCGTTTCTCGAGTACCACCTCCAGCGCCGTAAGTAATAGAAACAAAATCAGGGTTATATGGTTGCAATAAACTCGCAGCCTTCAACATTTTTTCTCCACCAGATTCATTTTTTGGAGGAAAAAATTCGAGGGAAAAAAGCGGTTTATCTTTGCTGAAGAATTCTGAAATTGAAGTTCCTTTACTCATTTTCATATCATCATATCATGATATGTTGATGCGTTGCAAGTAGCTTTTTGTCCGAATTAAAGTCGAACTCTAGATGATAGAAGCAGGTTTCTTATAGATTGGAGATATTTTTCAACCCGTTCCTGAGGGCTAATTGATTGAGCTCTTTCAAGTAACCGAACTGCGTTTTCGTACTTTCTAACTGCCACAAGCATTCGACTGTGTTGCACCAGTGCCTCGGTTTCTGAATCGTTAATTTTAGCAGCTCGTTCAAAGTAGAGACTTGCTTCAGAGTATTTTTTCTGTTTCCAAGCATGGTGGGCAAGCATAATCAGGGCTTTGCCCTCAAGCGGATGCTTTTCGACTAAAACTCGAAGAATTTCAATCGATTCCATAGCCTTTCCAGTTGCCTGAAGGACTTCAGCTTTTAACAAAAGTAGCCCTTTTTCATCCGTGGGCGAAATAGAAGATTGAAAGTTTTTTTCAATCTTATCCAAATATAAAAAACATTCTTCATACGATCTTCGATTTATTAATGTGCTTGCAATCCGAATGTAGCGTGAAATGGAAATTTTCTCTTCGTTTTCGATTGCTAGTTCATAATTTGAGTATGACAGTTCATAAAGTTTTAGATTGTGGTAAAGATCGCCTAATCGAACCAGGTCTCTGGTTTTTAATTCCCCCATTCTTTTGAGGGTTTCTAATGCTATTGTTGCATCTTCTTCTCGTCCCAAGCCTTGAAATGCTGAAGCTCTTGCCCGATGACAAAGAATATTTTCAGGTTCTTTAGCGAGTATTTCATTTAATAGAGCTAGTGCTTCGGGATAACGTTCAGTTTCTATGAGGCAGTTGACCAGTCCGTCGCGAGCCTCTTTGCTTTTAGGTAGAAGAAGTATCGCCATCCGGTAAGAATTTTCTGCGGATACATATTGCTCCAGCGTGTAGTGGCAGTAACCCAGGGCCACAAAGGTAACACCATCTCCTTCACCAAGACTAATGGAGCGAGAAAAACTTTCGGCTGCATCTTGAAACTGTCCCAAGCTTAGCTTTACGAATCCCATATTCTTGTAAGCACGTAGAAAAGATGGAAATTTTTTTATCGCTTTTTGATAGCTTTCTGCAGATTTACTTAAGCGACCACGCTGGTAGTACATTGTTGCGAGAGCAAAATCGAGAGCGGCACTGGATTTTGAATCAATTTTTTCTTCCAGATAAATTATCGCTTCGTCCATTTGGCTCTCAGCTTTAGCGATAACCTCACCAATAATGAACTGCTCGCTTTTACTGACTCGAGGTTCAATGTCATTCCGAAATCCGTAATCGCCCATAAAACTTCTTATAAAATCAGGACTATTCCAAAAATCTTTGGTTAATTGATAAGAGGGTGCATTTCCAAAAAGCGAAAATGAAGAAGACAAAAAAATTAGGATAAGATTATTTTTCATTGATCAAGAAGAGAATAGCGAACGGGTAAGTAAAATTGAACCTTAACTGCCTCACCATTTCTTTGAGGTGCCTCATAGGTCGAACTTTCAGCGGCTTTTAAAGAAGGTTCAATAAAATCTGGGTGAGTATGTGAGACCACCTCCAAAACTTTTACCGCCCCTTGTTCATCAATTTGAACAAGTAGTTTGACCTCTCCTTCGAGACCTCTTCTTTTGAGATGTGCGGGGTATCGGATACTTCCACGCTTTAATATATTTGGGTTTCGGTCTAATTCGTGAAGAGAAAAAATCAGTTCACCCTGAAAACCCTTGGCGGAGGGATTAAAATGGCTGAGAGAAAACTCAGCTTTAAAATCTCCCGGGTTCACATCCAAATTGGCGGATAATGCTTCGATTTTAAGAATAGATACTTCAGATTCTATCGGTTTAGGTAGAATTTCATTATCGAGCAGTTTTTCTATTTTTTTCTCCAATTGAGTTTTTTGTGGAGGCGGAGATTCAAAAGGTACAGATTCGATTTCTCGAACGACCCATTCCTCGTTGCGAACAAATTCAGATAAAGGAAGAAGAAAAAATAAACCCAAAGAAACAAGAACAGAGAATAGGAGACTACGAGTCGAATTCGTATCTTTGGTTTCAGATTCTATTCCTGGAATCCATTCAAAGGCATCCTGTTTTTTCATTCTTGGGCTTCTACCAATTTAACTGCTTTTGCGCCCGCCAACAGAGCCTGGTCCATAACTTGAGTAGCCAAACCTGCTTTGGCACCTTCTGATACTTGAATGATTACAGAAGGAGGAGCTAATGTTGAAGAATTCCTGACTTTTGGGGCGACCCCTTCTACTCCAACTGGGTTTCCGTTCATGAAAACCTGCCCAGACCCCGGAAGGTAAAACAGTAAAGGCGGATTATTATTTAGTGCTAAGCTATTTGAGTCTTTGTAGTCCGATGAAATTCCTACTTCGTTGACGAAAGATGTGGCAACAATGAAAAAGATGAGGAGAATAAAAACCATATCAATCAAAGGAGAAACATTGATTTCAGTTTGTTCATTCTGAAGATTTGAGGAACTTCTTTTCATTTGGTTTTGAGAGTTGCGATGGAGACAGATGAGGCAACTTTTTTTGCCGCTGATATGAGCTTTGTAAGATGGGTAGCATCAGCCCAACGATCTACTTGGATAACGACTGGCTTATTTTTATCTTTTATCGCTGCTCTAATTAGTTTAGGGACTTCTGATAATTGTACGATCTGCCCGGAATGATAGATTTGATTTTTATTTGATAAAGCAAGGAGAACTGAATTTTTTTGAAGAGATTTTGAACTTTGCACTTTTGGCCGTGACACTTCCACGCCGGGTAGAGTTACAAATGTTGCAGAAACAATAAAAAAAATGAGAAGAATAAACACTACATCTATTAGAGGAGAGACATTTATATCTCCATCTTCTTTGTCCAAGCTCGAGTTTCTTCGTAGTTTCATCAAGTGGGGTTGGAGACTTTTAATTGCCGCAGACATATGCTTTCCAACCGGTTAAGACAGTGCAGCCAATCTTTTCTCTTTCGCTTTAAGAGGTGAGAAAAGGCTAAAGCAGGAATTGCAACTAGCAGACCAGCCTGCGTTGTCACTAATGCTTCGGAGATCCCGCTTGCAACAAGATCCATTTTATAACCGTCCTGCATACTTAAACCATTGAATGTTCTGAGCATTCCGCCGACTGTCCCCAATAAACCTACCAATGGAGATGCAGTAGCTAGGACTAGGAGGAACCTGAGTCTTCGGGTCAGATATGAACTATCTATGTTACGAATCTGCTGAAATCTTTTCTGAGTCTCTTTTGAATTCTGATTACTGGCCATACAATAAAGCATAATTTTATTAACCCGACCGCCACCACGAAAAGCTCCCCACTTTTCACGCGGGAAGGATTGAATATCTCTTGGTAAAATTGTTCGAAGTCTAAACCATAGGTCGAATGCAATGTAGTATGTGTACAATGAAAGGATTGCTAATGTCGGCATAAGAATACCGCCTTTTTCCCAGACTAGTATTGCCTGGTTCCACAGATCAAGAAGCGGACTCATTTGATTCGATTCCGGGCGGTTCTAGACTTTCCTTCTTTATTCTTACTAGCCTCGCAGAAAAACCCTCCATTTTTGAAATGATTCCCTGTAACCTTCTAGTAAGTAAAGCATGTGCAATTAGAGAAGGGATTGCAGTAACTAATCCGAATTTTGTGGTAACTAGTGCCTCAGAAATTCCACGAGCAAGTTCACTGTTTTCGGGGTTTGCAAAATTTGTTATCTGACGAAAAACATCTATCATTCCTGTTACGGTCCCTAGTAATCCAAGCAAAGGTGCTGTGGCGGCTGTAACGGCAATCAAAGGAAGTGCTTTTTCGAGTTTGACTTGAATGTCGATAATTGACTCGTAGAGAATTTCTTCAAGGATTTCAGAACTGTTACCCTGGTAACCTTTTGCAGTTTTTCTAAGTTGTTCGAATGGGCCCTTAAATTCCTTATCCAAAGAAGCTGCGGATTGCGGAAGCTTTATCATAGTGATCTGAGCAGCTTTATAAAGTGCAATCATTAGGGATAGCAAAGCAAAGAACATTATAGGATAAATCCAAATTCCACCTTTTTTTAATTCCTCGAAAGTATTGACTTCACCTTTTTCCATAATCAGTGCCTTGCCCAAAGTCGGGTCTAGAGGAACATCAACTAATGTTCCAACTGAATTATTATTATTCATTGCCCCCATGATGATCTTAGATTGGTCAGATGAAATTTTAGAAACTCTAACTGGTTCTGCTTTGAGAATAGAGGTAGGAGAAAGGCTTAACTTTTGGTTCTCATTTCCTATTAAATCTTTTTCTAAGAATCCGGCTGTTCCATCTATTCCAGAAAATAAAAGAGTTGGTCCGATCGTCCAAAATGTACCTTCTTCCCTAGTTCCTTCAGCAGGAATAATAGCATTACCTAAAAATCGAATCCCTCCTGCTGATTTATATATCGCTTCGATTGTAAGAGATATTGCTTCAAAGGATGATGCAAATGCGGAGGCTTCTGATATACTAAAATCTGTATTTTGAAGTATCTCCGATAAGTTCTTCGCCCAAAGAGTTTTTTCTGCAGCTGGATTTCCATGAAACCAACTAGAAATATAATCGTTTAATAAGTTTAAACTGAAATCCAACTCAGCTTCACTTTCTTTCACTTCACGCTCGAGTTGCAGAAGACTTGCTTCGCGGTTATCTCGCAGGCGAAGGTAATGCTCTAATTTTGCCCTAAGATTAGAGGCTTTGTCCTCAAGCTTGGTAACCTTTCTTGCAAGTGGAAGTTTCTCATTTTCAATTGAGCTTCTTAAATCAGCCAATTCCTTAATTGCATTTTGGAGATCAGAATTAGCTTCGATACGAACATTATTGATTGTTTCCGACCAAAGTGATGAAAGTAAGATCAACCATGAAGAACCAAGTATAAGCAGATTTCTTTTCATGGTTCTAGTGAAGCAGGTACTGGAATTGGTAGGTTTAGAAAACGGGGTAGCGATCGGTTTTCAAGAATGGCAACTCCGTAAGAAATTTCGTTTGCAAGTTTATCCTGCCTTGTCCAAACCCATCCGTTATCTGAAGCTGCTCCCCAACCAGCAACCGTTCCCGATTCATTCACAAAATAGGCAATACCAAGACCGAAATAGAGAACTTTGAATTCACGTGATTTACCATCGTCTAGGGTGAACTCCTGTCTTTCTAAATGAACAGCTCGGTGAAAAAGATGAACACTTTGTAACAGAGAAATTAATGCATCGAGTCTATTTCGGAGGGGCAGTTTTTTTCCTTTTTCGGAATCAATTCTTTCCAAGAAAACTGTTATTCTATCCAAAAGGGGGGAGGGCAGGATATTGGACACACGGTCAATTTTTTTTTCTAAACGGAGTGATGTTTCTTGAGTGCTTTCTTTCCGCTTCGTTAAATTTGCTCGCTGTTCTGCAGCACCTACATTTTCCTTTTCAAATTGAAGAAGTTTTTCTTCGAGTTCAGCAATTTCTTTAGTAAGTGCCTCATCCAAGTCAAGTAGAGTTGCTTTCTCTGTCTTCCATTGATTTTTTTCCTGTGAGATTATTTGCTTCGTTTGAACCCATTCTTTAATCAATTGGTGAGTCTCTTTAACTTGTGCACCAATAGTTGTGGTAAAAAAGGCACAAAGAATGAAAAGCAAAATAAAATTGAAGTGAACAAACATTAGTGAAACTAGCTTATCGTTTAAAAATAAAAAATAAAGCCATTTTTGAGACTCGGTCTCAACTAGTGCAGGTTAGGTAAATTTGATTAATCGGACAATAAACGACGTAAAGTTTCATCCACTACTTGAGGATTTGCCTGTCCTCGTGTTGCTTTCATGACTTTACCTTTAAGTGCATTGATTGCACCCTCTTTGCCTCCTCGGAATTTATTTGCAGCATCAGGATCATCCTCAATCGCTTGGCTACAGATTGCATCAATCTCAGTTTTATCAGATTTTACCTCAAGACCTTTTTCTTTTACTAATTGTAAAGGAGGTTTTCCCGTTTTAAACATTTCCGGAAAGAGTTCCTTTGCTACATTGTTTGAAATAAATCCTTTTTCAATTAATTGAATTAATTCTGCGAGGTGTTCAGGAGTAACCGGAGAGTCTATGATTGAAATATTCTGTTCTTCTTTTCGATTTGCAGAGAGCTCACGAAGTAAATCATTCACCACCCAATTTCCAACTTTTTTAGGTTTTTGAGCCAGTCTGTTGGTGTCTTCGAAAAATTCGCAAAGCTCCAAATCAGGGCAAAGCGCAGAAGTTATAGAGTAAGGTAAATCCATTTCATTCATGTACCTGCGCTGTTTATCAAAAGGTTTTTCAGGTAATTCAGCTTTTATTCTATCAATCCATCCCTGATTAATTCTCACTGGCATTAGATCAGGATCAGGGAAATAGCGATAATCGTGAGCCATTTCTTTAGAACGCATCGGAGTAGTGTACCTTTGCTCAGGGTTCCATCTTCTAGTCTCCTGATTAATTTCTTCTCCTTGTTCGATGGCTTTGATTTGCCTTTTTATTTCATATTCCACTCCGTTTTTAACACCTGATATGGTATTCAAATTTTTAAGCTCAACTTTGGTTCCCAGAGCTTTTTCACCAACCGGTCGAACACTTATATTGGCGTCACATCTAAGTTGCCCTTTTTCCATGTCACATGATGAAATACCTGCGTAAATTAGAGAGTTTCTAAGAGACGTTAAGTAGGCAAATGTTTCTTCGGGAGAGAAAAGGTCAGGCTCGCTGACAATTTCCAAAAGCGGGGATCCAGCACGATTATAATCAACCAAGCTGTCGTTTTCATAATGGGTTAATTTGCCGACATCTTCCTCCAAATGAATTCGAGTAAGTTGAACTATACGATGTTTTCCCATAACGGCTGGGGATTCTCCGGGTAATTCAATTTCCACCTCACCACCTTCACATATTGGTTGGTCAAATTGAGAAATTTGATAGTTTTTTGGCATATCCGGATAAAAGTAATTTTTACGGTCCCATTTACAGATTTCTGCAATTTTACAACCAAGGAGTAAGCCCACCTTTATTGATTTTTCAATCGCTTCCTCATTCATTACCGGTAAAGCACCGGGCAATCCAAGTACGACAGGATCAGTTAATGAATTGGGTTCTTGCCCATATCCGCAGGGGACGCGGGTAAACATTTTAGAATTTGTTTCTAATTGAACATGTACTTCCAAACCAATCACTGCTTCGTATTTCATAAATCTAACTTTTTGAGATTACAGATTGGGTACATGACATCCAAAAAGGTGTTCCTCGTCGTAGGCATGGGCGATCGATAAAAGAGAGCTTTCTTCGAATGCCTTACCAATTAATTGAACGCCAATCGGAAGTCCGTTTTCAGTGAATCCACAAGGTACTGAGATTGCAGGGAGACCCGCAAGATTGGTGGAAATTGTATAGATATCGCTAAGATACATAGAAATTGGATCATTGCTTTTTTCCCCAAATTTAAAAGCAGGAGTGGGAGAGGTGGGAGTTAAAATGGCATCTACTTCCTTGAAAACACGATTGAAATCTTCTCTGATCAGAGTTCTTGTTTTCTGGGCTTTTAGGTAATAAGCATCATAATATCCACTGCTTAATCCATAGGCACCAAGAATACATCTTCTTTTAACTTCTTCGCCGAATCCTTCACCTCTACTTTTTGCGTAAACATCAATTGCATTTTCTGCTCGTTGACTTCTTAATGTGTATCTAATTCCATCATACCGGGCGAGATTGGAAGATGCCTCAGCTGTGGCGATAACATAATAGACGGGAACAGCTAGTTCTGTAGTGGGTAAAGAAATTTCAATAATTTTGTGTCCCAGTTTACGATAAAATTCTATTGTTTTCTCTACTGCTATTCTTACTTCGCTATCCATGCCATCACCAAAAAATTCTTTGGGTAGTCCAATTACAGAAGGTACTTTTTTTTCTTTAAGCAGTGATCCATAGTTTGGCACCTCGCATGGAAAGCTTGTGGAGTCGAGCGAATCATGTCCGGATATAACCTCAAGCAGAAGGGCAGCATCCTCGACAGTTTTGGCAAAAGGTCCAATTTGATCCAAAGATGAAGCAAAGGCAGCTAATCCGTAGCGTGATACCATTCCATAGGTGGGTTTCATACCTACAACTCCACAGAGCGAAGCGGGCTGTCTAATTGAGCCACCTGTATCTGAACCCAGACTCAGGGGCACTTCACGTGCTGCAACTGCTGCAGAACTACCTCCACTACTTCCACCTGGCACGCATTCCAAATTCCAAGGGTTTCGGGTCGGACCAAAGGCAGAATTTTCTGTGGATGAACCCATCGCAAATTCGTCGAGGTTGAGTCGACCCCCAATCACGAGACCAGCTTCTTTCAATTTTCGGGTAACAGTTGCATCGTAGGGCGAAATATAATCTTTAAGAATTTTACTAGCGGCGGTGAGAGGTTGACCTTCCACAGAAATTACATCCTTCAGGGCAATTGGTATTCCGTCAAGTTTGCTCAGGCTTTTACCTTGAGCTCTTCTTTGATCCGCATCTTTAGCTTGGGCTATGAAATTATCGTTGTCACGATGAAGAAAAGCGTGAACATGCGAATCCACTTTGTTAGTGTGTTCGATATACGCCTGAGTAATTTCAAGCGAACTTACTTTTCCATCCCCGAGGGATAATGAGAGTTGAGATACAGTTTGTTCTAATAGTTCGTTTGAACTCATTATTAATCCTCAACAACTTTTGGCACAACGATTTGATTGTTTCTAGACTTAGGCGAATTAAGCATAACTTGACTGACGGATAGAGGCTCCCTGGCACAGTCTTTATCCCAAACATTAAATCTAGGAAATGCATGGGCAGTAGGTTCAACTCCTTCAACATCGACTTCCTGTAACTTTTCAAAATAGGCGAGCACATCTCCCAATTGTCCATGGAACTTCTCCCTTTCCTGCTCTGTCAATTCGATACGAGCAAGGTTGGATACATAGTCGATGTCCATAGGATTTGTGTCAGAGTTATTCATTTTTAAGTCCTTAGTTTATATGGAGTTTCCTCTTCGATTTTTTTGACAATTTTTTCAAATGCATCATTAACTTCATTTTCACCCAAGGTACGCTCAGGTGAACGAAATTTCATAGAGCAGGCAACGCTTTTTGTATTCTCGGGCAATCCCTTGCCGTAAAACAAATCGAAAATACATATTGGGTCCACAAAGAAACTTCCTGCAACAACTTTTTGAGCAATGGATTCAAGTGCTTTGCGCACATCCTCAGCAGGGCAATCTGCATTTACAACAAAAGCTAGATCTTTAATTGCTGGAGGGAAGGAGGAGAATGGTTTAAATGTATACGGATTTTTCTTTTTGGAGAATAAAACGGGATCAATTAACACTTCGGCTCCAAGGACAGGGCCCTTAATTTCCTTTTGCTTCGATAAAGAAAGTGAAATTACACCGGCAGAAATTTGAATTTTGTTCTGATGTACATTTCCCTTTACGGTTGAGAAGTTTCTTTGCCAGGGGGCAGTTTCTTCTAAATGAGTCCAAGGCTTTTTGGGAAGGTTGACCCCTACGCTGTGAAATAAGCGATGGATAACTCTTTTTATGTCATAAAAATCAAGAGTCTCACTTTTTTTCCATTCTCGGGTGTTTGTATTGGGGAGCAGTGCTATCGCTACACTAATTAATTCTACATTACCACGGGGGCCGGGTTGAAATACTCGTCCAGTTTCAAAAACCTGAGACAATAGATTAAGATTTTTTTGATTTGTTGCCAAAGAGTCCAGAAGACCAGGTAAAAGGGAAGGGCGAATATGAGTATGATCAGCAGTTAAAGGGTTATCTAAACTGATAGAGTTAGTATCAAAATGGGGAAACCAAGAATTGATTTCTTCTGCACTTCGCAGGCTGTAATTACATACTTCCTGAAATCCTTGACCGGACAAGTTGTCGATACATTGTTCGCAAAAGTCGAAGGTCTGATCATTATCACGGTGAATCGCAGGGAGAACTAGAGGTACATTATTTACTTCTTTAGTACCAAAGATCCGAATGAATTCTTCCACTAGGTCAATAGGACGCTCTACTTCAGAGCGAAAAGAAGGGATAGTAACCTGCCAAGGATCCGAACCCCTAACATCAAATCCAAGACGTTTCCACGATCGGGCAAGTTGTTCAGAATCAATTTTGAATCCACATCTATTTTCAACAAAAGATTTTTCGATTTCCACGTTTCTTGATCCACGTGGCGGGGTACCAAAGGATACAATTTCAGGAACAACAGAACCGCCGGCTACCTCTAAAATTAAATCGATTGCCCGACATGCGGAAAATTTTACACCGGCAGGATCTACATCACGGGAAAATCTTTGTGAGCTATCAGAGTGTAAGCCTAATCTTCTGGCTGTGGATCTTACATTGCTTGGGTTAAAATAGGCAGACTCTAGAATTATGTCTACAGTTGATTTATCAACTTCTGCATCCAGGCTACCCATAATTCCTGCTATAACAAGAGGTTTTTCCTGATCAGCAATTACCAACATCTCTGGGTCCAGTGTGCGTTCCACATCGTCGAGTGTGGTCATTTTTTCACCATTTAATGCCTGACGAACACGAATTGATTTACCCTCAATTTTGTTAGCGTCAAATGCATGGAGAGGCTGTCCGGTTTCCAATAGAACAAAATTGGTGATATCCACCACATTATTAATTGAACGCAGACCAACTGCTTCGAGTCTTTGAGCGAGCCAGTCAGGACTGGGAGCAATTTTGACTCCTTTAATAGCACAGATGGTATAATACGGGCAATTATTAGATTCCACGGAAAGTGTGCTGATCAAATTTTGATCTGAAGGTTTTTCACAATCTGGCAATTCAATGTGAACTTCAGGCAGAATAAGTTTTTTGTCGTAGTAAGCTGCAATTTCTCGTGCCACTCCAATATGGCTTAAGCAATCGCCTCGATTTGCAGTAATTTCCAATTCCAAAATTGAATCGCCTTGGAAAAGATCTGTAATTTGAGTACCAACTTGCGAACTCTCTGGAAGAATCAACAATCCTTTGTCATCATCGCCTAAATTTAGTTCTTTTGCACTGCACATCATTCCTTCAGAGTGTACCCCACGAAGTTTTGATTTTTTTATTTTAAACCCACCTGGTAGCTTTGCTCCTGGAAGAGCAACAGGAACACGGTCACCAGTTTTAAAGTTTGTTGCACCGCAAACAATATTTGCGGGTTCTTGGCTTGTTGAAACCTGAACGGAACATACGTTAAGTCTCTCTGCTTCTGGATGAGGTTCTGTGTGTAAGATTTCTCCTACTACAACATTATCCAACAAGTTTTTAGAGTCTTCAGTAGATTCTTCAACTTCTAGGCCTAACATTGGTAGTGTCTCGACGAGTTCACTGGGCGAACCATCAAATTCGACATAGTTTTTGAGCCAATCAGTGCTTACCTTCATGAACGAGTGTTAAATTGTGACAGAAAACGATAATCATTATTATAAAAATGACGAATGTCGTCTATTCCGTGAAGGAGCATAGCAATGCGTTCAATTCCAATACCAAAGGCAAACCCTGTCCATTCGTTCGAATTTAGTTCAACTAATTCAAGAACCTTTGGATCTACCATGCCACAACCCATAATTTCAATCCACTGGTCGCTCAGCTTTCCAATGTTAGGAGCACGAAGATCAACTTCAAAACTGGGTTCTGTGAATGGAAAAAAGCTTGGGCGTAATCTGGTTTCTACTTTGTCGCCAAATAACTCTATAAGAAAGTAATCCAAAACTCCCTTGAGGTCGCTCACAGTTACATTTCGATCAATAAATAAGCCCTCGGTTTGATGAAAGTTTGCAGAGTGCGTAGCATCTACAGTATCTCTTCTAAAGCATCTTCCAGGTGCTATAATCCGCAGAGGAGGATTTTCGTTTAATAAAGTTCTGATTTGAACAGATGAAGTATGCGTTCGAAGAAGATAAGCTTCCTTATTCTTTCTTTTAACATTATTCCACATCACATTTGGTTTTAGGAATAAAGTATCCTGTGCATCTCTTGCAGGGTGATCATCCGGGGTGTTTAAAGCATCGAAACAAAACCACTCAGTTTCTCCTTCAGTTGCTTCACTCACCGTAAAGCCTATTTTTCTGAAAATGGAAACTATTTTCCGTTTGGTATTTGTAAGCGGATGAGTTCCACCTGTAAAATCAGATGGAGGAGGTAACGTAGGATCAACCTCGGGTCCAAGTGCTTTTAGATCGGCACTTTCTTCTATCTTGGCAAGAGACGATCCAAAAATCTTTTCAAGCTCTTTTTTAGTTCGATTTAAATTTTGATCAAATAAAGGCCTTTCTTCTTTAGGTAATTTACCAATTCCTTTTGCCA